>NZ_LT607803.1:2716596-3018440 GCF_900090195.1 Variovorax sp. HW608
GGCACCTTCGCGGCCAGTTCCTCGGCGCGCATCTGGCGCTTATGCCGCAGGTCGTCCGAGAACACCCGCAGTGATTCGCCGATGCTGGTGCCGAATTTGTCGGCCTGCGTCAGCATGGTGGCGAAGGTTCCAATCTCCTCGACGCCGGTGCGCAGTGCAAGATTGCGTAACGCCTTGTCGCGGGCGCTGCCGGCGCGCATCTCGAGATTGGTCCAGTGCAGTTCCTGCGCCAATGCCTCGCTCTTGATGCGTATCTCGTCAGTCACCTTGGTCAGCGCCGCATCGAGGCCCAAGCCGGCCTCCACGCAGACCAGCATCAGATCGGCAGCATCGGGGAAGTTCTCGAAGATCTCGCGTTTGCGCCCCCTGGCGCATAACCAGAGGTAGGCATTCGGCAAATAGCAAGCGAAAAGCGCGGCAATGAGCAGCCAGAGGATGAGCGTCATCCCCTCGGTCTGCTTGAACCCGCGCAGCAGGACGAAGGTCATGACGCCAAACAGCAGGGGCAGCACGGATTTGATGCCGAAATAGATCAGGCTCGCATCACGGTGCCGTATGCCGGCCCGGAGGAATTTGAGGCGAAGCGGCGACGCTTCCTCGTCGCCGGTCGGCGAGGAAAGCTGCGCGAAGGGCCCCACGAGTTTGACGACGGTCTCGGTCCACTGCGACTTTTCGGGCGGGGAGAACGCCTTCAGACGCTGTTCGGCCCGGGTCGGCGCCCACCACAAGTAAACGCCCGCGAACCCCAGCGTGACGGCGAGGAAGACTAACGCGGAAAGAACGAGCATGGAAGTCTCCTAGACGCGAATGCGCACGATCCGACTGAGAATGAGCGCACCGATGAACATCAGCGTAAGCATGTACTTGATGATCGCGAGGCCAATCGGATCAGTCCAGAAAGGCTGCATGAACTTCGGATTGCCCCAGTTCATGAGTGCCGCCAGCAGGAAGGGCATGAGGCCGAGGACCCATGCCGAGAGCCGCGCATCGGCAGAGAGCACGCGCACCTTGGCCAGCAGCTTCAATCGCTCGCGAATCAGGCGGCTCAGGTTGCCGAGCACTTCGGTCAGGTTGCCGCCCGACTCGCGCTGGATCAGCACCGCCACCACGAAATAGCGCAGATCCGTGATCGGGACTCGCTCGGTCAAGTTGGCCATGGCCTGCTGGAGCGACACGCCGAAGTTGACCTCGTCATGCACTATGCGGAATTCCGAGGCGATCGGCTCCGCCATTTCCTCGCCGACCATTTGCAAGCCAGAGGAAAAGGCATGACCGGCGCGCAGCGACCGCGTCATGAGGTCGAGCGCCTCCGGCAACTGCTGCTCAAGGCGCTTCAGACGCTTGCTGCGCCGATAGCTCAGGTAAACGAAGGGCGCCAGCGCGAGCGTTCCGCCTGCAATCAGACCGAATGCTTCGGATTGGTGTCCGATCACCATGGCCGCCATGCCTCCTGAGACGCCGAGTGCAACGCACCCGAGCAGCAGCTTCGAGACCGTCCAATTGAGCCCGGATTGGAGAATCAGCCGGTCCAGCTCTCTCGCGCGCGGCATCCGAAGCAACCAGCGCTCCAGCGCCGGGACTTCGCTGAGCATGCGTTCCTTGAGGATCTTTGCCTGCGGCGTGTTGTCGCGCGAGCCCGAGAGCGCCTGCAGCCGTTTCTCGAGCTGCCGTGCCTCGGGACTCTTGTATGACTTCCACAGCAAGTAGAGGCCTTCGAGCAGCAGCAGCATGGCGACGAACACCAGCACCACGACCGTGAGCAGGGAATTGCCCGTGAAGTCTTGCATGATCGTGGCTCCTCACTGGTATCTTTTTGCCGGATCGAAGATCTCGTCCGGCAAAGGCACGCCGAAGGCGCGCAGCCGGTCGGCGAACTTGGGGCGCACGCCGGTCGCATGGAAGTAGCCTTCCACCTGGCCTTCCGGGCCGACGCCGGTCTGGCGGTAGGCAAAGATCTCCTGCATGGTGATGACCTCGCCTTCCATGCCGGTGATCTCCTGGATGCTCGTGATCTTGCGCTTGCCGTCGGTCATGCGCAGTGCCTGGATGACCACCGTGATGGCCGAGGCGATCTGCTGGCGCGCCGCGCGGTGCGGCAGGTTGAGGTTGGCCATGCCGATCATGTTCTCGAGCCGCGAGAGCGCATCGCGCGGGTTGTTGGCATGGATGGTGGTCAGCGAGCCTTCGTGGCCCGTGTTCATGGCCTGCAGCATGTCGACAGCTTCGGCGCCGCGCACCTCGCCGATCACGATACGGTCGGGCCGCATGCGCAGCGCGTTGCGCACCAGCGCGCGCTGCGTGATCTCGCCGCGGCCCTCGATGTTGGCCGGCCGCGTCTCCAGGCGCACCACGTGCGGCTGTTGCATCTGCAGCTCCGCCGCATCCTCGATGGTCACCACGCGTTCCGCTTCCGGGATGTAGCCCGAGAGGATGTTCAGCAGCGTGGTCTTGCCGGCGCCCGTCCCGCCCGAGATGATCATGTTGACCTTGGACTTGCTGAGCGCCTCGAGCATCTGGGCCATTTGCGGCGTCAGGCTCTTCAAGTCCTCGACGAGATTCTGCATCTTCAGCGGCTTGTGCGCGAAGCGGCGGATCGACATCATCGCCCCGTCGAGCGCAATGGGCTGGATCACCGCGTTCACGCGCGAGCCGTCGGGCAGGCGCGCATCGACCATCGGGCTCGACTCGTCGATGCGCCGCCCGATGCGCGAGACGATCTTGTCGATGATGCGCAGCAGGTGTTTCTCATCCGTAAAGGCGATCGAGGTCAGCTCCAGGCGCCCGCGGCGCTCGACATAGATCTGGTCGAAGCGGTTCACGAGAATGTCCGAGACTGTCGGGTCGGCCATCAGCACCTCGATCGGTCCGAAGCCCAGCATCTCGTGCTGGATGTCGCGGATCAGCGTGCGGCTCTCGAGATCGTTGACCGCCGCCTGCTCTTCCAGCACGAGGCGGCCGACCATGGTCGCAATCTCATTGCGCAGGGCCTCCGGCGTCAGCGTGTCCAGCGCGGCCAGGTCAAACTTCTCGAGCAGCTTGAGATGCAGCCGGCTCTTGAGCGCCTTGTAGGCATCCGAAGTTCCGGCATTGGCGGCTTCGTCGGAGGCGACATGCAGCATGGGACGGGCGGCGGACTCCGCTGCCACCACATTGAGTTTTTCACGCAGGGACATGGGTGCCTTTCGAGGATCAGGCCCGGCCGAACAGCCGGTTGAAGAGACTTGGACTGACTTCCTGACGCGGGGACAGGGCATAGACCAGCTCGCCCAGGTCACGCACCACCGGGCTGGAGCGCGCGAGTCGCGCCAGCGGGACACCGCGATTGATGGCGGCGGCCACTTCCTTCGGCGCATCGGCGATCAGGCGATGCCCGGCGTCGCCCAGCGACCGGCGCACCTCCTGCGCGCCGATTTCGCCGATCTTGTCGAAGCGGTTGATCAGCGGCTCGATCTTGTCCTGCGCATAGCCCAGCGACTTGAAGACGCCGAGCAGCTTGCGGGCGTTGCGCAAGCCGGGCAGGCCGGCCTGCAGCACGGGATAGATGCGATGCGCGCGGTCGAGCGCGCGGATCGACAGGGTGTCCAGCGCGCGCGACATATCGAGCAGGACGAAGTCGTACGTGAGCACGGCGAGACCCAGGATGGCATCGATGTGCTCGGGCTGCACCTCCATGGCCATGGAAGGATCCTCGGGGGCTGCCAGCAAGCTGAAGCTCGGCGTGACCTTGACCGCGCTGGCCGCGAGGAAGGAGGCATCGAGCCGGTTGAACTCGCGGGCCACGTCCGCGATGGTCGACTTGGGCTTTTCATCGCTCACGAAGGACAGCGCGTCGCCGAACTGCAGGTTCAGGTCCACCAGCAGCACCGAGTTGTGCTCCGCGAGCTGCCAGCCCAGGTTGGTCGCGAGAAAGGTGGCACCGCTGCCACCCTTGCACGGCATGAAGGCCAGCAGCTTTCCGCCTGCGTGGCCGTGCGAGCCCGCGAGCTTGGCTGCGACACGCTGGACCATGGCCTCGAGCGCAGCGGGGCCGGCGGGCGAAGGCAGTACCTCGCGCACGCCGGCGCGCATCGAGTTGAGCAGGAATTCGGGCGTGTGCGTCGCGCACAGCAGCACGATCGCGGTCTTCGGATGATGCGTCGTCACGTGCTCGACCAACACCAGTTCGTTGGCATCGCAGCACATGCCGTCGACCAGCAGCAGGTCAGGCTGCTCCTGCTCCACGACAGACCGCATCCGGCTCTTGCCGCCGTCGAAAGTCAACACGGTGTGGCCTCGAGCACTCAGAACCGGAGACATGTTGTCGAGGTGGGCCCGATTGGGCGAGATGATGGCAATTTTCATTTCGTGCATCCAATCTTCTTTACGAGCAGATGGCGGGGCTATTGGGATCCTGGCGCATGATTTCCCTGGGCAGGAAGGTCGAGAAAGTCGGCATCGGAATGGGCGCGAGCGCGGCCGCACCGGCAATCGGCGAAATCCATTGATAGTCGAGTCCCGTGATGGTCACGGTGACCCCTTCGCAGGTTGCGGCGTTGCAGCCTGCCGGAATCCAGGCCAGGTTGATGGTGGTGATCTGCGGCAGCAGGGCCTGCATCCTGGCCAGCACCTGTGCCTGGTTGCCGGTGTCGTCGCATACGACCGCGTAGCGGGCGCCTGCCCTCGTCGCTTCGTTGGCCGCGCCCCAGGTAAAGAGCATGCGGGCGAAATCCGTGATCCCCAAGAGGAGCATGAGGAACACGATGAGGCCGAGTGCGAATTCGACCGTTGTGGCGCCGGATTGCCGATGCATCATGTGGCGGCCCTCATGGTGGCAGTGATGTCGCTGAAGACGATGTCACCGTTGGCATTGGCAAAGACAGTGCCGAACACGCCGGCAAAGAGCGAATGGAAGGTGAAGTTGGTCACCCGAACCGTCACCGTGTTCACCACCGGGTTCGTGCCTGCGGTTTGCCAGGTGCAGCAGCTCGCAACCGGCACATTGGCGAGCGTCAGACCCCGGACAAGGGGCGTGCCGGAGCCCGCGGGATTGCCATACACGATAAGGTTTCGTGCTTCGTTGATCTTGGTGCCCGGCGTCTGGAAAGACAGGTACCGCACGGCATCGCGCGTCGACTTGGTCACGGCGTTGTATTCGTAGAACGCGCGACCGAATTCGGTCGTGGTGAAGGTCAGGAGCAGCAGCAAGGGAGTGATCAGGGCCAGTTCCACCAGTGCCACACCGCGTTGTCTTTGTCTATTTCTCATCGGATCACCTCACCAGGACGGGAACCAGCGGGCCCGCCGCGCCGCCCGCCAGTCCGCTCGTCGTGCACGGACTATTCGTGGCCGACGCATTGCCCCTGAACTCGAGCTGGACGTTCGTCATGGGGATCGAGAGCGGCTGCAGCATGAACATGCATGCATAGTCGATCACGCCGTTGGCGGCATTGATCACGGGAACCGTGACGATCCTTCGGCTGCGTCCGTACTGCTTGTGGCCGCCGGTCGTATTGCCGGGCGCGGCCAGGTTCTGGAAACTGTTCAACGACAGGCCGGTGATCGATTCGCAGCTGTTCGCGCCGTTGACCTTGGTTCCCGTGTCGGCGCACGAAGCGAATGACTGGCGCTTGGTCAGAAAATTCTGTGCGGTCGGCGAAGCCGCGCCGGGTGCCGGCCCGTCATAGGCACTCTGCTTGGCCGGCCAGTTGGTGGCGGTATAGGCGTAGCCGGTGTAGTCCGGATTACCCACCGTCGAGGCCGGGCTGCCGGAGTTCTTGTAGATCCCGAAGCGATAGTTCCATGCATCGGCCACGGAGGTCTGCACGCCGGGTGTGCCCAAGGTGTCGCCCACCTTGGTGCCGCAGTGACCGTTCAGCTCGGCTTCCGTTTCGGCGGCATTGTTCGATCCGTCGAGATTGGCCCAGCCAATCTCACCGCCGGCTGCGGCATTCTGCGCGTTGATCAGAGTGACCCATTCGCCGACCGCGAACCCATAGTTCGGAGCGGTGCCGGTTGGCTTGGGTTTGAGCGCGAGCGGCACCGGGCAGGTGGTCTGCGCGCTGGCGCGCGTGGCGACGGCCATGGCCCCAACATTGCCTGTCGGCGGGTAGGCAGTGGCGTCGCCGGTGAACGCCCCCATCATTTTCAAGAGCCACATGTTGACGTTGGACTGCGTGTGCTGGCACTGCGCATATCGGGCTACAGCCGGGACCGTGGTCGGCACATAAGCCGAATCCCTGAACGTAATGCTCGCGTCGACTAGCTGGCCTTGGCCGTCCCAGGCGGTCGATTGCATGTTGACGCGGTTCAAGTTCCCCGAAGTCTTGCCGGCGCTTCGGGCACGATCCAGTGCCGTTGGCTGGCCGTCGAGTTCCTGGGCTGCCGCGAGCGCGCAACTATCCAGGGCCGTTTGCAACTCTGTCTGGACAACGAACAGATGTCCCAAGTCAAGGGCGATGCCCATGAAGCCGAGCAGGAACAAAAGGAACAGCGCAGCTGTGACAATGAATGCGCCCCGCTGTCGTTGAAAGCTGGCGAGCTTTGGCATAGGGTGGACGCTCATGGATGGGTGTTGCAGAAGGCGTTGGTCAGGCGCAGACGCCCGTCAGGCACGCCAGGAATCGCGCGATGAAGCCGGCAAAATTGGCGCCAATGATCAGAGGCTGCAAGGCCAGTACGAGCGCGATAGAGATCATCGCGATGATCAGCGCGTATTCGACGACGTGCGCGCCTTCCTCTTGTCGAATCAAACGTGCTAGCACTTCTCTCTCCTCGTTGAAGACTTCAACTGGAACCGACGTCCAAAATGCGCGACTGGCAGCGCTCGTGCATTGGCGCTGCCGTCGCACAGCGAATCAGACGCACGAACCAGGAGTGGTATTGGTCAGGCAGGTCGTCACTCGCGCGATGAACGTGGCAAACGGGTTGTTTGCACCACCAGCGATGGCCGAAAGCGCAATGACCAAGGCGATCGACACGACCGCGATGATCAGCGCGTACTCGACGACTTGTGCGCCGTCTTCTTCGATTGCCAGGCCACGGAGGGATTTGCCAATGGCATTCATATATTCACTTGCAGGAACCAGGAGTGGTATTGGTCAGGCAGGTCGTCACTCGCGCGATGAACGTGGCGAACGGGTTGTTTGCACCACCAGCGATGGCCGAAAGCGCAATGACCAAGGCGATCGACACGACCGCGATGATGAGCGCGTACTCGACGACTTGTGCGCCGTCTTCTTCGATTGCCAGGCCACGGAGGAATTTGCGAATGGAGTTCATATATTCACCTATAAGAATATGCTTGATTGAGAAAACGAAAATCTGGTTGCGTGTTCTTTCTTCGATAGGCTGGACTCCTTTCAGAAGAGGTCGTTTGATCGATAGGTGCGCAAGGACTAGCGGGCGCCGCCGCCCCCGATGGCGCCACCGATGTTGATGACATTCACTGCCGGCGGCGGCTCCTTGAAGCTCTCGTGATAGCGGATGAGCGTGTCATGCGCCGCTTGGCCATCGAGGCCCAGCGCCATGTCCGGGTTCTTCCTCCCGGCGTCCGGGTCTATGGTCTGCATCCGCTTCGCATCGCGAACGGCATCGCCGAAGCGCGCGTCGTAGTTCGGGGTCACGTGCTGGCAGCCCGCCGTCAGCACGGCGACCAGCAAGGCCAGGGTTTGGGTCTTCATGGTCTGCACTCCTTATTGCTGCTGGAATTGCGGCGGCGGCGCGTCGGCCGGCGGCGTGGCGCTCTCGACTGCGCCGTTCAGGTACACCTCGGCGCGGGTCGGCACCACGTGGTTGTCGGTGGGCAGGCGCGGCGCTTCGGGCAGGGGCTTGACCAAGCGCGGCGTGATCACGAACAGCAGTTCGCTCTGGTCGGTCTGGAACTCCGTGCTGCGTGCCAGCGCGCCCATCACGGGGATCTCGCCGAGGCCCGGGAAGCGCTTGATGGTCTCGGTCATGTTGTTCTTGATGAGACCCGCGATCACGAAGCTCTGTCCGTCGTTGAGCTGCACGGTGGTGTCCGCGCGGCGCACCGTGAGGGAAGGCAGCACGGCGGTGACGTTGTTGACCGTTGTGAACGGCGAACCGGTCTGAGACAGGTCCGACACTTCGGAGACCATCTTGAGATTGATCCGGCCGCCGTTCAGGACCGTGGGCGTGAACTTCACGCCGATGCCGAATTCCTTCTCCTCGAGCGTGATGGTGGGCGCCAGCGTTCCGGTGGCGCTCTGCGATACCGGAATGAAGATCTTTCCGCCCGAGAGAAAGCTGGCCTGCTGCCCGCTGATCGCCATCACGTTGGGCTCGGCCAGCACGCGGACGATGCCGTCATCCTTCTGGCCATCCAGCTGGAGCTGCGCGCGCCCAACGCGCAGCGCTTCGATCAGCCCCGCACCGCCGCTCAGGAAGTTCGACAGCAGCGTGTAGGTGTTCATGCCGCCGCTGTAGCTCTTGGTGAGGGCCAGGCTGGCGCCGAGCTTGTCGAGCAGGGTCTTGCTGACCTCGGCAATCTTCACCTCGAGCATCACCTGCTGCGGCGCCGCGGTGCGCAGCATGTTCACGACCTTCTTGGCGTCGCCGTAGGAGGCCGCGAGGGTCATGACCTCGTCCAGCTTGCCGGGGTCGCTGACCTCGCCGCTGAGCACCAGCGAGTTCTCGGCGCCGCGCACCTTGATGCGGTTCTCGCCGGGCATCAGTTCCGCGAGCTTGGCCTGCAGGGCGCCCGGGTCGACGGTGACGACGATGTCCTTGATGAAGCACACGCCTTCGGCGTTCTGCATGATCACGTTCATCGAGCCCGCGCGCTTGCCGCGGAAGAACAGATCCGTGGGGCTCAGCAGCATGACTTCCATCTCGGCCACGCCGTCCTGCGCATTCGCCTGCATCGGCGGCGCGCCCATCGGCATCCCTGGTGTGGGCGCGTAGCCGTTGGCTGGCATGGCTACGGGGCGCGGCGACGGCGGCTGGCCGCTCACGAGTATCCGGGTCACGCGAGACTTGAGCGGAATGACCGTCGACTTGCCGAGTGTCACCGTGGCTGGCGTGTCGACCTCCACGCGCGAGCAGCGCTTGTGCTCGGAGAACTGCGCCGAGGCCATCGCAGGCGCGGTGGCGGATGCGGCCACCGCCGAGCCCTGCACGGGCATCGTCTGCCCGACCGCCCCGGGGCCCGTCATCAGCAGTGCGCAGGCGGCGAAAGCAATGGCCGTCTTGCTGGATCTAAACATATGAGTGGTCACGAGCTGGGCTCCTCGGGTGATGAGTTCAGAAACAGCTCAGCGAGCGGCTGGCGTTCTGCACGACTTCGACGCATTGCGACGCGGGCAGGGCCACCGGCCGGGGCCGGGGCGCATTGGGCTTGGCTTCGGACACGACCTTGGCGGGCGCCAGCGCCGCCGCGGGCGCTTCCTTGATGCCGAAGAGCTGGTTCTTGGTGATGCCGTCGGTGGCCACGGTGTCGCCGTCGATCTGGTTGCGCAGCACCAGCGACAGGGTGCCGACGCTGCGCGCGAGGTCGAGCTTCTCGGAGTCCTCGAGACTCAGTTCGAGCGTCACGGCGCTTACCACCTTGGGCTTGGTGTCGTCGCGGCCTGCCTCCTGGGCCACGGCCAGCACGAGCACGCGTTCGAGCACGGTCTTGCTGATCGGCCTGGCTTCCTCGCCCTTGCCCTTGTCCTGCTGGGCATGGACCACCACGTCCACGTAGTTGCCCGGCAGCGCGAAGCCCGCGACGCCGACGACGTCGTTGACCCGCACGGTCATCGCGCGCTTGCCCGGCGAGATCACGGCCGAGAGGCCGCCCTGCGTGCCCTTGGGCGCGAGCTTGCCTTCGAGCACCGCCTCGCCGCGCAGGATGCCGACTTTCGCGACGCGCTCCTGCAGGTCCTTGAGGTCCGAGTAGGTGCCTGGCGGCAGCGAGCCGCTGGGCCAGTCGGTGACCGAGAGCATCTGCTCGTTGATGCGACTGCCGAGCTCGATATCGACAGTCGCCACGACCACCTTGTTCGATGCAATGCTGCCCTTGCGGGCGACCCAGCCGGCCGCATAGACCGCGGCGGCCAGGCCGAGCAGGACGGCCAGGATCATCAGGGAAATGGCTTTGAGATTCCTCATGGGTTTGCCCCTTGCTTTCGTGCTTCGAGACGGGCTACGACGCGTAGCCCAGTTGCCGGGCTACCACGTAGCCGATGGTTCCGAGGGCGATGCTGACCCCGTATGGCAGCTTGCCGACAGACTTGGTGACGGTGCCTTGCATGTCCGGCCGCGTGCTGGTGATCGCGGCCAGGATCAGGCTGCCGAAGATGCCCTTGATGTTGAGCAGCACGCGCCCGAAGGCCCGGTGCGCGATGCCGTAGCCGAGGGCGAAGATGCCGCCCACGATGAACACGTAGAGCGCGGCATAGAACGCATCGCTCGCGCCGAGAAAGGCACCCGCCATCGCCATGAGCTTGACGTCGCCCGCACCCATGGCGCGCAGGATGTACATGGGCAGCATCAGCAGGAGCCCGACCCACAGGCCGCCGAAGGCCCACAAGAATCCCGCGTGGAAGGGAAACGGGACGACCGTGTTGTAGATCAGCGCAAAGGTCGCGCCGCCATAGGTCAGCCAGTTCGGGATCTTGAACGTCCGGTAGTCGCGGGCGGCGCCGATCACCAGGAGAGCAATCAGCACGCTCGTGCGCGGATCTGTCAGCAGCATGCCGAGCAGTTCGAGCAGGGATCGGAATTCCGCGTTCATATGTGTATGAAAGAATTACTTGTAAGCCAATGTAGTTACAGGGGGAACGGGGCACATGAGAGATTCATCCCCTTTTGCATGGGACTTAACTCCCATGCCCTACGGCCCTACCTAGTACGAAAGTCCTAGGATTTGGTTGAACTCGGTTTGAAGCCCGCGCCTGCCGGGCGCGGCGGGGCACTGACTCGGCGCGGTCATGGAATCCACGCGCACCCTCAAAGCATTGATCGAGGCGAATCGCGCCGCATCGGCATTGCGCTGAAACCTTTCCGGCCGAGGCGCCTGCCGGTGGGCTGAGGTGCGCCTGTGGAGCGCCGAGGAGCGCACTGCAGCCGGCTTCGCCTGCGAAGACAACCCACCGGCAGGCGCCCCGGCCCGCCCGCTATCTGGATTTCTTCCGCCGCGCAACCATCGCAGCCACGCGCGCATCGATCGAGGCGCGGTCGGCTTGCGAGTTGTTCTCGATCGAAAGACGGCGCTCCAGCGCCAGCGCTTCGTTCATGCCCAGCGCCGCGCCTTCGTCGAGCAGCCGCTTGTAGGCCTTGAGCGTTTCGGGAACGGCGGCGGCCATCTGGCGTGCGATCTCCTCGGCCTTGGGCATCAGCGCCTCGGGCTCGACGACATGGTTGACCATGCCCCAGTCGAGCGCTTCCTCTGCGCCGAGGTAGCGCCCGGTGAACGCGAGCTCCTTCGCGCGCGCGAGGCCGATGACCCGCGCCATGCGAACCGATCCGCCCCAGCCCGGCAGCAGGCCGACATGCGCGTGCGTATCGGCGAAGCGCGCCTGCGTCGATGCCACGAGCAGATCGCATGAGAGCGCGATCTCGAGCCCGCCGGTCATCGCGAGCCCGTTGATCGCACCGATCACGGGACCGCTGAAGGCGCGAATGGCGCGCACCGGATCGTTGTCGTACGCGCCGGCGGCGATCTCGCCGGTCGCACCCCATTCGTCGAGGTCCATGCCGGCGGAGAAGGCACGGCCCGCGCCGGTAAGCACCAGCACGCGCACGCTGGGGTCCTGTTCAAGCGCCGCCAGCGCGTCGACGAACTCGCGGCGCAGCTCGTTCGACAGCGTGTTCAGTCTCTCGGGCCGGTTCAGCACCACGGTCGCGAAGCCGTCGTCGCTGCGCGCGATCTCCAGCGTGCGGTAGCGCGCGGGCTGCGAGTCTGCTTGGGCCATGCGGCTCACTGTACCTTGCACTCCGGGCTCGGCGTCTGCGTTCCTGGTCCGTGGTCTGCGGATCAAACTCAGCTCTCGCGGCCGCTCGACATCTCCGCAAAAAGCGGAAGCGGCGAGTTCTTCAGTTCGATCGCGATCTCGGCGCGCATCGAGTCGCGCAGCAGGGCTTCGAGTTCGGCCGCCAGCGGCGCCCCGAGGCCGGCCTGCTGCGCTTCGAGCCAACCCAGCAGCGCGCAGATCGCGCCATTGACCTCGTCGCGCAACCTCAGCAGCTCGGCGACCGAGGCGCACTCCAGCGCGGGCCGCGCCGGCAACTCCGGCAGGCGCACCGCCGGCGCCCTGTCCCGCACGAGCGCCGCGAACCGGTCCAGCGTGTCGAAGTGCTTGCCGACCTGCTCGCGCAGGAAGCCGGCGGACCAGTCGGCGCGCACCTTGAAGGTGTTCAGCAGGTTGATGACGCCGTAGACCTGGCCGCGCGCGAATTCGTCGTGAAGCCGCGTGAGCACTTCCTCGCGCAGCGTGGCGTTCATGCCGTCGATGAGGCGGGCAAAGGAGTTGTTCATCGTCTCCCCTCGATGGTCTTTTCCATCTGCCTGAGGCAGGTTGCGACCTGGCTGCCCATCGCCGGCATGCGCATGTCGTTGAAGCGCCCTTCCTCGAAGCAGCGCGCCGCCGCCATGTGGGTGGCCGCCAGCTTGAGCAGCGACAGCGCCTGGTAGTAGCGCACCGAGGGCATCGAGACCTCGAAGCCCGCCTTCTCGCCGTAGCGCGCATAGAACCACTCGGGCTCGGCAAGGCGGCAGATCAGCTTGCTGCCGCCCATGTACATCGGCAGGCTCGCCCAGCCCAGGTCTTCATGCGGATCGCCGAGATGCACCAGCTCCCAGTCGAGGATCGCCGTGATGCGCCCGCCATGTTCGAGGAAGTTGCCGGTGCGGTAGTCGCCGTGCACGATCGACACGCGCGGCGCCTCGGGGCAATGCGCCTTGAGCCAGCGCACGCCCCAATCGGCGAGAGGATAGGGCCGCATCGCCCAGCGCGCGATCTGGGCTTCCCAGTGCTCGACGTTCAGCCGTGCTGTGTTCTGCGCGGTGATGCCGTGCGCGAGCTCGGCGACCGGCTTGCTCTGCCACGGGACGCGGTGCAATGCGGCCAGTGCATCGATGAACTGCTCGGCGAGACGGCGGCGCAAGCTGTCTTCGAGGCCCGGCTCGTTGGCCGAGACCCAGGGCACCACTGCCTCGCCCGAGACCTTCTCGCAGAACATGAACGGCGCACCGAGGATCGACGGATCGTCGCTGCTCCAGTAGGCACGCGGCACCGGCACCTCGCTGCCTTCGAGCGACTGCATCGACAGCACCTGCGGGCGCGCGCTGTAGGGCGCGAAGAGGCCATAGTCCGGGCCGAGCCGCAGGATGAGTTCGCGCGTGTCGGTGTCGCCGTCGATGCCGCTCACCGGCACCGAGTAGGTGAGCCACGAGAAGCCGACCGGAAAGCGCCGCACCGGCCCGATCTCGACCGGATGGCCGAGTTGCGCTGCGAGATAGTCGGCGATCTTCGGCGCCAGCGCGGCATCGTCCATGAGCGTTTGCATTGGAGTCAGTCGGAAGAGGTTCTGGCGCGAGGCGCAGGTTTCACCAATGGCGGCAGGTGGTTGCGCTCGTTCACGCTCGCGACACCGATCGCGCCGCCGGGCAGCGCGCGCAGCCGCGTCATCGACGCGTAGCCGGGCGCGAAGTGAACGAGGCGCGGCAGGCCCAGCGCATGCGACAGCACCACGTTGATCGGCAGGCCGTGCGTGAACACCGCGACGTGCGCGTCGCTCGGCAGCTCGCCGATGGTGGCGCCGAGCGCGTCCAGCACGCCGCTGCGGAATGCCGCCGTGTCGCCGCCGAAGAAGGCGATCGGGTCGTCGAGAAAGCGCGACCACTCGCTTTCCCCGAGTGCGCGCAGGGTCTCGGTGGAGCGGTAGCGGCCCGCGTGCCGGTCGGCCTCGGCCCAGCCATCGATCGTCTCGATCGCCAGGCCGAGCCGCTGCGCGAGCGGCTGCGCCGTCTGAAAGGCTCGCGTCATCGGGCTGCTCACGATGCGCGTGATGCCTTCCAGCGCCAGCCGGTCGGCCACCGCGCGCGCCTGCGCAACGCCGTCGGCGCGCAGCGGCGGATCGTGCGGCCGCTCGTGATCGTCTTCGTCGGGACGCCCGTGGCGAACGAGCACGATCTTCACGACTTCGGAACCCCCTCGGTCAACAGTTTTGGCTGCTTGGCGCGGTGGAAGCCTTCGAACGGCTTGCTTCGGTCGGATGGCTGCAGCTTCCAGGTGCCGCGCGCATTCGGCGTGCCGCCGTCAACCCGCACGCAGGTGCCGGTGATGTACGCGGCTGCCGGCGAAAGCAGAAACACGATCGCCGCCGACAGTTCGGCCTCGGTGCCGTAACGCTGCAGGGGCACGGTCGGCGGATATTCGAGGATCTTCGCCTGCGCTTCCGGCGTGTAGGCGTCGAAGCCGCTGGAGGCAATGCCGCCCGGCGCGACGGTGTTCACGCGCACCCCCGATGCGGCCCATTCGCAGGCCGCGGTTTCGCTCAAGGTCAGCATGCCGCCGCGCGCCGCGCCCGAGTGGGCGTAGTCGGGCCAGCCGTTCCAGATGTCGGCAATGATGTTCACGATGGCGCCGCCATTGGCCTCCATCCAGCGCGTGTAGACCTCGCGCATGAAGATGAAGCCGCCGGTCAGATTGGTGCGTACCACGGCCTCGAAGCCCTTGGTCGACAGTGTCTTCATGGGGGCGCGGTACTGACCGCCGGCATTGTTCACGAGGCCGTCGATGCGACCCCGCGCCTTCAGCACGGCGTCGATCACCTCTGCCACCTGCGCTTCCTCGCGAATGTCGCAGGCATGCGTGCTGACGCTGCCGCCGTCCTCGATGATCTCGGCGGCCACCGCCTCGAGCTTCTCGGGCTTGCGGCCGACAAGCACGACGTGGGCGCCCAGGGAGGCCAGCTCGTGCGCGGTGCAGCGGCCGATGCCGCTGCCCCCGCCGGTGACGATGATGGTCCGGCCCTCGAAGACGCCGGGGCGGAATACCGAGTGATACGACATGATGATGCTCCTGATCAGTACTGCACCGCGTCACGCCCGATGCGGCCGCGGGCGATGATGAGCTTCATGATCTGGGCGGTTCCGTCGCCGATCTCCAGCCCCATCACGTCGCGCATGCGCTGCTGGTGCGGCAGATCCTTGCTCCAGCCGTAGTGGCCGAAGGTCAGCAGGCACTGGTGGATGACGTCGAATGCGTTGCGCGGCCCCATCCATTTGCACATCGCGGCTTCCGACGTATGCGGCTGGCCGGCGTCGCGCAACGCCAGCGCGTGATAGCAGAGCTGGCGCACCGCGGCAATCTGCGATTCGCCCTCGGCGAGCGGGAAGCTCACGCCCTGGAACTGGCCGATCGGCTTGCCGAAGGCCTCTCGCTCCTTCGCATAGGCCCAGGCTTCGTCGAGCGAGGCCTGCGCGGCACCGACGCACTGGAGTCCGATCAGCGCGCGGCTGTAGTCGAAGCCTTGCATGACCTGCGTGAAGCCCTTGCCCTCGTCACCCAGCATGTGGCTGGCCGGCACCTTCACATCGTCGAAGAAGACCGAGCCGCGACCGATGATCGCGCTGCCCACGTCGTCGAAATGCGTGCGCTGGATGCCGGGCGTCTCGGCCGGGATGAAGAAGGCCGACACGCCCTTGGCGCCATCCTCGGGCTTGCCCGTGCGCGCGAAGATCAGGTAGGCATCCGCGCGGTCGGCGAAGGTGATCGAGGTCTTCTCGCCGTTGATGACGTAGTGGTCGCCGTCGCGCCGCGCGCGCAGTTGCAGGTTGCTCGCGTCCGAGCCGCCGCGCGGCTCGGTCAGGCAGATCGCGACCACGGCTTCGCCGCGGATCATGCGCGGCACCCATTCCTCGACCACCGCCGGCTGCGCATGGCGGATCAGGATCGCAGCGTTGAGCGACACGCCGACCGGCACCGCGCTGATGTTGAAGTCGCCGTAGGCCAGCTCCTCCGCGATGATCCCGGTCGTGACCGCATCCGAGCCGAGGCCGCCGAGGCGCTCCGGCAGGTCGACGCCGATCAGGCCGAGGCGGCCCATCTCTCGCAGCAGGTCGCGGTCGAGCACGCCGAGCTTCTCGCGCTTCTGGTAATCGGGGAGAAGGCGCTCACGCGCGAACCGGCGTGCCGATTCCTGGAGTGCCTTCTGGTCTTCGGTCAGAACCATGGATGTCTCTTCCGTGTTGTCTAGGGACGGCCGGTGGCTCCGGCCGCTGGAAGCCATATCGTACACTGGCGTACGATCAGCATCAATATACTTTTGGATCGAACCGGCCGTCGCTGCAGGGCTGCTCATGCGCCGCGCTTTGGGCGACCGATCAAAGCCTGCGCAGCGCGCTGGAGATCCCCCGTGGTGCGCGCGAGGATCTGCGTGCGGTTCTCCAGCTCGATCGCGCCGGCGAGGCTCGCGCTTTCGAGGTTGGCCCAGCCGCCGCGCTTGGTCATCCAGACCGCGAAGGCGCTGTGGGCGGCGATGCTCCGCGCCATCTCCAGGGCGCACGGCATCAATGCATCGTCGTCGACCACTTCGCTCACGAGGCCGATGCGCGCGGCCTCCTCCGCCTGAACCATCCGGCCGGTCAGCATCATCTCGAACGAACGCGAGCTGCCGACGGCGCGCGGCAGCAGCCAGCTCACACCGATGTCGCAACTCGACATGCCGACCTTGACGAACGCGGCGTTGAACGAGGCGGATTTCGCGGCGATGCGGATCTCGGCTGCGAGCGCGATGCCGAGCCCCGCGCCGTTGGCCGGCCCGTTGACGGCCGCGATCACCGGCTGGCGCAGGCCGCGCAGGCGCGTGACGAGGCCCGCGAACAGCTCCTGCCGCTTCGTCCACGCCTGCGTCTCGCCATATTCGCTACCCGGCGCATCGCCGGCCAGTGACAGATCGAAACCCGCGCAGAAGCCGCGGCCCTCGCCGGTCACGATCAGCACGCGGCAACCGTCATCGGCATCGACGCGGTCGAGCAGCTCGCCGATGAGGCGAACGGTCGCGTCGTCGAGCGCATTGAGCCGCTCGGGCCGCGCGATGCGCAGCACCGCGACCCCTTCTGCGGCCCCTTCCAGCGTCGCTCCGCGCGGCAGCGCCTCAGGCATAGATCGCCTCGATCACATCCGCATATTTCTCCGCGATCGACTTGCGCCGCACCTTCATCGTCGCCGTGACTTCGCCGTCGTCGTGGTCGAGTTCCTTCACCAGCAGATGGAACTTGCGCACCTGCTGCACCTGCGCGAGCCTTGCATTGACCGCCGCGACCTCGCCGTCGATCAGCGCCCTCACCTTCTCCTCTTCGACCAGGCTCTTGTAGTTGGTGTAGGCTAGCCCATGCGCCTCGGCCCAGTTGGCGACGTTGTCGAAATCGATCTGCAGCAGCGCCGAGACGAAGCGGCGCCGGTCCGCGATCACGATCGCCTCCTTGATGAAGGGCGAGATGCGCAGCGCGTTCTCGATCTCCGACGGCGTGATGTTCTTGCCGCCGGCGGTGATCATGATGTCCTTCTTGCGGTCGATGATGCGCAGCTCGCGGCCGGCGGGGCCGTCGTCCCAGCGCGCCACATCACCGGTATGCAGCCAGCCTTCGGCGTCGATCGCCTCCGCCGTGGCCTCGGCATTGCGGTAGTAGCCGCGGAACACCACGTCGCCGCGGATGAGGATCTCGCCGTCATCCGCGAGCTGCACTTCGACGCCCGGATACGGCACGCCGACCGTGCCGACCGGCGATGCATCGCTGGGCTGCATGGTGGTCGCGCCCGAGGCTTCGGTGAGTCCGTAGGCTTCTCGGATCGGCACGCCGAGCACGCGGAAGAAATGCAGGATGTCCGGCGCGATCGGCGCACCGGACGAGATCGCCACCCGGCAGCGGCGCAAGCCCACGTAGTTGAGCAGCGCGCGCAGGACGACCACATACCAGAAGGCCCACGCGATGCGCTGTCCCAGGCTGCGACTCGCGCGCGGCGCATCCGCGAAGCGGCCCACCGAGGCCATCGCGCGCTGGTACAGCGCCAAGCGCCAGCCGCCGGCCTCGCGCAGCTTGGTCTGGATCGAGGCGTGGAACTTCTCCCAGATGCGCGGCACGCCGAAGAACACCTGCGGCGAGAGCTCGCGCAGGTCTTCCTGCACCGTGCGCAGGCTCTCGGCGAAGTTGACCACCGCGCCGGTCGTCAGCGGCACATGGATCGAGAACATCTGCTCGGCCACATGGCACAGCGGCAGGTAGGAGACGAGCGCGTCGCCCTCGCTGCACCCCAGCACCGAGTTGAGGCCGCGCGCCGCGCTGCCGAGACCGCGCCAAGTCATCTGCGCGGCCTTGGGCCGGCCGGTGGAGCCCGAGGTGAAGACGATCAGGCCGATGTCGTCCAAACTTTGTTCAGCAGCCAGCGCTTCGATGCGGCCCGGCTGAGCCGACGCGAGCCGCTGCCCCTGCGCAACCAGCGCATCGAATTCGTGGATGCCCGCGCGGTCGTAGTGCCTGAGGCCGCGCGGATCGATCACCACCACATGCCGCAACTCGGGCAGGTTGGCGCGAACCGACAGCACCTTGTCGAGCTGCTCCTGGTCCTCGCAGACGATGATGGGTGCGCCAGCGAGCTGGAGCAGGTATTCGATTTCCACGCCCGGCGAGGTCGGATACACGCCCGCGACGATGCCGCCCGCGAGTCCGACGCCGAACTGCGCGAGCACCCACTCGATGCGGTTCTCGCCGAGGATCGCGACCTTGTCGCCGCGCTGCAGGCCGAGTTCCAGAAGCGACAGCGCGAACCAGCCCGAGCGCTCGGCATAGCCGCGCCAGGTGGTCGGCTGCCAGATGCCGAACTGCTTCTGCCGCAGCGCGACCGCGTCCGGCCGCACGCGCGCCCAGCGCAGCAGTTGCTGCGGCGGCGTCAGTTGGCTGAGTTCGTCCGTGTTCATGACAACCACCGTTTGCGGCGCTTGTAGTGCTTGATCTCGCGGAAGCTCACCTGCCCCTCGCCGCTCTCGCCGCTGCCGAGGTAGAAGCGCTGCACGTCGGCATCTCCGAGCAGCTTGTCCTTCGGGCCATTGATCACGATGCGCCCGTTCTCCATGATGTAGCCGTAGTCGGCGACGCCGAGCGCCACCTTCGCGTTCTGTTCCACCAGCAGCATCGCGACGCCCTGCTCGCGGTTGATGCGGGCGATGATCGAGAAGATGTCCTTCACCACCAGCGGCGCGAGGCCGAGCGAGGGTTCGTCGAGCAGGATGAGCCTGGGCTGCCCGATCAGCGCGCGAGCGATCGCGAGCATCTGCTGCTCGCCGCCCGAGAGGTAGCCCGACAGCTGCTTGCGCCGTTCCTTGAGGCGCGGGAAGTAGTGGAACACGCCCTCGATGTCGAGCCCGCGCCCGCCGCTGCGCCCGCTGAGCGCATTCGCGGCCGCGACGAGGTTCTCGTCCACCGTGAGTTCGGCGAACACATGCCGCCCTTCGCGCACGTGCGCGAGCCCGCGCCGCGGCAGCACATGCGGCGCCCAGCGCTCGATGTCCTCGCCGAAGAAGCGGATCCGCCCGCTGGCCACGCGGCCGTTCTCCAGCGGCAGGATGCCCGAGGCCGCCTTCAGCGTGGTCGTCTTGCCCGCGCCGTTGGAACCGAGCAAGGCCACCACCTTGCCGTCGGGCACCTCGATCGACAGCCCGCGCAGCGCCTGCACCGAGTGGTTGTAGACCACCTCGATGTTGGCGATCGACAGCGCCGGCGTGCCGCTCACACCTTCAGCCATGAGCTTGCGGGCTCCATCGTCTTGGTCTTCGGGTCGTACCGGTAGATGCGGCCGACCGGCGCCTGGTGCTTGCTCAGGTCCACCAGCGTGCCGAAGATGCCGCCCGAATCCCATTCCTTCATCGACTCCAGCGCGGCCTTCATGCTCTGCAGCGTGAGCGGCTTGTTGGCCTTGATGCAGCGCTCCGCGATCTCGGCGAACACCATCCCCGAGAGCCACGAGCTGACGTAGAACGGCGAGATGTTCTTCATGTCGGGCCGGTTCCTGGCGGCGAAGTCGCGCATCGCGTTGATCATGGTCGAGTCGGTCTCGTGGCCGTAGCGGTACGGGCTCACGCCGCTGAGCGACTCGCCCATCGCGCCGAGCGCGTCGTAGGCGGGCTTGTCGAGGCCCCAGGCGGTGCCCATCACCTGGCTCTGCAGGCCGGCCTCGCGCATCTGGCGCACGAACTCCGGCATGGGCGCGAGGATGTAGCCCTGGAAGATCACGATGTCCGGCCGCGCGCGGCGCAGCTTGGCGACCTCCGGCGCGACATCGATGCCGGCCTGCTTGGTCACGATCTCGGAGACGATCGGCAGGCCGAGCTTTTCCGCGCGCGCCTTGCCCGCCGGAATGCCGTCACGGCCGAACTCGGTGTCGGCATAGACATAGGCGATCTTGGGCTTGTCGCTCTTCGACCAAGTCTTGGCAATGTACTCCATCAGGATCTCGTGCATCGAGCCGTAGATCGGCCCCGGCACGAAGTGCTGCGGCATGCCGACCGGATCGGCCATCGAGCTCGCGAGCGAGGTGGAGGAGGTCATGATCGTGCCGGCCGCGACCGCGTCCTGCGCCACCGCCTTGGCCCACTGCGTGCTGTCACCATAGAAGAAGGTCGGCTTCTCCGACGCCATGAGCTTCTTGAAGATCGCCACGCCCTGGTCGAGCTTGAAGCCGCTGTCCTCCGACACGTAGCGCAGCTTGCGGCCGCCCACGCCGCCATTGGCGTTCTTCCACAGCACGAAGTCGTTGAGCCCGTTGTTCATCGCCGTCCCCGCGAAAGCGAAGATGCCGGTGATCGGCTGCGAGGCGGCGATCACGATGTCGCCCTTGGCCTGTGCCGACGCGCGCTGCATCGCGAACGGGCCGAGCGCTGCGGCGCTGCCCGCGGCCTGGATCAACTTGCGCCTCAGAAAATCGGTCATGACGGTCTCCTTGGTTTGTAGATGAATGGCTTGGCTCAGGTGATGAAGGGCCAGAGGTGGAAGGCGCGGCGCACGCGGGTCCATATCGCCGACAGCCCGTGCGGCTCGAAGATCAGGAAGACGATGATCAAGAGGCCGAACACCACCTGCCCCATCGGCAGCAGCAGCCCGGCAACACCCGGCGCCCACTCGGCCAGCCCGTGCGCCACGAGGCGCAGCACCTCGGGCACGAAGGTCATGAACGCCGCGCCGAGGATGCTGCCGAGCACCGTCGCGCCGCCGACGATGATCGCCGCGAGGTAGTAGATCGACAGCGTGAAGGTGAAGTACTCGGGCGTGATGTTCCCGTAGAAGTAGCCCAGCAGCCCGCCTGCCACGCCCGCATAGAACGCACCGAGCGCGAAGGCCAGCAGCTTGGTGCGCAGCAGGCTCACGCCGAGGATCTCGGCCGAGATGTCGCGGTCGCGCACCGCGATGAAGGCACGGCCGATATAGCTGCGCTGCAGATTGCGCGTCGCCAGCGCCGCGATCAGCACACAGGCGTAGATCAGGTAGAAGTTGCGGTGGTCGCCGATGAACTCGAAGCCGAACAGGCTCGCGCGCGGGATCGAGGTGCCCGGCACGCCACCGGTCACCGGCTCCCACTCGCGGAAGATGAAGGTCAGGATGAAGTGCGCGGCCAGCGTGGCGATCGCGAGGTAGATGCCCTTCACGCGAAGGCTCGGCAGCCCGACCACGATGCCGATCGCCGCAGCCAGCAATCCTCCGAGCGGCAGCGCGAAGTAGAACGGCACGCCCAGCTTCGCGAGCCAGGCCACGGTGTAGCAGCCCACGCCGAGGAAGGCCGCATGCGCGAGCGAGATCTGGCCGGTGCTGCCGGTGGTGATGTTGAGGCCCAGCGTCGCGATGATGTGGATGCCGACGATGCATGCCATCGCCAGCACATAGTCGCCGCCGTAGAACGGCAAGGCGAGCAGCGCGATGACGAACACCGCGATCGAACGTCGCGCCGCGGGTGAATCCCAGAGCTGTTCCTCGGAACGATGGGACTCGTGGAAGACACCGGTGCGCATGGGTTCAGAGCCTTTCGATGGAACGGGTGCCGAAGATGCCGTGCGGCCGCATCACGAGGATCGCGAGCACCACCACGTAGGGCACGAGGTCGCGGGCCTTGCCGCCGAGGTAGCCGGCGGCGACCGCGTCGATCCAGCCGACGATCAGGCTCGCGACGATCGCTCCCACGATGCTGTCGAGGCCGCCGAGGATGATCACCGCGAAGGCCGCGAGCGCCGTCGAGGCCAGCAGCGGCGAAAGGTTGGCCGAGGTCGCGATCAGCACCCCCGCCACGGTGCCGACGAGGCTGGAGAGGATCCAGGTGAGCCTTTGCGCATGCCGGATGTCGATGCCCATGGTCGCCGCCGTCACCGGATCGCTCGCGGTGGCGCGCAGAGCGATGCCCGTCTTCGAATAGCGGAAGAAGGCGATGAAGGCGCCGATGAGCACCGCCGCGACCGCGAAGTTGCCGATCGCGGTACCGGGGATCAGCACTTCGCCCAGGTTGAGCGGCATGCGCGGCAGGAGCGGCGGCACGGTGAAGGTGTCGCCGCCCCAGATGGCTTCGACCGTGCCGTGCACGATGCTCGCCATGCCGATGGTCGCCATCAGCACCGACACGGTGGGCTGCCCCGACAGCGGCCGCAGCACCATGCGCTCGACCAGCACCGCAAGCACCGCGATCGCCGCCAGCGACAGCACGAAAGCCGGGATCGGGCCGAGCCCGAAGCTGACGTGCGCTGCGTAGTAGAGGTAGGCGCCGAGCATCATCACCTCGCCCACCGCGAAGTTGACGACGCCGGTGCCCTTGTAGACCAGCACGAAGCTCAGCGCGACCAGCGCGAGCACGCCGCCCGAGAGCAGGCCGATGGTGCTGAACTCGATGAATTCGTAGACGCTCGCCATGTCCATCACCGCGCTCCTTCTTCTTCGTCCGCGCCCAGGTAGGCCTGGATCACGTCCGGATGGCTGCGCACCTCGGCGGGCGTCCCGCTCGCGATGACCTGGCCGAAGTTGAGGACCACCACGTGGCTCGAGATGTCCATCACCATGCCCATGTCGTGCTCCACCAGGAGCACCGTGACGCCCCACTCCTCTTGCACGTCGAGGATGAAGCGCGCCATGTCCTCGGTTTCCTCGCGGTTCATGCCGGCGACCGGCTCGTCGAGCATCAGCACGCGCGGGCGCATCGCGAGCGCGCGGGCGAGTTCGACGCGCTTCTGCAGGCCGTAGGACAGTGACTCCACCTGCCGGTGGCGCAGGTGGTCGATTTCGAGGAAGTCGATCACGCGGCGCTCGACCTCGTCGCGCAGCGCGAGTTCCTCGTCACGCGCGGAAGGCGTGCGCGCGAGGCTCTGGAGCAGCCCGGCGCGCATCGTGTGGTGGCCACCGAGCTTGATGTTCTCGAGCACGCTCAAGCCGTGGAACAGCGCGATGTTCTGGAAGGTCCGCGCCAGCCCGCGCGCAGCGCGGCGGTGCACCGGCGTCGAGGTGATGTCCTGCCCATCGAGCACGATGCGCCCGGCCGCCGGCCGGTAGAAGCCCGAGATGGTGTTGAACACGCTGGTCTTGCCCGCGCCGTTGGGACCGATCACCGAGGTGATCCGCCCCGGCGCGGCGGTGAAGGAAACCCCGCGCAGCGCGTGGATGCCGGCGAAGCGAAGGTCCACGCCCTCGACCGCGAGCGACGCGCCGGCCGCCGCCACGGCAGCCGCCACGGCAGCCGCCCCCGCGGCGGCCGCGGAAGACGTGGCTGGAAGATCCCTCTGTAGATTGGTGGAAGCCGCGAAGTCCATGCGCCAGATCCGATTGCTGCGAGCGGGCCCGAAGCGGATGCCCATCGAGGTCCGGCACCACGCCGGAGACTTCAAAAAATAATACGCTACTGTACGGTACGCAATATCAGTGCTTACCCGCGAGCAGCGGCGCGGCTCAGGCGCCGGGCGCCTGCATCTCGGTGCCGAAGGCCTTGGCGCGTTCCTTCAGGATGAACTTCTGGATCTTGCCGCTCGGCGTGCGCGGCACGCCCTCGATGATCTCGACGCGCTCGGGCCAATACTGCTTGGCGACCTTGCACTCGGCCATGTAGGCCTGCACCGCCGCGAGATCGAGCGTCGCGCCCGGGCGCAGCTCGACGAAGGCGCAGGCGCGCTCGCCGAGCCGCGCATCCGGGTAGCCGACGATCGCCGCCAACGCGACCGCCGGGTGCTTGTAGAGCAGCGCCTCGATCTCGACCACCGGCACGTTCTCGCCGCCGCGGATCAGCACGTCCTTCGTGCGGCCGTTGATGCGGATGTAGCCCTCGGCGTCCATGTAGGCGAGGTCGCCGGTGTCGAACCAGCCTTCGGCGTCATAGGTCGGGATGTCGGGCCGCTTGTAGTAGCCCAGCGACATCTGCGCGCCGCGCACCAGCAGGCGGCCGGTCTGGCCGAGCGACAGCGGCTTGCCGTCGAAGTCGACGATGCGGATCTCCACGCCGTCGAGCGGGCGGCCGTCGGTCTTCGAGGACTTGTCGGCGGCGCGGGCAGGCTCGGTCAACGTGCTCGACAGCGATTCGGTCATGCCCCAGAGCGAGCAGACCTTGAGGTCGAGTTCACGCGCGGCGCGCTCGATCAGCACCGGCGGAATCGGCGCCCCGCCGCACAGGAAGGAGCGCAGCGCGGTCGGCCGCGGCGCGCCTTCGGCCACCGCGTTGCAGATGTCGGAGAGGAACGGCGACGAGGCGGCGGTGTAGGTCACGCCTTCGGCGGCCATGATCGTCACGCCGCGGCGCGCTTCCCAGATGTCCTGCAGCACCACGGTCGAGCCGAGGAAGACGCCGAGCACCATCACCGCCGCATAGCCGGTCATGTGGCCGAGCGGCGAGCAGGCCAGCAGCACGTCGTCCGCCGTGAGGCCGAAGCGGCCCGAGAGCGCCTTGTTGCAGGCCAGCAGCGTGTTGCAGCTGTGCATGACGCCCTTGGGCGAACCGGTGGTGCCGGAAGTGAACATCATCACCGCCAGTTCCTCGGCCACGAGCGCCGACCCGGCCGGCGTGACCGCGGCCTCGATGCGGTGCTTGCCCTGCAGCAGCAGGCGGTCGAAGGCATTGGGGCCGTCGCCGTCGACGACGATGACCTGCTGGAGTTTCGGCAGCTTCTTCTTCAGCTCCTGCGCCATCGCCGCGTGGTCGAAGCCGCGGAACATCGCCGGCACCACGAACACCTTGGCCTCGGCGAAGCCGAGCATGAATTCCAGCTCGCGCTCCCGGAAGATCGGCATCAGCGGATTCACCACCGCGCCGATGCGGCCGCAGGCGAGCGAGACCACGACGAACTCCCACCAGTTGGGCACCTGCACCGCCACGATGTCGCCGTGGCCGACGCCGAGGTCGCGCAGGGCACCGGCGGCCAGCGCCACCTTGTCGCCGAGCGCCTGGTAGCTGATGCGCACCGGATCGGCGCGATCCGCGCGCCAGCCTACCAGCGCATCCTTGGTCGGCGCGCGGCGGATCGCCTCGCAGAGGCAGTCGTCGATCGTCCTGTCGAGCCACCAACCACCCGCCCGCATCGCCTGTCCGTGCGCGACCGGATCGAATTCCTTGACCGTCATTCCAGCATCTCCAGAGTAGTGTCGAAAGGGCCGGTGCGCACCAATTGCGCGGCCCGAGCCGATTTAGTTCACTACTGTACGATACGTGGATTAATGATCCGTCGCAAGCCCGGCGATATCCGGGAAAGCGAGTACTCCGAGCCTGGATCCGGTCCGGCCGGGGCGCCTGTGGGTGGGCTGCGGTGCTTCGGTGGGGCGGTCGGCGCTGCGCGCCGACTTCCCTGCGGTGCTCGCGCGGCCGGCGCGCCGCAGAACTCGCTACGTGCCCCTGCGGTGCACTGCGCTCAAACAGCTGCGGCGAGTCAGTTCACGAAGCGCGTGTCTTCGCACGCGCAGCCGGCCGCACTGCGCTCCTCGGCGCCCCACAGGCGCACCACAGCCCACCCACAGACGCCCCGGCTGGAGAGGTTGTGGCGGTTTCGGCGAGGGCGCGCGCGGCTTTCATGGCCGCGCCGCGTCAGTGCAAGGCCCGCTGCACCGATTCGATCGCCTCGCACACGGTCTGCATGCGCCGCTGCGTCTCGGCGTTGATGCAGGTGACCAGCGCCCTCAGCTCACCGGGCTCGACGTCGAACTCTTCGAACGCCTGCCGGCGATGCGGTGACAGAAAGCTTTGCAGGCATTCGAAGGCGAGGAGCGTGTCGCGCAGGTTGTACCACTCGTCGATGGCGTTCAGCGCGGCGCCTCGGGGCCTTGCGCTTCTTGGACTTCGAATCGCTGGATGTGCGCGCGGATGCGCGGGCAGACTTGGCCATTTTTGGGCCTCCCTAAGTTCCGGTTTGCAGAAACCGTCGCGCTCGCTTCCAAACGAGGGCGGCGGCTCGAACGGGTTGGAAGACCGGGGAAGTTCTCACGAAAAAACCGGCAGGGCTCGCGCCCTCCCGTCCGAGCCGCCGAAAACCGGGGCGCGAACGCAATGTAGAAGCCGTTTTCGGTCTCGTACTGAACTTCTACAGAAAGCAACTTTGACCCAGCACGTCGTGCTTCGTCGCGCATTGCCGCCGAGCCCGAAGCTCCTCGGTCTTGACCGACTACAGTCGGCCATCACCAGTCGTTCCGGGTCATACCCGACCCTTCGGCGCCGCTACCCCAAGGAGTAACTCAGTGCGTCAAATTCGCTGGCCGAAAGCGGGCACACGTCCAACATCCAACTTCGTTGCAAGTCGGCGCCGATGCCCGCCTCGATCGAGTCACTGTTGGCGCGCGCTGTGATGTAGTCGCGCTGAAAGCGACTCAGAGACCCACCGGCAGCGCGCCGCCGGTCTTGACCTCCTTGAGCGTGAAGCTCGTGTAGATGTCCTTGACGCCTGGTAGCGAGCGGATCTTCTCGCGCACCAGCCTCGCGAACGCCTCGTGATCTGCGGCGACCAGCTCGAGCTGGTAGTCGTATTGGCCGGACAGGTTCTGGCAGGCGATCACCTCGGGTAGAGCGACCACTTGGCGCTCGAAGCTGGCCGCTGTCCGTGGAGTGTGGTCCTCCATGCGCAGGCTGACGAAGCCGTGGACGCTCAGACCGAGCTGCCGTCGTTCGAGGCGGGCGTGATAGCCAAGGATGAATCCACCGCGTTCGAGCAGTTGCACGCGGCGCCAGCATGGCGACTGCGACAACGAGACCTTCTCGGCGAGTTCTGCCATCGTCAGCCGGGCATTGGCCTGCAGCGCCTCGAGGATCAGGCGGTCGGTCCGATCGAGGTCGCGCTCTGATTCGCTCATCTTTGCAATCCCAGATCATTGGAAGGAACTTCCAATGAACAGTCTGTTGATCAGCAAACTTTAGCAAATCTTTCCTCGTCGGCCCCCGGATACTTCCTGAGCTGCTTCCAAGGACCACACCGATGAGCGACACCATCAAAGGCGACCCGAGCGTCGTGCCCACCGGCGTCGGCCGCGCTGGCTGGGTCGACCAGCTGGCGCGCAGGCGCCAGCCCGGACCTTCCCGCATCGGGCATGTCAACGACGCACCGCTGCGTGCCCTGCACGAAGCCACCCGAGCCGTGCACTCGGGCAGCTTCGACGATCCGTCCACCGGTGCCGTTGGCACGCCGATCTACCAGACGTCGACCTTCATCCTCGGCGAGGAGCAGTACCGCGCCGTCGAAGAAGGCTATGCGCGCGACCGCTTCATCTATACGCGATACGGCAACCCCAGCCAATGGGCGGTGCAGGAAAAGCTGGCGGCGCTGGAAGGCGCCGAGTCGGCGCTCGTCTTCGCCAGCGGCATGGCCGCGATATCGGCGTCGGTGCTGGCAATGCTCGACAAGGGCGCGCACATCGTTGCTTCCGACGAGCTCTACGGCGGTACCTACAACCTCTTCCACCACGACCTGCCGTCGCTCGGGTTCACGGTGAGCTACGTCAGCCCGCGCGACATCGCTGCAGTGCAGGCAGCCGTTCGCCCGAACACGATGCTGCTGTACTTCGAGGCGATGACCAACCCGCTTCTGAAGGTGGTCGACGTCGCGGCGCTGGCCGAGGTGGCCCGCGGCAGTGGCGCGCGGCTGATGATCGACGCCACCTTCGTCACGCCGCTGGGCTGCCGGCCGCTCGAACTGGGTGCCGACATGGTGGTGCACTCCTGCACCAAGTACCTCAACGGACACAGCGACCTGGTCGCCGGCGTGGCGCTGGGCAGTCGCAAGCTGATGGACATGGTGTGGCCGCGGCTGCTGGCTTTCGGCGGTTGCCTCGACCCGCACGCCTGCTTTCTGCTCGAGCGCGGGCTCAAGACACTGGCGGTGCGCATGCGTGCCCACCAGGAGGGCGCGCTCAAGGTGGCGGAGTTCCTGTCAGGCCATCCACGCGTGCGCAAGACCCTCTACCCAGGCCTCGCGTCGCACCCGGATCATCAACTCGCGCGGCGCACGTTGCGCAACACAGGCGGCATGGTGAGCTTCAACGTCGCCAGCGATGCGCAGGCGCTCGCGCTGCTGCAACGCCTGCACCTGATGCGTGAGGCGACCAGCCTGGGTGGCGTCGAGACGCTGATCAGCCTGCCGTTCAATACCTCGCACGCTGCATTCACCGCCGCTCAACGCGCGCGCCTGGGCATCGAGCCGGGCTGCGTGCGCCTGTCGGTCGGCATCGAGCATCCCGACGATCTGATTGCCGACCTCGACGCAGCGCTCACCGCGATGCCCGAGGCCTGAACCCCGCCACCATCGAAGGAGCACCCCATGCGCAACGGCATTCCCGCCGCCGGCCTGTCCGAACTGAGCTACGAGATCCGCGACAACCCGAGGCAAGGCATCGCCACCTATGGCGTGGCCGTGCGCTGGCTGTCGGGCACGCGGGCCCAGGTGAGCACGCTGCCGATGACCATTGGCGCGCATCGCGTCAACCGGGACTTCAGCTGGATGATCGACGAGCCGCGCCAGCTCGGCGGTGCCAACCATGCGCCCAACCCGCAGGAGTACCTTCTGTCGGGCCTGGGTGCCTGCATCATGGTCGGGTTCGCGGTGGGCGCCACGGTGATGGGCATCCAGCTCTCGACACTCGAAATCGAGCTGCGTTCGACGCTCGACCTCGCCGGCTTCCTCGATGCCCGCAGGGGCGCGCCCGTGCCGATGACGGGCATCGAGTACACGGTGCGCGTCGACGGCGATGGCACGGCCGAGCAGTACGAGCGGCTGCGCCAGCAGGCCGAGGCACACAGCCCGAATGCGATGTCGATGCTGCAGGGCGTGCCGTTGAGCGGGCGCCTTTCATTGACGCAGGCAGCGTGATCGCTTCGACCACGCTGGAGATCGCGCGCGATGAACATGCCCACGCCCCTGGGCGCAGCGAGTTGCAGGCGCTGTGGTGCGCTTTCCAGGTGACGAGGACGCAGCGGAGACGCGCGAGTGGCTCGATGCATTGGCGTCGCTGGTCCAGGCGTCCGGGCCCGAGCGCGCACGCTTCATCCTCGACGCGCTGCAGGAGGCAAGCTCGATGTTTGCAAGGGGCGCGGTGCTGCTGCTCGCGTTGGAGGGGCAGGTCTCCTGGACCTAAACGTCAGCCAGCTGGCAGGAAGCGGCCGGTTAGGCGCGCGTCGTTGAATGTCGGCTATCGCTGCTGCAGTCCCGCGGCTCAGTTCGGCCATGACCAGACGTTCACGCCTCGGCCAGAATCTTGAATGGAACCGCTACCAATCATCTGATCACCTGGTTTGCGCTCAGAAGGAGGGACCGAGGCACCGTGACGCCCAGCGCGTTCGCCGTCCTCAAGTTGACGATCAACTCGTAGTGCCTGGCTTGCGAAAGTGCCATGTCTGACGGCTTGGCTCCATTCAGGATGTTGTAGACCCTTGCTGCACACTCAACGGCGAGTTCTTCCCAGTCAACGGAGTAGCTCAGGAGGAGTCCCGACTCTGCGAATGCCCTTCCTTCTGCGATTGCGGGTAGCCGGTATCGCTCAGTCAAGGCTGCAATGTGGGACACGTAGGATGTTGCGACCGGCGAGCTAGCGATCGAGACGCCACGAATGCCTTGGGCGACGATCTGCTCGAAACACGTCGCGAAGTCACTTGCCTCTTCAAAGAAGAAGAAGCGAATCCGGCCGGTGCGCCCTGCAGGTGTCTGCTTGTATTCTTCCTCCAGTACCTGCATTGGCCATGCCCCGGGCCCGCGTCCGGTAAGCACACCGACAGTGGCATCGTCTCCGATCACAAAGGTTAGCAACTGCAAGCGCTTGAGGTCCAGCTGCCTCACATAGATGAAATTTCCAGTCAGATTGCCGCCAGGATGCGACAGGCTGGCCACGATCCCACGCTCTACTGGATCGCTGGAAAGCAAGAACACGATCGGAATCGAAGTCGTTGCTCTTGCCACTGCCTTGATGGCCACAGTGCCGGTTGCAACGAAGATCACGTCCGGCTGCAAGGCCACCAATTCGGCGGCTGTAGCGTCCAGATGCGAGATATCGCTCGCCGATCGAGTTTCGATCTGAAGATTTGACTTCTCCGTCAGCCCCAATCTCCGCAGTTCATTCATGAACGGCTTCGCGATCCAGGGCTGGGGCTCAATGAGCCATAACACACCGACGCGATAGATCTTCCTGCTAGTCTGCGCCCGAGCGAGGTGAGTTGCAAGCGGAGCACATACGAGTGCCAGAGCGACCGCTCTGCGCAACCTGGTTGGCGTGGCCAACATCGTTCCTTCGGAATGGAGCATTTGACATCTCCCCCTTGGGCCAGGCGCCCCTCAACCCTCAGGGACGGCGGAAGGTCCAATTGTCTTCCCTTCATCGCAGTGGCGCTAGGGTCCCGGCGAGCGCTAAGTCGGCCAGGGAGCGCACTACGGCCATTGACAGATCCTCCTTGTCGGACCACTAACGCTTGACGCCTGCGGCCGGCAGATAGTTCAGCCCCACGGATCGCCCACCCTCCAAACCAGCACAGCGTCCCTTCGCGGCAGGAGCCCATGCCCCCAGACCCCCTGCCGCGACGCGCGCCTCCAACCAACGCAAAGGCAAGTCAGGCCGCTTCGTCGGCCTGCAGGTAGGTCAGCAGATTGCGCTTCATCGCGTCAAGGGTCGTCGCCGCGACCTCGAGCTTGGCGTCGGCCAGCCCGTCGAGGATCTGCTCGTTGAGCTGGTGGCTCACCTTGCGCATGCGAGTGATGAGCTGCTTGCTCTTGGGTTCGAGGTAGACGCGGTTCACGCGCCGGTCGGTGGCGTCGGCACCCCGGCGCACCAGGCCGGATTTTTCGAGGCGGTCGATGAGGCCGCCCACCGCGACCTTGCCGAGATCGAGCTCCTCGGCCAGCTGGGACTGCGTCATGCCGTCCTCGCGCGACAGATAGGCCAGCACCCACCACTGGGAGCGGGTGACGTTGAGCGGCTTGAGACACCGGTCGAACGCGCTGCGGCGCAAGCGCGACACGTCGTGGATCAGAAACCCGAGCCGCAGCTCCCAGTCGGTCGAATGTGCTTCATTTGCCATGGTGCGCCGCCCGCCGTCGGCGGCGGGTCTCTTACTGTAATGATGCGTACATTCTAGCGACTGACTGTATGCGTGTGGGGTCTAGAACGCGACAGCGTCCTTGCCCTTGAGCGCCAGGATCTCCCGCGCCTCGGCCGGCGTGGCGACCGCAAGGCCCAGTCCTTCGATGATCTCGCGCGCCTTGCGCACCTGCTGCGCGTTCGATTCGGCGAGCTTGCCGGCGCCGATCCAGAGGCTGTCCTCGAGGCCGACGCGCACGTTGCCGCCCATGGACGCGGCCATCGCCGCGATCGGCATCTGGCTGCGCCCCGCGCCGAGCACCGACCAGCGGTAGTCCTTGCCGAAGAGCCGGTCCGCCGTGCGCTTCATGTGCATCACGTCGTCCGGGTGGCTGCCGATGCCGCCGAGGATGCCGAACACCGTCTGCACGAAGAACGGCGCCTTGACCATGCCGCGATCGACGAAATGCGCGAGGTTGTAGAGGTGCGAGGTGTCGTAGCACTCGAACTCGTAGCGGGTCTGGTTGGCCGACAGTTCCGTGAGCACGGTTTCCAGGTCGCCGTAGGTGTTGCGGAAGATCAGGTCCTTGCTGCCTTCGAGGTACGGGCGCTCCCAGTCGAACTTGAATTCCTTGAAGCGGTTCAGCATCGGGAACAGGCCGAAGTTCATGGTTCCCATGTTCATCGACGCCACTTCGGGCTTGAGCACCTTGGCGGGCAGCATCCGCTCCTGCACCGTCATGTAGGGCGAGCCGCCGGTCGTGAGGTTGATGACCGCGTCGGAGCGCGCCTTGATGTCCTTCAGGAAGGGCACGAAGGCCTCGGGCCGCTGGTCGGGCTTGCCGGTGACCGGGTCGCGCGCATGCAGGTGGATGATTGCCGCGCCCGCCTCGGCCGCGCCCACCGCCGCGTCGGCGATTTCCTCGGGCGTCACCGGCAGGTAGGGCGACATCGACGGCGTGTGGATCGCGCCGGTGACGGCGCAGGTGATGATGACTTTGCCTTGCGTGGACATGCGTGTCTCCTCATTGCGTGTGGATGGATTCAAACGGGGTCCCAGGTGAAGACGTCGCCCGAGCGGTCGAGGGGGAAGAAGCTCGCGCGCAGCATCGGCAGCGCCGTCTCCAGCACGGTCTCGGGCGTCCAGCCTTCGCCGCGGTGCGCGCTGCGGATCGGCCTTGGCTGGCTGAAAAGATAGATCTCGTTGTTGCGCACGCCGAAGATCTGGCCGGTCACGTCGCGTGCATCGTCCGCGCACAGGCCGACGACGAAAGGCGCGATGCGCTCGGGCACCAGCTTCTTGAGGCCGTCGACGCGCTTCTTCTGCTCGGGCGTTTCGCTCGGGATGGAATCGATCATGCGCGTCCAGGCAAACGGCGCGACCGCGTTCGAGCGCACGCCGAACTTCTGCATGTCGAGCGCGATCGACTTCGACAGCCCCGCGATCCCCAGCTTGGCGGCGCTGTAGTTCGCCTGCCCGAAGTTGCCGATGAGCCCCGACGTCGAGGTCATGTGCACATACGAGCCACTGCCCTGCTCCTTGAAATGCGGCGCCGCAGCGCGGCTGACGTTGAAGCTGCCCTTGAGATGCACCGCGACCACCTGGTCGAACTCGGGCTCGCTCATGCGGTGGAACATCACGTCGCGCAGGATGCCGGCGTTGTTGACCACGATGTCGATGCGCCCGAAGGTGTCGACCGCGGCCTGCACCATCCGGTTGGCGTCGCCCCAGTCGGCGACGGAGCCGCCGTCGACGATCGCCTCGCCGCCCGCGGCGCGGATCGCCGCCGCGACCTCGTTCGCGGGCTGCTCGGTGCCGGACTGCCCGTCGAGCGACGCGCCGAGATCGTTGACTACCACCTTGGCGCCGGCCTCTGCCATCGCGAGCGCGATGCCGCGCCCGAGCCCACGCCCACCACCGGTGACCAGCGCCACCTTGCCTGCTAGAAGTTTGCTCAATCCAGTCTCCTTGGAGGCCGCGTCGAGGGTAAACCCCTGCTCAACCCCGATTTTGCGGCTTGCGAAAATATCGTGCACTAGCGTACCATGCACCACATGATGATGTACAGCAGGCCCGAAGGCAGCCGCCAAATTCCATGACCGATTCCGAGACCGTCTTCGGCCTGCTCGCCACCGCCCGCTACGTGCCGCGCCTGCGTCTGGAGCGCAGCGAAGTCGCGGCCCAGCACCGCTGGATGGCGCCGGGCCTCAAGTCGCTCGCCAAGGGGCAGCGCGCCATCGCCAACTGGGACGAGGACGCGGTCACGATGGCGGTCGAGGCCAGCCGTGCGCTGCTCGCCTCGGCGCCTGTCAGCGGCGCGGCCGAGCTGACGCTGGCGTCCACCACGCATCCGTTTGCCGATCGGCTGAACGCCGGCATCGTCGCTGCCGCCACCGGCCTCGGCGACGCCACGATGGCGCGCGACGTGGCGTCGAGCGCGCGCGCCGCGCTGACCGAGCTGATCGATTCGCTGCGCCGCCCCGCCGCTGGCGCGACCCGCATCGTGGTGGCGTCGGAACGCCGCCTTGCCAAGCCCGCGAGCGCGCAGGAGCTGATCTTCGGCGACGGCGCCGCCGCCGCGTCGGTCGGCACCGGCCGAGCGATCGCCACGCTCGTCGCCGCGCGCAGCCTGCAGGCAGACCTGGTCGACCACTTCCGCGAGGCCGGTGAGCGCTATGACTACGGCTGGGAAGAACGCTGGGTGCGCGACGAGGGTTACATGAAGCTCGCGGCGGGTACCATCCGGCAGTGCCTGAAGGACGCGGGCGTGAGCGCCGCCGATATCCGCCATTTCGCGCTCCCGGCGCCGCTGCCGCGGGTCAACGAGGCGGTGGCGAAGCGGGTCGGCATTTCGCCGGAAGCACTGGTTTCGACAGCGGCCGACACGGTCGGCGACCTCGGTTGCGCGCAGCCGCTCGCGATGCTCGACATCGCGCTGCGCGACGCCGCACCCGGCGCATTGGTCATGGTGGTGGCCTTCGGCAGCGGCTGCGACGTGCTGCTGCTCGAGCGCACCGCCGTGCCCTGCCCCGGCGCCGCGCCCGACGCGGGCAAGCCCGAGACCAGTTATCTCAAGTACCTGTCGTTCACCGGCCAGCTCGACCTCGCCTGGGGCATGCGCGCCGAGATGGACAACAAGACCGCGCTCACCGCGGCATGGCGCGACCACACGCGCACCGAGCGCTTCGAGGGCGGTTGCTGCTCGCGCTGCGGCACGGTGCAGTTCCCCCGTTCGCGCCTGTGCGTCAATCCCGAATGCAGGGCGCAGGACACGCAGGCGCCGGTCAGCCTCGCCGACCGGCCGGCGCGCGTGCTCTCGCACACCAGCGACTTCCTCGCCTACACGCCCGCGCCGCCGTTCCAGTTCGGCCACATCGACTTCGAGGGCGGCGGCCGCGTGCTGATGGAGTTCGCCGACACCGATCGCGAGGAGCTCGCGGTCGGGCTGCCGCTGCGCATGGTCTACCGCATCAAGGACCTCGATGCGGCGCGCGGGTTCCGCCGCTATTTCTGGAAGGCCACGCCGCTGCGCGGCCACGCCACCCCCGCCTGACGCGCAGCGCACGACGAGACCCACCAGGAGAAACGACTTGGCCACTGGCATTCGCGACAAGGTCGCCATCATCGGCATGGGCTGCACGCGCTTCGGCGAGCGCTGGGACGCGGGCCCCGAGGACCTCATGGTCGAGGCCTTCAACGAGGCGCTGGCGGATGCCGGCATCGGGGCCTCGCAGATCGGCGCCGCATGGTTCGGCGTCTGCCTCGAAGAGAACAACGTCGGCAAGACCGCCGGCCCGCTGGCCCAGGCGCTGCGCCTGCCGCGCATCGCCGCAACGCGCGTGGAGAACGCCTGCGCCACCGGCACCGAAGCACTGCGCGGCGCGGCCTACGCGGTGGCGGCGGGTGCCTACGACATCGTGCTCGCGCTCGGCGTCGAAAAGCTCAAGGACACCGGCTACGGCGGCCTGCCGGTGCGCACGCGCGGCGTGGCCAACGACCTCTGGCTGCCCAATTCCACCGCACCGGGCGCCTTCGCGCAGCTCGCATCGGCCTATGCGGCCAAGCATGGCGTGGCGATGAGCGAACTCAAGCGCGCCATGGCGCACATCTCGGTCAAGAGCCACGCCAACGCGGCGCTCAACCCCAAGGCGCACCTGCGCAACCGCATCACCGAGGAAGACGTGCTCAAGGCGCTGACGATTGCCGCACCGCTCGGCCTCTACGACTGCAGCGGCGTGAGCGACGGCGCGGCCTGCGCGATCCTCACCACGCCGGAGATCGCGCGCAGCCTCAAGGCCGATGCGGAGATCGTCAGCATCAAGGCGCTCGAGGTCTCGGTGAGCAACGGCGAGGAAGCCGGCTTCAGCCGCTGGGACGGTGCGCACATCGCCACCGCGCGCGAGGCCGGCGCGCGCGCCTACGCGGCCGCGGGCATCGATTCGCCGCGCGATCAGATCCACATGGCCGAGGTGCACGACTGCTTCTCGATCACCGAGGCGGTGCTGATGGAAGACCTCGGCTTCAGTGCGCCGGGCCGCGTGATCCACGACGTGCTCGACGGCATCTTCGACCTCGGCGGCACGCTGCCGGTGGAGCCCGACGGCGGCCTGAAGTGCTTCGGCCATCCGATCGGCGCCTCGGGCCTGCGGATGGTCTACGAGGTCTACCAGCAGATCCACGGCCGCGCGGGCGAACGGCAGCTCAAGCAGGTCGATCGCGGCCTGACGCAGAACCTCGGCGGGCACCCGCACCAGAATGTGTGCGCGGTGTCCATCATCGGGCGACTCGGGGCCTAGCGTCCGCACCCGCCCTCTTTTTTCCAGATCCATCGAACCTTCTACAGGAGACTTTTGCATGCGAGGACTCAAAGGCAAGACAGCCATCGTGACCGGCGCCGGCAGCGGCATCGGACGCGCGATCGCACTGCGGCTCGGCGCCGAAGGCGTGACCGTCGGCGTGTTCGACATCAACCCCGCCGGTGCGGGCGAGACGGTGAAGAGCATCGAATCCGCCGGCGGCAAGGCGATCGCGGTCGCCTGCGACATCACCGACTACGCAGCGGTGACCGACGCCGTCGCCAGCTTCGAAAGCCAGACCGGCGCCGGCACCGATATCCTGGTCAACAACGCCGGATGGGACACCCCCATGCCCTTCCTCAAGACCGAGGAAGCCTTCTGGAAGAAGGTCACTGCGATCAACTGGTTCGGCCCGCTGCACATGACGCACGCGGTGGCCAAGGGCATGGCCGCGCGCAAGAGCGGGCGCGTGGTCAACATCGCGTCCGATGCAGGCCGCGTGGGCTCGACCGGCGAGGTCGTCTACTCGGGCTGCAAGGGCGCGACGATCGCCTTCGCGAAGGCGCTGGCGCGCGAGGTGGCACGCAGCAACGTGACGGTGAACACGGTCTGCCCCGGCCCGACCGACACGCCCGCGATGGACGCCTTCGTCGGCACCGGCGTTGAGGGCCAGAAGATCCGCGACGCGATGGTGCGCGGCGTGCCGCTCGGCCGCATCGGCGTGCCCGACGACTACCCCGGCATCGTGGCCTTCCTGGCCAGCGACGACGCCGCTTTCATCACCGGCCAGACGATCAGCGTCTCGGGCGGTCTCAGCATGCATGGCTAAAGGAGCAACGACGATGAGCAAGAGCTACAAGGACATCCTCTACGAGGTGAAGGACGGCGTGGTGCACGTCACCATCAACCGCCCGGACGTCTACAACGCCTTCCGCAACCAGACGCTGGAAGAGCTGATCGACGCGCTGCGCCGCGCCGACGAGGAGAAGAGCGCCAACGTGATGGTGCTCTCCGGCGCGGGCGACAAGGCCTTCTGCACCGGCGGCGACCAGAAGGTGCACCTGAGCGAAGACGGCCTCTACGGCCCGCGCGGCACGGTCGGCATGCCGATCGAGGAAATGCAGACCGCCCTGCGCGACCTGCGCAAGGTCTCGATCGCCAAGGTGCAGGGCTTCGCGATCGGCGGCGGCAATGTGTTCGCGACGCTGTGCGACCTGACGATCGCGAGCGAGAAGGCGACCTTCGGCCAGGTCGGCCCCAAGGTGGGCTCGGTCGATCCGGGCTGGGGCACCGCCTACCTCGCGCGCATCGTCGGCGAGAAGAAGGCGCGCGAGATCTGGTTCCTGTGCCGCAAGTACAGCGCCGCCGAGGCCGAGAAGATGGGCCTGGTCAACAAGGTGGTGCCGCACGAGCAGCTCGACGCCGAGGTCGCGCAGTGGTGCAAGGAGATCAACGAGATGAGCCCCACCGCACTGGCGATCGCCAAGCGCTCCTTCAACGCCGACAGCGAGAACATCCGCGGCATCGGCTTCCTCGGCATCCAGACGGTCAAGCACTACTACCAGACCGAGGAATCGAAGGAAGGCGTGCGCGCGTTCAACGAACGCCGCAAACCCGACTTCAAGAAGTACGCGGGCTGATCGCCGAGCCATGGAAACGCTGATCCGCACCCAGCTCGAAGCCGATGGCGTGCTCGTCGCGACCATCGACATGCCGGACCGGACGATGAACGTGTTCTCGGCCGACCTGATGGAAGCGCTCGATGCGCTGATGGACCGCGTCGATGCCGACGCGCAGGTCCGAAGCGTCGTGCTCACCTCCGGCAAACCGACCTTCCTGGCCGGCGCCGACCTCGTGATGGTGCGCGGCTACACCGAGAGCGCGAAGACGGCGACGCACGAGCAGATGTTCGCCAAGTGCGGCCGCCTCGGGCGCCAGTTCGTGCGGCTGGAGCAATCGGCCAAGCCCTGGGTGGCCGCGGTCAACGGCATCGCGCTCGGCGGTGGGCTGGAACTGGCGCTGGCCTGCCGCGTGCGGATCGTCAGCGACGAGCCACGCACCCAGATCGGCGTGCCCGAGGTGCGCTGGGGCCTCTTGCCCGGCGCGGGCGGCACGCAGCGCCTGCCAAGGCTCGCAGGCTTCGAGGCCGCGATGGACCTGCTGCTGAGCGGCCGATCGATCGCGCCGGCCGAGGCGGTGCGGCTCGGAATCTTCGCGCGCACGGTGCCCGCCGCGCAATTGCTCGATGAGGCGCGCGCCGAAGCGCGTGCGATGCATGGCAAGGCCTACGACGTGAAAGCCAAGTTCGCGAAGCTCGCGCAGGCCGACGTGTCGCCCTTCACCGCGGAAGGCGCGCGCGCCATCGCGCTGCGGCACGGCGTGAGCGATGCGGACTTCGATCTCTATCCCGCCTACAGCGCGATCGTCGACAGCGTGCTCAAGGGTGCGCGACTGTCGCTGGCCGAGGCGACCGACGTCGAGATGACGCAGTTCCTGCGGCTGATGTTCAATCCGGTCGCGGGCCACATGGTGCGCACGCTGTTCCTCGAACGCTTGCGGGCCGAGCGGGAGCTCGCCGCGCCGAAGGGCACGGCGATCGAGCGCCTCGCGGTCGGGCCGCTTCGCAGTTCGCACAAGCCGTGGATCGATGCGCTTGCCAGGCTCAAGGTGGCCCAGGCGCCCGATGCGGCCTTGGGCGAAGGCACGATCGACATCGTCGATGCGCAAGGTGGCCGGCATCCCGTCGCGCTCGCAACGCTCGACAGCCCCTTGCCCGAAGCGTCCATGGCGGCGGTGCTCGCGCCGGTGGGACCGTACGGGCGCGTGCTGGAGATCATCGGTGGCGACGACCAGACGGCCGCCCTGCTCTGCGCGCTGGCGCCGCGCCTGGGCGCGTTGCCTTGGCGCACGCCGGGCCCCGCCAGCGTGCTGCAGCAGCTGCGCGGCGCGACGCTCGAAGAGCAGGCGCGCACCGCATTGAAATGCGCGGCGGCGGCCGGTGCGGGCGACATCGCGTTCCTCGATGTCGCGGCCTGCCTCTCGGGCGTGACGCCGGCATGGACCGGCGGCCCGCTGACCTGGCTGTGGGCCGGTCGCGAAAAGTTCGTCCCGGCTTTCGATGCCGCTTCGCGCGACGCCTGGAACCGGCTGCAGCCCGCCCTGCACCGCGCCTTCGCATGATCGACCGTTCCCGCATCAGCTTCGAGTCCGCGCCGAGCGAGATCGCCATCGATGCATGGAGAGTCAAGCTGTTCTGCCAGGCCATCGGCGAGGAGGACGCGGTCTACACCCAGCCCGAAGCGGCGCGCAGCGCCGGGCATCCCGCATGCCCGGTGCCGCCGACCTTCCTGAAGGCGATCGAGGGCGAGCACTTCAGCAGCGCCCAGCTCATGTCGCTCCTGAAGGTGCCGCTGCGCGGTGTGCTGCACGCGCAGCAGAGCTTCGATCACTTCGCGCCGGTGTACGTCGGCGACCGCATCGAGGTGAGCCGCAAGGTGACCGACATCCACGACAAGAAGAACGGCGCATTCACCTTCATCGTGGTCGATACGCGCTATCGGCGCGCAGGCAAGCCGGTCGCGAACAGCCGGCAGACGATCCTGGTGCGCAATGCGCTGGAGGCGGTGCAGTGAGCTTTCCCGAGCACCTCGAACTGCGCTGCGGGCCCGTTACCGCGGTCGATCTCGCGCTGTTCGCCGCGGCGGCCGGCGACCACAACCCCTTGCATCTGGATGTCGAGGCCGCGCGCGCCGCGGGCTTCGACAAGCCAGTGGTGCATGGCATGCTGACGATGGCCTACACCGCGCGGATGTTCACGCGCTCGTTCGGCGCCGGCAGCGTGCGGCATCTCGACACCCGGTTCACCGGTGTCGCGCGGCTCGGCGACACCGTGGCGCTGCGCGCCACGCTGAGCGGCATCGAGGACGGCTGTGCGATCTATGCGCTGACGGCCCGCGCCGAAGGCGGCGGCGAGTTGATGACCGGCAGCGCGCGCATCGTGCAAGACACCCCCGAGGCGCGCGAATGAGTCGTCTCACGGACTGCCTGCGCCCCGGCATGCGCGTCTTCGTGCCGACCCTCTGCATCGAATCGGCCGTCTTCATCGACGAACTGCGCGCCGACCCCGAGCGCGCACGCGGCGTGACCTTCACCGGCGTTCAGTTCCCGGGCATCGACCGGGTGGACTACCTCGCGCTGCATCCCGAAGCACGGCAGCAGGCCTTCTTCATGACGCCCGGCGTGCGCGCCGGACTCGCCGAAGGCCGTGCCGAGCTGCTCTCGCTCGACTACGTGGGCATCGCGCGCCATCTGGCCGAAGCCCCGCCGCCCGATCTCGCGGTGGCGCATCTGACGACGCCCGATGCCGAGGGCTGGTGCAGCCCGGGCCTGGCGAGCGACTTCATGCCGCTCGTCTGGCGACGCGCCAAGCGCCGCGTCGCGCATCTCAATCCGCGCATGCCGCGCACCCAGGGCAGCTTCCGCGTGCACGTTTCGGAGCTCGATGCTTGCGTCGAGACCGACACGCCGCTCAATCCCTTCATCGAAACGCCGGCCGGCGAGGTCGAACGGCGCATCGGCCAGCAGGTCGCCCAGCTGGTAAGTGACGGCGACACGCTGCAGTTCGGCATCGGCTCGGTGCCCCTGGCGCTGGCCGGCGAATTGGGCGGGCACCGCAAGCTGCGCTTCCATGGCGGGCTGGTGGCAAGCGGACTGCGCACGCTGTGGGAATCGGGCGCGCTGGATCGCGATGCGCCGGTCACCACTGGGGTGGTGCTCGGCGATTCGGCCTTCCACGACTTCATCGCGCAACTGCCAGTGCTGCGCATGGCCGACGTGACCCACACGCACGACCCGGCGCGCTTGGCCGCGATCCCGCGCTTCATCGCGATCAACGCCGCGGCCGAGGTCGACCTCTTCGGCCAGATCAACGGCGAGCGCGTGGGCGGCGTGATCCAGGCGGGTTCCGGCGGCTTGCCGGCCTTCGCGCAGGGCGCGCTGTCGTCGCCCGGCGGGCGATTGTTGATCTGCCTCGGCGCGACCGCGCGCAAGGGCAGCGTCTCGCGCATCGTGCCGGTGCTCGGCGAACGAAGCCTGTGCACGCTGCCGCGCCATCTGGCCGATGCGGTCGTCACCGAGCACGGCGTGGCGCAGCTGCGGCACCTGTCGCTCGACGCGCGCGCCGAGGCGCTGATCGGCATCGCCGCACCCGAACATCGCGCCGCGCTGCTGGATGCGTGGCGCACCCTTCGCCAATCCGCCTGAAGATGCGCGACGCCGAACCGCCCGCCTCCGGGTTCGAGCGCGTCGAGCTCGGCGGCGCTTTCGCGACGGCCAACGGGCCGCTCTACGCGCGCTGGCACGACGAGCACCTGCAGATCGGCTTTCGCGTCGGCCCGGCGCACGTCAACCCCGGCCAGAACTGCCACGGCGGCATGCTCTGCACCTTCGCCGACATCCTGATCTCGACCGCCGCGCAGTACCAGACCGACATTCCACGCCAGTTCCTGCCGACGATCAGCCTGCAGGTGGATTTCCTGGCCGGCGCGCCGCTCGGGAGCTGGGTCCAGGGGCAGGCGGACATCCTGCGCGTGACGCGCAATCTCGTCTTCTCGCAGGGCCTGATCGAGGCCGACGGCGAAGCGGTGATGCGCGCGAGCGGCGTCTTCCGGCGCGGGCACGCTGCTGCCCGAATCGGCGGACGACCAGGCATTGCGGCTGCCCGGCCTGCCGGCGCGGATCACGCGAGGCGGATGAGCCGCTTGCCGAGGTTCTCGCCCCGGTAGAGGCCCGCGATCGCGTCGGGTGCGCTTTCGATGCCCTCCAGCACCTCTTCGACATAGTGCAGCCTGCCCTCGCGCACCCAGCCCGCAAGATCCGCCAGCGCGGCGGGCGCGTGTTCGGGATGGTCGAAGATCACGAAGCCCTGCATGCGGGCGCGCTTGGTCAACATGTGCCGCTCCACGCGCGGTCCGAGCGGCGGCGGGTCCCACTGGGCGACCGATGCTGTGCCGCAGATCACGACACGCGCGCCGACGTTGAGTCGCGCCAGCACCGCATCGCTGATCGCGCCGGCCGTGTTGTCGAAGTACACGTCGACCCCGTTCGGCAGCACTTCGGCGAGCCGCTGCTCGAATTCGGGCGCCTTGTAGTCCACCGCCGCGTCGTAGCCGAAGCGGTCCAGGCACAGGCGCCGCTTGGTTTCGCCGCCCGCGATGCCGACCGCACGGCAACCGCGCAGCTTCGCGATCTGGCCGACGCACGAGCCCACCGCGCCGGCGGCGGTGGAGACCACCACCGTCTCGCCGGCGCGCGGCTGGCCGATTTCGAGCAGGCCGTAGTGCGCGGTGATCCCGTTGATGCCCAGCACGCCGAGCGCGGTGGACATCGGCAGATCTTCGTCGGCGATGCGGCGCAGGATCGCCGAGGGCGCGACCGCCGCGTAGTCCTGCCAGCCGAACATGCCGGTGACCGGCGTGCCCACCGGCCACTCGGGCAGGGTCGATTCCACGATGCGGCCCGCCGCGAAGGCGCGCATCACCGCGCCGATCGCAACCGGCTCCGAGTAGTTCGCCACGGCATTGACCCAGCCGCGCATGGCCGGCTCGACCGAGAGCCACTCGTTGCGCACCAGGACCTGCCCCGGCGCGAGCGGCGGGACCGGCACCCGGGCGATCTCGAAATGCTCGGCTTGGGGGATGCCATTGGGCCGGCTCCTGAGCCGGACCTGGCGGTTGTTGCGTAGGTTCATCGTTCTGTCTCCATCAAGGTTCGACCCGAGTTGCAAAGCGTCCAGACTTGCTATAGTACACATGCGTATGATGCACATACATACACTGGGCCAAACTTATTTTTTCGAGAGGATTGCGCATGGCAGGCCGCTGGTTTGAGGAATTCGAAGTCGGGCAGACATTCGACCACGAGATCCGCCGCACGGTCACCGAGGCCGACAACATGTGGTTCAGCAACGCCACGTACAACCCGGCTGCGATCCACATCGACGCCGAGTATTGCAAGAGCACCGAGTTCGGCAAGCCGCTGATGAACAGCATCTTCACGCTGGGCCTCGTGATCGGCCTCTCGGTGCAGGAGACGACGCTGGGCACCACCGTCGCCAATCTCGGCATGACCGACACGCGCTTCCCCGGGCCGGTGTTCGCGGGCGACACGATCCGCTCGCGCACCACGGTGAAGGAAGTGCGCGAGAGCAAGTCGCGCCCCAATGCAGGCATCGTCACCTTCCTGCACCAGGGCCTCAACCAGCGCGGCGAAGAGGTGTGCGTCTGCACCCGGCAGGCGCTGATGCTGAGGAAGCCGGCATGAGCAGGGTGAAGCTGCGCTCGATGCTGTTCGTGCCCGCCGACAGCGAGCGCAAGCTCGCCAAGGCGCTCGGCAACCCGGCCGACGTGCTGATCCTCGACCTGGAGGACGCGGTGGCCGAATCGCGCAAGGAAACTGCGCGGCAGATGGCCGCCGAGTTCATCGCGGCGCAGGCAGCGTCGATTTCCGCGCGCCTGTTCGTGCGCATCAACCCGCTCGACACGGCGCTTGCGATGGGCGACCTCGCGGCGGTCACGGTGCCCGGGCTGGCCGGGATCATGCTGCCGAAGACGCGCAGCGCCGCCGACATCGCGCGGCTGTCGCATGGGCTCGACGCGCTCGAAGCCCGCGCAGGGATCGCGCCCGGAACGGTCAAGGTGGTCCCTGTCGCCACGGAGACGCCGCAGGCCATGCTCAACATGCAGACCATGTGCAGCCCGATCGAGCGCCTCGCGGGCGTGACCTGGGGCGCCGAAGACTTGTCGACGGCCATCGGCGCGGTGTCGAACCGCGAGGAAGACGGCAGCCTTTCGCCGCTCTACCAGCTCGCGAATTCGCTCTGCCTTTGCGCCGCCGCCGCGGCGGGCGTGCCGGCGGTGGACACGCTGTACGCCGACTTCCGCGATGCGGCCGGCCTCGCGGCCGCCTGCCGCGCATCGCGCCGGCGGGGCTTTCGCGGCCGCATCGCGATCCACCCCGACCAGGTCGCGACGATCAACGAAGCCTATTCGCCGACCGAGGCCGAGATCGCCCACGCCCGGCGCATCGTCGATGCCTTCGCCGCCCAGCCCGAGGCCGGCACGCTGAGCATCGACGGCGTGATGGTCGACAAGCCGCATCTGACGCAGGCGCTCGAAACCCTGCGGTTCAACGAGTGAGCCGACCCGGCCCGCACGACAACACGGAGACACACCCATGGATTTTTCAGTCAGTGACGACCACCGCGCGATCCGCGACGGCGTGAGCGCCATCGTGCGCTCGTTCGACGACGAGTACTGGCTCGCGCGCGACGAGGACGGCGAGTTCCCGCGCGCCTTCCACACCGCGATGGCGCAGGCGGGCTGGCTCGGCATCACGATGCCCACCGACTACGGCGGCGCGGGCCTGGGCGTGACCGAGGCGGTGATCATGCTGCACGAGGTCGCGAGCCACGGCGGCGGCATGGCGGCGGCGTCGACGGTGCACATCAACCTGTTCGGGCCGCACCCGATCGTGGTGTTCGGCACGCACGAGCAGCGCCAGCGCTGGCTGCCGCGGCTGGTCGAAGGCAAGGACCAGTGCTGCTTCGGCTTCACCGAGCCCGATGCGGGCCTGAACACCACCGCGATCAAGACCTTCGCGCAGAAGGTGCCCGGCGGCTACGTGGTGCACGGGCAGAAGGTGTGGACCTCGACCGCGCAGGTGGCCAACAAGATCATGCTGCTCACCCGCACGACGAAGCTGGAGGACTGCAAGCGCCCCACCGACGGCATCACGATCTTCTACACCGACCTCGACCGCAGCAAGATCGACGTGCATCGAATTCCGAAGATGGGCCGCAAGGCGGTCGATTCGAACGCGATCTTCATCGATGGCCTCTTCATCCCGGAGGAAGACCGCATCGGCGAGGAAGGCAAGGGCTTCTCGTACATCCTGCACAGCCTGAACCCCGAGCGCCTGCTGGTCGCGGCCGAGGCGGTGGCGATCGGGCAGGACGCATTGCGCCGGGCGACGAAGTACGCCCGCGAGCGCGTGGTGTTCGACCGCCCGATCGGCCAGAACCAGGGCATCCAGCATCCGCTGGCCGAGCGCTGGATGGCGCTCGAAGCCGCCTGGGCCATGGTCATGAAGGGCGCCTGGCTCTACGACAACCACCAGCCCTGCGGGGCCGAGGCCAACACGGCGAAGTTCCTCGGCGCGCGCGCCGGCTTCGATTCGTGCATGCAGGCGGTGCTGACGCACGGCGGCTTCGGCTACGCGAAGGAATACCACGTGGAGCGGCTGCTGCGCGAAGTCACGGTCACGCGCATCGCGCCGGTCACCGAGCAACTGATCCTGTCGTTCATCGCCGAGAAGGTGCTGGACCTGCCCAAGTCCTACTGATCCACAAGGGAGAGCCAAGGTGTTCAAGAGAGAACTTTTCAACGAAGACCACGAAGCGTTCCGCGACATGGTGCGGCGCTTCATCGACAACGAGATCGCGCCGCATCACGCGCAATGGGAAGCCGACGGCGTGGTGCCGCGCGACCTGTGGCTCAAGGCCGGCGAAGCGGGCATGCTGTGCTGCACCGTGCCCGAGCAGTACGGCGGCGCGGGCGCGGACTACCTGTTCGACGTGATCGTCTTCGAGGAGATGGCGCGCTCGGGCTACACCGGGCCCGGCTTCATGATCCACTGCGACCTGGTCGCGACCTACATCGCGAGCTTCGGCAGCGAGGCGCAGAAGAACAAGTGGCTGCCGCTGATGGTCCAGGGCAAGGCGATCGGCTCGCTCGGCATGACCGAGCCGCACGCGGGCTCGGACCTGAAGGCGATCCGCACCCGCGCGGTGCGCGACGGCGACGACTTCGTGATCTCGGGCCAGAAGGTGTTCATCTCGAACGGCCAGCTCTGCGACGTGATCGTGCTCGCGACCAAGACCGACTCGACCGCCGGCGCGAAGGGCGTCACCCTCTTTTTGGTCGACACCAGCCTGCCGGGCTTCCGGCGCGGCAAGAACCTGCACAAGCTGGGCATGAAGGCGCAGGACACCTCCGAGCTCTTCTTCGACGAGGTGCGCGTGCCGGCGTCGGCGATGCTCGGCGAGGAAGGCCGCGGCTTCGAGCTGATGATGACCAAGCTCGCCCAGGAGCGGCTCGCGCAGGCGATCCGCTCGGCCACGGTGGCCGAGACGGTCATCGATTGGACGATCGAGTACACGGGAAACCGGAAGGCCTTCGGCAAGACCATCGGCGACTTCCAGAACACCCAGTTCAAGCTCGCGGAACTCAAGACCGAGGCCGTCGTCGGCCGGCAATTCACCGACAAATGCATCGAAACCTTCATGAAGGGCGAGCTCACCGCCGTCGATGCGGCCATGGCCAAGATGTGGCTCAGCAACATGCACTGCAAGGTGGTGGACGAATGCCTGCAGCTCTTCGGCGGCTGGGGCTACATGTGGGAATATCCGATCGCCCGCGCGTACGCCGATGCGCGCATCGTCAAGATCGCGGGCGGCTCGATCGAGGTGATGAAACACATCATCGGCCGCCAGCTGTTCGCCGACTTCCATCCGACGAAGGACCCGGCCGTCAACGGCGTGGCGGGCATCAACCCCGCCTGAGGCACGAAGGAACGACACATGACCACGATGGCCAACGGACCCATCCGCGACGACGCCCTCACGGGAAAGCGCATCCTCATCACCGGCGGCGGCACCGGGCTGGGCAAGGAACTCGCCCGCAGCTTCGTGTCGCACGGCGCCGCCGTGCACATCTGCGGCCGGCGCGAAAGCGTGCTGCAGGAAGCCGCCCAAGAGCTGCGCGCCCAGGCGGCGCACGGCGGGAGCATCGAATACCACATCTGCGACGTACGCAGTGCGGAGCAGATGGAGGCGATGGTCGAGAAGATCTGGCAAGGCGGCCCTCTCACCGGCCTGGTCAACAACGCCGCCGCCAACTTCATCTCGCCGTCGGTGGAGATCAGCCCGCGCGGCTTCGAGGCGGTCCGCTCGACGGTGATGGACGGCGCCCTGTACGCGACGCTGGCCTGCGGACGCCGCTGGATTGCCCAGGGCTTGCCCGGCTCCGTCGTGAGCATGCTCGTGACATGGGTCTGGACCGGCTCGCCCTACGTGCTGCCTTCCGTGATGGCGAAGTCGGCGATCCATGCCATGACGATGTCGCTGGCGGTGGAATGGGGCCGCCACAACATCCGCGTGAATGCCGTCGCGCCCGGCCCCTTTCCGACCGAAAGCGCGTGGGAGAAGCTGGCCCCGATCCCGAAGGCCAATGTCGGGGCGGCCTCCTCCGAAAAGGTGCCGATGGGCCGCTTCGGCAAGATGTCCGAACTGTGCAACCTGCTGATGTTCCTCCAGTCGGATGGCTGCGACTACATCACGGGCCAGAACATCGCCATCGACGGCGGCCACCACCTCGCAGCGCCGAGCACCTTCGCCGAGATGAACGCCCTGACACCGGACGACTGGGCCGAAGCCAAGCGCATCGTGCGTGCGCGCGCGGAGCAGGAAAAGGCGCAGCGCAGCGCCGGCTGACCGGGAGTAAGGGTGCCGAATCCTCCCACGCCCATGCTGGACCTGCGCCTGCATGCCAGCGCCGATCCCGGACGTACGGCCATCGTCTGTGGCGACGCACAGCTCAGCTATGGGGATCTCGAAGCGCTGGTGAATCGACTGGCCGACGTGTTCCGCCATCTGGGGCTGGTGCGTGGCGATCACGTGGCCACCATGCTGAGCAACCGGCCCGAAGGATTGGCTGCCGCCTGGGCCGCGTGGCGCTCGGGCCTGTATCTGACGCCGATGTCGACCGCGCTGGCAGCGCCCGAACTGGCCTACCTGGTGGAAGATTCCGATGCCAAGGCGGTGCTGGTCGATGCGACGCTCGGCGAGCTGGCCGCGGCCCTGCCCGGCGCGATCGCCCGGCCCGTGCATCGGCTGTCGCTGGGTGGGAGCGTTGCGGGCTTCGCCAAGCTCGAACCCTTGCTCGACGCAGGTTCCCCCGGGCCGCATGCGGACGAGCCGCCAGGGGCGCTGATGATGTACACCTCGGGCACCACCGGCGCGCCCAAGGGGGTGATCCGGCCGCTGCTGCCTCGCGAGTGGCGCGGCACGCCGCCCTTTGCGGCCGATCTGATCGCGCTCTTCCAGCTCGGCGGCGACGATGTCCGCTATCTCTCGACCGCACCGCTCTACCATGCCGCGCCCTTGAGGGTCGCGCTGGCCGTCACGGCGGGCGGAGGCACTGTCTTCGTCATGGACCGCTTCGACGCCGATGAAGCCCTGCGCCTGATCGAACGCGAGCGGATCACCCACAGCCAGTGGGTGCCTGCCATGTTCCAGCGCTTGCTGGCGCTGCCGGTCGAACGCCGCGCGGCGTTCTCGGCCCCGTCGCATCGCGTCGCCATCCACGGCGCAGCGCCTTGTCCTGCCCCGCTCAAGCGGGCCATGATCGACTGGTGGGGCCCGATCCTCCTCGAGTACTACTCGGGCACGGAAGGCGTCGGCCTGACATTGATCGACTCGGCACAGGCACTGCGCAAGCCGGGCTCCGTCGGCCAGGCCCGCAAGGGGGTCGTGCACATCGTCGACGCGGAAGGCGGCGAACTGCCGCCCGGTCAGACCGGTGTCGTCTACTTCTCGGGCGTGACGCCCTTCGCCTACTACAAGGCACCGGAGAAGACGCTGGGACGGACGCACGCACGCGGCTGGCAGACCTTCGGCGACATGGGCTACCTGGACGAGGAAGGCTGGTTGTTCCTCACCGATCGGCTGGACGACATGATCATCTCCGGGGGCGTCAACATCTACCCGCAGGAAATCGAGGCCGTCATGCGCGAGGTGCCCGGGGTATGGGAATGCAGCGTGGTCGGCGTGCCGGACGAGCGCTTCGGCGAACGGCCCGTCGCCTTCGTCGTGCCGGCCCGCGATGCGGCGCACGACCCCTGCGCGCTACTGGAGCGCCTGCGGACCCACAACCGGGAACGCCTGGGCAAGCTCAAGCGACCCGACGAGATACGCCTCATCGACCAGCTCCCGCGCACGCCCACCGGCAAGGTGCTTAGGCGCGCGCTGCGCAACGCATTCGTTTCGAACGCTCCACTGTCCCCATGAGCGCCCGCCCCGTTTCCGCCCTGCGTCAGGCGCGTCCGATCAACTTCAGGCTCCGGGCCCGCGCCAGCGCAGCCGACCGGCTGCGAACGCCCAGCTTCGCATAGAGCTTGTGGAGGTGCCACTTGACCGTGGCCACCGACAGGTGCAGGCGCCCAGCCACCTGCTCGTTGTTCAGGCCCTGGTCCAGCAGGTCCAGCAACTCGATCTCGCGTGGTGTCGGCTCGTCGGCGCGGCCTACGCCTCGGTCCGGCGCCATGGCGGTCGGGGCGCTGGCGAAGGTGCGCAGGCGCTCGAAGAAGGCCAGCTCAGCCGCGCCGGTGAGCCCGATGGTCCTCGCCTCGTCCTCGGACAGCAGCCGCGCGATGAGCTGGCTGCGGGTGTTGAAGGGATGGATGAGATTGCCCGGCGCCGCCAGAACGATGGCTGCCGACAACTGGCGCACGGCCGCGTGCACCTGCCCCTTGCGCTGGTGCACGCCGGCTGACAGCAGCAACAGCTCGACCGCGTCCCGATGGCGCTGGTCGATGCGTGCCGCCTTGATCGAGGCCTCGATCTGAAGAGCCAGCTCGCTGCTGCAGTGCTGGGCCGCTTCGAGTTCGAGCCGTGCCAGCAGCCAGTCGCCGCGCTCGCGCATCCGCTCGGCGCCGGCGGCGCGACGCTCTGGCGCAGCCAGGCCGATGCGCTCGGACAGCGACCGTGCTTCGGCCAGACGGCCGAGCTGGAGCAGCCGACGGATCTTCGAAGCACCCAGCAGGAGCAGGCCGCGTGCCGGGTAGCAGTGGGCCACCCGGTCGAGCAGATCGGCCGTGATGCCGCCCGCCTCGTCCTCGCCGCCTTTCCAGAACGCGACGCACGCGGCCAGGCCCTCTTCGAGCGTGGTCAGGATGCCGTGATGCATGGCGCGCTGCAGGCTCGCCTCCGCCAGCTTGCGCGCCGCATCGCCGCGGCCCTGGTCGAGCAAGGCGCGCGCGTGGACGAAGTCCAGTGTCAGAAGAACGCTCGCGTCGGGCCCGATGACGCAGCCCGCGCGTTCCCGCGTCGCGACCAGCAGATCGGACGCGGCGTTGGGTCGCGCCTGTCCGATGTCGACACAGGCGCGCAGGATGCCTACCCAGGCGAGGCCGTAGGCGCTGTCGGCGCGGCTGATCGCTGCTTCGGCCAACTGCATGCGCGCGCGTGCAGCCGACAGGGTGCCGCGATCGATATCGACGATGCCCGCGATGGAGGTCACCGTCGCGACCTTCAGGGCGTCGGCGTTGGCGTCGCGTGCAAGCCAGACATCCGCCTGTTCATGCGCGCTGTCCAGTCGATCGAGCCAGACGTTGACCAGCATGCGGGTGAACAGGATGCGCTGCTGCACGCCTCCCGAGATGTTCTGGAAGGCCGCGTCGGTCGCGGCCCGTCGGTCCAGGTCGTCCAAGGCCTGGCGGGCGCGCTCGTACTGCAGGGAGTCGCTCAAGGCCCAGACGAACCAGGTATGCACTTCCGGCGACGGCGCGATCCCGGCCGCCAGGAGCTTGTCGACCCATTGGATCAGCTGCGACATCCGCCCGTGATGGCCGACCACGACGTGGGCAATGCGGTCCAGCAGCTCTTGCGCGAGTGCGGTCGAGCCCGCTTCGAGCGCGATCGAGATGGCGCTCGTCGTATCGCCCTGGCCAAGATGCCAGCGCGCGGCCCGGTCCAGTAGCGCATTCCGCCGCGCGGGCGCCAGCGTCTGCTCTCCCTCCGCCAGCAGGAACTCCCGCAGCAGCGTGTGGAACCGGAACCAGCGCCGGCTGCGGTCCAGCGGGAAGATCAGCACGTTGCTTTCGACCAGTTGGTGCAGCCACTGGCGTGCCTCGGGGCGTCCGGTCATTTCGGCGGCCAGGTCGGCATTGAACTCCCGCACCAGCGCGATCTCGACCATGAAGTCCACCAGGTCCGGCGGGAACCCGACCAGCACCCGGCGCGTCAGTACGCTTGCAATGTCCCGGTGGTCGCCGCCAAACCGTCCGAGCACCTGGTCGATGTCCGCTGCGGCACTGGCCGGTTCGCCGCTCGCATCGACGCCGCCGCGCAGCAGCACCTGCAACAGGCGGATGGCGGCAGGCCATCCCTCCGTCTGGGCGACGATGCGGTCCAGTTGCCGGGCGCCCCCGTGGGCAATGCCCGCGTGCCGGAGCAATTCGGCGGTGCTGCCGCGGTCGAAGCTCAGGTGCGATGCGCGCAGTTCGAGCGCGCCGGCCTCGAGCTTGGCCCGCGCCAGGTCCAACGGGATCTCATGGGTGCTGGACAGCACCAGGCGCAATTGCGCCGGCGTGCCGAAGACGAGCCGGTGCAGGACGGACCCGAGCGCGGGGTCATGGCAGAAGCCGAGGTTGTCGATGAACAGGATCGTGGGACGGGCCGGCTCGACCAGCAGACGCAGCAGCGCGTCGGCAGCGGCACCGCGGTCCGGGAACCGGGCGCTGGCGGCGCGGGCCTGCGCCACGCCCGCAATGCCCGCCTGCTGCATGGCGGCGCCGAGGCGATCGAGCAGCGCCGACAAGTCGCGGTCACGGTCGTCCAGCGTCAGCCAGAGGCCGGTGTTGCCGCGCGCGGTCAACTCGTCGAACAAGCTGCTGAGCATCACGGTCTTGCCGTAGCCCGGCGGGGCGCACGCGGTCAGCACCTTGGGGAACGGGTCCATCTGCAGCGCCATCGACAGGGCGCGCGTCGGCACGACGTGAAACCCGAATTGCGGCGGCCCGAATCCATCGCGGGAGAAATCGGTAGCGTTCACTGGCATGGCGAGGACCGACCGATTCTAGGGACGGAGCGCATTTAGTGCGCATAGAGAAAGTACCTATGCGAACAATGTGGATCGTTGCGACCCTAGGGTTACTCCGGCCTCGCGCCCAACTCTTGGTGGGCGATCGGTGGCGAACGGGTCGGTCCAATGGACGCATCGTCGCAACAAGTTCAGGAGACCCCATGACCACCGCCCTCGCCGACAGCCCGACGCTGCAGAATTCCACCGCCGTACGAAAGGCACGCGCCGCGCTGGCACGCCGGCAGCAGGCGCCCCTCGCAGTCGAGGACATCGACATCGCCGCGCCCCGCGATGACGAGATCCTGGTCCGCATGGTGGCCACCGGCATCTGCCACACCGACGTGGTGTGCGCCAACGGCTTTCCGGTGCCCATGCCGATCGTGCTGGGCCACGAGGGCGCCGGCGTGGTCGAGGCCGTCGGCGCCGGCGTGCACGACCTGGCCGTGGGCGACCATGTGCTGCTGTCCTTCAACTCCTGCGGCGCCTGCCCGAATTGCAGGAGCCACGAGCCGGCCTACTGCCACCAGTTCATGGGGCTCAACTTCGGCGGCGTGCGCCTGGAGGACGGGAGCTCGCCCCTGAGCCAGCACGGCGAGAAGGTGCACGGGCAGTTCTTCGGGCAGTCGTCCTTCGCCACCCTGGCCATTGCGCGCTCGGTGAACGCTGTGAAGGTGGACAAGTCCTTGCCGCTCGATGTGCTGGCTCCGCTGGGCTGCGGCATCCAGACCGGCGCAGGCGCGGTGATGAACTCCCTGAAGGTGCGCGCCGGCCGCTCCCTGGCCGTGTTCGGCTGCGGCGCCGTGGGCCTGAGCGCCGTCATGGCCGCCAAGGTGGTCGGTGCCGCGCCCGTGGTGGTCGTGGAGCCGAGCGCGGAACGCCGTGCCCTGGCGCTGGAGCTCGGTGCCGCGCACGCCATCGATCCCACCCGGACCGACGACGTCGCGGCGGCACTGCGCGCCGCGAGCGGCGGCGGCGGCTTCGACTACGCGCTGGATACCTCGGGCATTCCCGCAGTGATGAAGACCGCCGTCGACGTGCTGCTGCCCAACGGCATGCTGGGGCTGATCGGCATTCCGCCGCCCGATGCGCCCATGCCCATGAGCATCATGGAGATCTATGTCCGTGGGCTGGGCGTGAAATGCATCGTCGAAGGCGACGCCGAACCCAAGGTCTTCATTCCGAAGCTCGTGGCGCTCTACCAGGCCGGCAAGCTGCCGGTGGACAGGCTGATCAGGAAGTACCCGTTCGAGAAGATCAACGAGGCATTCGCCGCGGCCGCGGGCGGCTCGGTCGTCAAGCCTGTCGTGACTTTCTGAGCAGCGCACGGGAGACCGCCATGCTGGACTATTTGAAGTACTACATCTCGCCGTTCACGCAACTGCTGAGCCTCTGGGGATTCGTGATGGGTGGCCACTACGTGTGGATCGCCATCGCGTGGTTTCCGCTCATGGCGATCGTCGACAGCATCCTGCCGCGCGACTACGGCGCACGCCGCATCACGAACAAGGCGCTGGCTTTCATCCCGGTCTGGCTGTCGGTGCTGCTCGGGCCGGCGCTGTACGTGGGCCTGGCCTGGTCGCTGGCGCACCATGACCTGAGCGGCTGGCAGATCTTCGGCGCGATCGTCGGCACGGCCTGGATGTCGGTGTTGCCGCTGGTGCCTGCGTCGCACGAGCTCTACCACGCGCGCGGCGCGATCGGCAAGACCTTCGGCCGCTATGCGCAAGTGTGCTTCCTCGATTGCACGCGCATGGAGGCCCATGTCGTGGGCCACCATATCGACGTGGGAACGGCCGAGGACTGCGACACGGCTGCGCGCGGCGAGACGCTGTACCGGTTCACGCCGCGCGCCGTGGTGCGTTCCACGATCATGGCGCAGCGCTTCATCTCGGATGCGCTCGAGAAGAAAGGCCATGGCCGCTGGTCCATCCGCCACGCGCTGTGGCGGGCCGTGCTGGCGCAGGTGGTCTTTCAGGGCGGGCTGTTCCTCATCGGCGGCTGGCCCGCGGTGGGTGCGGCGCTCGCCGCCATGCTGATCGCGCGTCTCTGGGTGGAGTCGTTCAACTATTTCCAGCACTACGGCCAGGTGCGCGTGGTCGGCGCACCGATCGAGAAGCGGCATGTCTGGAACCATTTCGGCTGGCTGTCCCGCGTGGCCGCGTTCGAGATCACGAACCATGCGGACCATCACCTGAACAGCTATCTGTCGTACTACGCCCTGGTGCCGCACCGCGAATCGATCCGCATGCCGAGCGTGTTCGTGTGCTTCCTCGCGGCCCTGCTGCCGCCCCTGTGGTTCCACTGGATCATCAAGCCGGCCCTCAAGGCGTGGGACACCCGCTATGCCAGCGCCGAGGAGCGCCTGCTGGCGGCCGAGCAGAACCGCCGCGCCGGGTGGGAGGACTGGCTGGGTTCGCAAGGCAAGCCCGCTGCCCGTGAAACGCATGCCCATGCGTGAGCGCCTCGAAGGCAGTACAGATGCGTAGCTTCTTCAATTCGCTTTTCGGTGGCAGCGCAACCAGGCGGGTCGTCGAGATCCAGCCCCTGGGCAAGACCATCGAGACGCGGCCAGGCCAGACCATCCTGGAAGCGGCCCTGGCCCAGGGCGTTGCCTATCCCCACAACTGCACGGTCGGAACCTGCGGGTCATGCAAGACGCGCTTGATGCAGGGCACCGTGCAGGCGTCCAGCGACTTCGGCTATACGCTCTCGAAGCACGAGCTGGAAGCGGGCTACATCCTGGCCTGCCAGGCCGCGCCGCGCGATGCGCTGACGGTGGTCGAAATCGCGGCGCCGGCGGCCGACCTGCGTCCTGCGGAGGTGTTCGACGCGCGCATCGTCAGCACCGAGGCATTGACGCACGACATCCTGAAGGTCGTGGTCCGGACGGATCGGCCCGTGATGTTCGTGGCCGGGCAGTACGCCAGCTTCACGGCGCCCGGGCTGCCGCGCAGCCGCAACTATTCCTTCGCCGATGCGCCGCAGCGCGCCGGGCGCACCTCGCTCTGCTTCTTCATCCGGAAGGTGAGCGGCGGTGCGTTCACCGGGGCGTTGTTCGACGGCGCCCTGGCAGGCAAGCCCCTGAAGCTGGAAGCGGCCCATGGCGCGTTTCACCTTCGACCGGGCAACGCCCCCATGGTGTGCATTGCCGGCGGCAGCGGCCTGGCGCCGCTGCTGAGCGTGCTGGAAGACATGCGCATGCGCCGGGTGCGCCGCCCTTGCGTGCTGCTGTTTGGCGCCCGCACGCAGGCCGACCTGTATGCCCTGGATTCGATCCGCGGCATCGCGAATGCCTGGGGCGAGTCGTTCAGCTTCGTGCCGGTGCTCTCCGAAGAGCCGGCTTCCAGCGACTGGACTGGCGCCCGCGGCTTCGTGACCGATGCGATCGCGCAGGCCGGCAGCGCGGTGCAGTGGCCCGCCGCGCAGGCTTACTTGTGCGGGCCGCCGCCGATGATCGATTCCGGGATCGACAGGCTCTTGGGGCTGGGCGTGCCGCTGGACAGCATCTTCTACGACAAGTTCACCGATGGCGTGCCAGCGGTGGAAAGCCTGAAGGCGGCCTGACGCTGGGCGCGGCGCCGACCAGCATCCCTTCTTTTTCTTTGGCGGAGACATTGCATGACGACCGAATACAGCAGCTTCTACATCGGCGGCGAATGGGTTTCGCCCGCCTCTTCCAGGCGTTTCGACATCCTCAACGCCGGCACCGGCCAACTGGAGGCGCGCGTGCCGGAGGCGGTCGAGGCGGACGTGGACCGTGCCGTGGCGGCGGCGCGGCAGGCCTTCGACCACTCCGGCTGGCCGACGATGGCGCCTGCGGAGCGCGCAGCGGTCATGGGGCGTTTTGCGCAAGGCCTGCAGAAGCGAAGCGCCGAACTGGCCAGCGCGGTGAGCCGGCAGAACGGGATGCCGCTGTACCTCAGCGAGATGCTGGAAGGTGGCTTCTCGGTTGGCGTGCTGGGCTACTACGCCGGCCTGGCGGCCAGCCCGGCCACGCCGGACACGCGTGCTTCGCAGATGGGAAAGGAGACCCTGGTCGAGCGCACGGCCATTGGCGTGGTCGCGGCGATCGTTCCCTGGAATTTCCCCGTGACCCTGGCGATGAGCAAGATCGCCCCCGCGCTGGCGGCCGGTTGCACCGTGGTCATCAAGCCCTCGCCGGGCACCGTGCTGGACAGCTATGTGATGGCCGAAGCCGCGCACGAGTCCGGCATCCCGCCGGGCGTGCTGAACTGGGTGCCCGCCGATCGGGCCGTGGGCGCCTATCTGGTCGCGCACCCCGGCGTGGACAAGGTGGCGTTCACCGGGTCCACCGGCGCGGGCCGCCTCATCGCGCGGACCTGCGGAGAACTGCTGCGGCCGGTCACGCTGGAGCTGGGCGGCAAGTCCGCCGCGGTGATCCTGGATGACGCCGACCTCGATGCCGTGCTGCAGGGCCTGCCGATGGCCAGCCTGCTGAACAACGGCCAGGCCTGCTACAACGGCACGCGCATCCTGGCGCCGGCCAGCCGCTACGGCGAGGTGGTGGAGGCCGTGGCCGGGCTGGCCAGGTCGTTCAAGGTGGGCGACCCGATGGACCGCTCGACCACCATGGGACCGATGGCGTCGTCGGCGCATCGTGATCGCGTCGAAGGCTACATCGCCAAGGGCAAGACAGAGGCGCGGCTGGTGGCGGGCGGCGGCCGGCCCGCGGGGCTGGAGAGCGGCTGGTTCGTCGAGCCGACCGTGTTCGCGGATGTGGACAACCAGTCGGTGATCGCGCAGGAGGAGATCTTCGGCCCGGTGCTCTCCGTCATCCGGTACCGGGACGATGCCGATGCCGTGCGCATCGCCAACGACTCCGGCTTCGGCCTGGGCGGATCGGTCTGGAGCGGCGATGCCGAGCGGGCGCTGGCCCTGGCGCGCAAGGTTCAGACCGGGACCATCGGCATCAATGGCTACATGCCGTCCGTCGGCGCACCCTTCGGCGGCATCAAGGCCAGCGGGATCGGGCGGGAATTTGCCCCGGAAACCATCGCCAGCTATCAGCAGCAGAAGTCGATCTACGTGATGGCTTGAGCAGTCCTGATATTGCGCAGCGTGATCGATCCAATAAGAAACAAGGATTGGATTTATTTCTGCGCAGGCGCCACCATTCCTGCATGTCCCAACAAATGAATTCCATTTCCTGGCCCGACGGCTATGTCCCGGGCTTCACCGAGAACTTCGCCTCCAACGAGGTCATCGTCGCCGGATTGAGTGCGGCGGACGTGTGGCCCTTGCTGAACACGCCCTCGCGCTGGCCGAGCTACTACGTCAACTCGGCCAACATCCGCTTTCACGATGACAAGGGCCCGCAGCTGGAACGCGGCGCACGCTTCTACTTCGAGACATTCGGCTTCCCCGTCGAGTCGCAGTGCAACGAGTACGTGCCGCCATCTGCCGGCCAGCCCGGCCGCGTGGCGTGGCATGGCTGGTCCGGCGAGGGCGAGACCCGACTGGACGTGCACCACGCATGGCTGGTCGAGGACCTGCCCGGAGGACGGGTGCGCATCCTCACGCAGGAGACCCAGAGGGGCAAGCCGGCCGAAGAACTTCATCATGCCAAGCCCAACCCGATGATCAACGGACATCAGGATTGGCTGGATGGACTTGTCGCTGCGGCGCGCGCCGGCAAGTCGGCCTGACAGGAAGCGGCCGGGCTCGTTCCGGAAACGCTGGAGGCCGTTCACGGACGATGCGCGCCGGCGGGCAGGACTTGCTTGCGCACAGTAAGCTCGCGGGCCACATGAAAGACCTCCGCAGCCTGGACCTCAATCTGCTCAAGGCGCTCGACGTCCTTCTGGACGAATGCAACGTGACGCGCGCCGCAGCCCGGCTGGGCGTCACGCAGCCCGCCATGAGCGGGATGCTGACCCGACTGCGGGACGCCTTCGACGATCCCCTCTTCGTTCGCGCCCAGCGCGGCATCGTGCCGACACGCAGGGCACTCGCCATCGCGCGGCCTCTGGGGCAGGTGCTCGAGGAAATCGGCGGACTGCTCCGAGCCCCCTCTTTCGATCCCTCGACCGCGCGGATGAACTTCACCATCGCCGCCACGGACTACGCGCTGCGGGCTGTCGCACTGCCTTTTCTCGCCAAGCTCAAGCCTCGCGCGCCCCACATCAGGGTGGCGCTCGTCGGCGTCGACGATGCCTTGGTGCAGACGCAGCTGGAGCGCGCCGAGATCGATGTTGCGCTGCTGACGCCCGAAACTGCGCCTGGCGACCTGCATGCCCGTGCGCTGTTCAAGGAGCACTATGTCTGCGCAGTGCGCGCGGATCATCCGGCTGCGGGAGGACGGCGCCTGACGCTCAAGAAGTTCTGCGCGCTCGATCACATGCTGGTGTCCTACACAGGCGGCAGTTTCCGGGGAATCACCGACGAAGTGCTCGATGCATTGGGCAGACAGCGCAATGTCACCGTGTCGGTCAAGAGCTTTCTGGTCGTGCCCGACCTGCTTCGAGCGAGCGACATGGTGGCCACCGTTCCCAGCCGGCTCGTTGCCGGTGTCGAGGGACTCGTGCTCTTTGCGCCGCCGATCGACATTCCCGGCTTCACCAAGAGTGCCGTCTGGCACGATCGCACGCACCGCGATCCCGCTCACCGGTGGCTGCGCCAATTGCTCTTCGACACGGCCGCCGATTGACAGGCCGGCGGGCGCTCAGCCTCCTTCGCAGACCACGCGCGCCTCGTGAACGAGGCGATCGCGCACCAGCGCGAGCGCTTCGTCGTCCTCGCTCGCCTCGCGCAGCGCCTTGACCATGTCGCGATGGTCGAGCACGAGCAGCATGCGGATCGCGTAGCACTCCGCCTGGGTGAACTCGCCGGCCTCGGTCAACGCCTCGAGCTTGAGGATCGCCTCGCGGGGTGCGAGAAGATTGATCTCGATCAGTTCGAGCACATGGTCGATCTGCCGGGCGTTCAGGACTTGTGGTTGGGACGACATCGGGGATTCCTCTCTCTGCTGCCCCTTGAGTCTCGGCCGCGACGCTTAAGCGGGCTGAACCCTGCCGTCACCTTCATGGACCGCCGCCCAACAGCCGGGCCATCCATGCGATCGCCGCTTCGGCATCCGGCGCGAGATGCGTGGACCGGGTGAGCATGAGGTTGAGCCGCTGGCCGAGTCCTTCCACCGTGGTTCCGTTGGCTGCTTCACGCAGCGCGCCCTCGGCATCCCGCTCGCAGGCGAGCATGGCGGCGACGCGCTCCGCATAGGTCCCGGGCGGCACCCCGTACACCACCACGGGCTTGCCGAGCGCCACCGCGAAGCCGACCTCGAAGACGGTGCCCGAATCCGGCTCCAGGCCGCGAAAGGACTGCAGGTTGGCGATGCATCCATCGGCATCGCGAAGCAGGGCGACGTTGCCGTCGTAGATGGCTTGCGCCCATTGGTCTTCGCTGTCTGCGGCGCTGCGCTGGATCGTCGCATCGATCGGCGCGACGCCGGCGAGCCCGGCGCGTTCGCAGCGGTTCTTCAGGTCCCTGAAGATGCCGTCGCGGTTCGGAAAAAAGACATCGGGGCCGGCAAGGTAGATGCGCGGCCGGAAGGCGGGTTTCTCTGGCGTCATCCGGCCGATGGTATCGGCCGGCAATGGCCGCTATCGCGCGTGGGCTTCGGTCCAGCGCACGATATCGGCCGGACCCATCGCGCCCGCCTGGCGCGCGATCTCGCGGCCGCCCCTGAAGAGCGCCAGCGTCGGGATGCTGCGGATGCCGAAGCGCGCGCCCAAAGACGGCACCGCTTCGGTGTCGACCTTCACGAGCCGCACGTTCGGCTCCAGCTGCGCGGCGGCCTGCTCGAAGCCCGGCGCCATCTGGCGGCACGGGCCGCACCACGGCGCCCAGAAATCGACCAGCACCGGGATCTCGTTGCGCGCGACGTGCCGGTCGAAAGCGGCTTCATCGAGCGCGGTCGAGTGGCCGGTGAACAAGGGTTGATGGCACTTGCCGCAGTCCGGCGCGCTGCCGAGCTGGTCGCTCTTCACGCGGTTGGTGGTGTGGCAGTGCGGACAGACGATGTGCAGCGAATCGGTCATTTCCCCGAACTGGGGCCGGAGCCTGCCATTGCAAGTCCCGCAAGCCCCGCCATCTCCCTCGCGAGATCGACGAAGACGCGCAGCTTGGGCGCCTCTGCGCCCCGCCGCGGGAAGTAGAGGAAGAGTCCGGGCTCCTCGAATGCCGAGGCCGGCAGGATCTGCCGCAGCCGCCCGTCGGCGAGCTCGGCGCGCACCAGCGGTTCGAAGATGTAGGCGATGCCGACGCCGGCGAGCGCGAGATCCTTGGCATACAGCGCGTTGGTGACGCGCACCGTGCCCTTCACTTCGACGGCCACATGGGCCTTGCGCTCGACCAGATCCCACGCGTAGGCGCCGCCCGACGTCACGAAGCGAAACCCGATGCAGTTGTGCCTCGCGAGCGCCGCGATATTGCGCGGCACGCCCGCCGATGCGAGATAGCCCGGCGAAGCCACCATGATCGCCTTGAAAGGCGGCGTGAGCCGGACCGCGACCATGTCCTGCGCGACCGTGTGGCCGAGCCGCACGCCGGCGTCCCAGCCGCCGGCCACGATGTCGGCCAGTCCGTCGTCCGAAGTCACTTCGACCTCCACGCCGGGATGGCGTCGCGACATCTCGGCCACCAGCGGCGTGATGGCCATCGGCAGCGCCACATGCGGCGCGTTGATGCGCAGCACGCCGCCGACCCGGCCAAAGCTCGCGCCGAAGCCATCGACCGCATCCGCGATCTCGGACATCGCCGGGGCCAGCACGTGCAGCAAGGCCTCCCCCGCCTCGGTGAGCCGTACGCTGCGCGTGGTGCGCGCGAACAGCGGCTGGCCGAGTTGCTCCTCAACCGCCCTCACCGCATGGCTCACCGCCGATGCGCTCATGCCGAGTTCGCCCGCGGCGGCCGCGAATCCGCCCCGGCGATGCACCGCGAGGACGATCGCGAGATGGGGAAGGAGCTGCCGGTCCATTCATGCATCGTATCGCACAGTGCTTGCTAATCGTGCGGTCTAGTCGATGAATGCCGATTGCGGAATAGTCGCTCCCATGCCCTGCCGGGCCCCACTCGCAGGAAAGGACTCCACCATGACCACTTCCGCTCAAGCCCGCACCTGGTTCATTACCGGCGCGTCGTCGGGCTTCGGACGCGCGTTTGCCGAACACGCCCTCGCCCAGGGCCACAACGTGGTCGCGACGGCACGCGACCCTGGCCGGCTCGCCGACCTGGCGGCGCTCGCGCCGCAGCGCGTTCTTGCCGCCGCGCTCGATGTCGATGCGCACGGCGCCGCCGAAGAAGCGGTCCAGGCCGCGATCGCGCGCTTCGGCCGCATCGACGTGCTCATCAACAACGCGGGCTACGGCGTGGTCGGCGCTTTCGAGGAAACATCGGATGCCGAACTGCGCGCGCTGATGGATACCAACTTCTTCGGCGCGATGGCCGTCACGCGCGCGGCGCTGCCCTTCCTGCGCGCGCAGCGCTCGGGCGCGATCGTCAACATCTCCAGCCTCGGCGGTCAGCTCTCTTTCGCGGGCTTCAGCGCGTACTCCGCGTCCAAGTTCGCGATCGAGGGTGCGTCCGAGGCGCTGGCGCAGGAAGTCGCTCCCTTCGGCATCAAGGTGCTGATCGCGGAGCCGGGCCAGTTCCGCACGCAACTCGCCGGCAGCGGCATGCGGCACATGCCCGTCATCGACGACTACCAGTCGGTGGTCGGCGCAACGCGCGAATTCGCCCGCGCGATGCACGACACGCAGGCCGGCGACCCGCGCAAGGCAGCGGCCGCGATCGAACACGCGCTGAACGCCGAACGCACGCCGCTGCGCCTGCAGCTCGGCGGCGATGCGGTCGATGCGGTGCGCGCGCACGCGCAGGCGCTGCTGAAGGAACTGGCCGAATGGGAATCCGTGAGCCGAGGCACGGACTTCGATCTTTAATCAGGCACCGTCCATTCGGCCGGAAGCGTCGCGACCACGTGCGGATCGGAGATCGCGTAATGGCGCACGCTCGGCTCGCGGTCGAACAGCTTGGGCACGTCGCCCGGATCGATGGTCGGCGCGGTGTGCGGATCGCCCGTGTGGGCGCGGATGCTTTCCATGGAATCCCAGACCGACACGACCACGACTTCGGTGGTCCCGTCGTTCAGATCCCTGAAAAGCGCTGCGGCGCGCTTGTTGCCCTTGGCCGCCCGCAGCCGCTTGAGCACCGTGGCATCCAGGTGGTCGCTGCACTCCCCGCGCAGTTCCGCTCGAATCCAGAATGTCCACGCACGCAAGATCTTGCCCATCTCGGCTCACTGATAAATATTGTTGATTTTTGGGAGCGGCATCTCGGCCGACGAAGCCTTTTATCGTACCTCGTCCGCATCGGCGACCCGCCGTCGGGCGGGTCGCGCTGGCGACGCCGCGCTTTCACGCAGTCGGCAGCTTGTAGTCGCGATATTGCTCGCGCAGCTTGGTCTTCAGCAGCTTGCCGGTCGCGGTGTGCGGCAGCTCGCCCACGAACACGACGTCATCGGGGAGCCACCATTTGGCGATGCGGCCCGCGAGGTCCTCTAGCACCGCGGCCTTGTCCACCTCCGCACCGGGCCGCCTGACCGCGATCAGCAGCGGCCGTTCGCCCCACTTGGGATGCGCCACGCCGATGATCGCGGCCTCGGCGATGCCGGGGCATCCCATGACGGCGTTCTCGACGTCGATCGACGAGATCCATTCGCCGCCCGACTTGATGACGTCCTTCGCGCGGTCCACCAGCTGCAGGAAGCCGTCGGGGTCGATGGTCGCGACGTCGCCGGTGCTGAAGAAGCCCTCCTCATCGGTCACCGCGCCGCCTTCGGCCTTGTAGTAGCCGCTCGCGATCCACGGACCGCGCACGCGCAGATGGCCGAAGGCCTTGCCGTCCCACGGCAGCGGCTTGCCGTCGTCATCGACGATCTTCAGGTCCACGCCCCACACGCCCCGGCCCTGCTTGAGCTTGATCTTCACCAGCTCTTCGTTCGGCAGCGAGGCATGCTTGGGCAGCAGCCTGTTGATCACGCCGATCGGGCTGGTCTCGGTCATGCCCCAGCCCTGGATGACCTCGGCGCCGAACTGGTTTTCGAAGCGCTCCAGCATCGCGCGCGGCACGGCCGCGCCGCCGATGCCCGCGCGCTTGAGCGACAGCGCACGCACGTCGACATCGGGGTTGGCATCGAGGTACTGGAACAGCATCAGCCACACCGTGGGCACGCCTTGCGAGAAGGTGACCCTCTCGTCCCGCATCAATTCATACACGCTCTTGCCATCGAGATACTGGCTCGGCAGCACCAGCCTGGCGCCGACCATCGCGGCCCCGTACGGCGCACCCCAGGCATTGGCATGGAACATCGGCACGATCAGCATCAGCGTCTCGCCGGAGTTGAGGCCGAAGGTGTCGGGCGCGAGTTCCATCAGCGCGTGCAGCACGGTGGAGCGGTGCGAATACAGCACGCCTTTCGGGTTGCCGGTGGTGCCCGATGTGTAGCACAGCGACGATGCGGTGCGCTCGTCGAACTCGGGCCACGGGTAATCCGTGCCTTGGGCGGCCACCAGTTCGTCGAAGCACTGCAGATTCGGCACGCCGATCGCCGGCAGGTGCTCGCGGCCGCACATCGCGATGAAATGACGCACCGACTTGAGTCTGGGCGCGAGCTTCTCGACCAGCGGCGCGAAGGTCACGTCGAAGCACAGCACCTGGTCTTCGGCGTGGTTGACGATGTAGTCGATCTGGTCCGGAAAGAGCCGCGGGTTCACCGTGTGCAGCACCGCGCCCGAGCCCGATGCGCCGTAGTACAGCGCGAGGTGCCGGTCCGAGTTCCAGGCCAGCGTGCCCACCCGGTCGCCCTGCCGCACGCCGAGGCCCTGCAGCATGCCCGCGACGCGCCGCGACTGGTCGCGGATGCCGCGCCAGTTCGTGCGATGGATCCCGCCTTCGGGGCGGCGCGAGACGATCTCCGTCTCGGGGTGAAAAGTGGCCGCATGCTCCACCAGCGATGAGATGAGAAGCGGTCGGTCCTGCATCAGTCCCAGCATGGGTATCTCCTTGTCCCCGGGGTGGCTGGCAACGGCCGTTGCCGCCTGCTTCGATCGTAGGCGCGATGCACCAATACCCAATTGCGGGGTTTGCCGGAGCCACGTATGCTGGCACGCCGGTCCGGGCCCTACCCTCGGCCCGGCTTCGGCGAGCTATTACAGGAAGAGGAGCGAATCACATGCGTTTTCTTTCCAACCGCCTCCTTCGGGCCCTCGTGCTGATGCTGGCGCTGCTTACGTCAACCGTGATGGCGCAGCAGTCGCAGCCCTTCAGCCGCGAGCAGCTCGATCAGATGATGGCGCCGATCGCGCTCTATCCCGATTCACTGCTGTCGCAGGTGCTGATGGCAGCGACCTACCCGGCCGACGTGGCCGACGCGGCCAAGTGGGCCAAGGCCAACCCCAACCAGAAGGGCGATGCGGCCGTGAAGGCGGTGCAGGACAAGTCCTGGGACCCGAGCGTGCAGTCGCTGGTCGCCTTCCCGCAAGTGCTGCAGATGATGGGCGACCAGCCCGACTGGGTGCAGAACCTCGGCGATGCCTTCCTCGCATCCTCCAAGGACGTGCTCGACTCCGCGCAACGGCTGCGGACCAAGGCGCAGCAGCAGGGCCAGCTCAAGAGCAACGAGCAGCAGAAGGTGATCGTCGAGCAGGAGCCGCAGACCCAGCAGACGGTCATCAAGATCGAGCCCGCGAATCCGGAGGTGGTGTACGTGCCCTCGTACAACCCGGCGGTCGTCTACGGTTCGTGGCCCTACCCCGCCTACCCGCCCTACGCCTATGCGCCGGCCCCGTACTGGTATCCGGGCGCAGCGCTCGCCACGGGGCTCGCGTTCGGCATCGGCGTCGCAGCCGTGGGCGCGCTCTGGGGCAATTGCAACTGGGGCGGCGGCAACGTCAACATCAACACCAACCGCTACAACAGCATCAACACCAACCGCCAGATCGCGGCCAACCAGAACAACTGGCAGCACAACGCGGCCAACCGCCGTGGCACGCCGTACCGCGACCAGCGCAGCCAGCAGCAGTTCGGCCGCAACGTGCCGGGTGCCGAGAACCGCGCCGATTTCCGCGGCCGGGACAACGCCGGGCGTGACGCGCAGCGCCAGCAGGCGCAATCGGCTCTGCAGCAGCGCGGCATGGACCCCGGCCAGGGGCGCGAGAACCTGCGCAACGACGCGGGCACGCGCGATCGCGCCCAGCGGGCTGCCGAGGGAACCGGCCGTGGCGATCGCGGCGGCGCTGGCGGCGATCGTGGCGGGCAGTTTGGCGACCGTGGCGGCGCTGGCGGCGATCGTGGCGGGCAGTTTGGCGACCGTGGCGGCGCTGGCGGCGACCGTGGCGGGCAGCTTGGCGACCGTGGCGGCGCGGGTGGCGGCGACCGCGGCGGCCAGTTCGGCGGCGGCGATCGCGGTGGCGCTGGTGCAGGTGCAGGCGGGCGCGGCAGCCAAGGCTTCGAGCAGGTCCAGAGCCGGGGTGGCGACAACGCGCTGCGCGGCGCGAACAGCGGCCAGGCGCGTCAGCAGATGGATCGCGGCGCGTCCAGCCGGCAGTCCATGGGCGGCGGCGCAGGCGGCGGTGGCGCACGGGCCAGCAGCGGCTTCAGCGGTGGTGGCGGCGCCCGGGCCGGCGGCGGCGGTTTCAGCGGCGGTGGCGGCAGAGGGGGCGGCGGCGGCGGTCGAGGCGGCGGACGCCGTTGATCGCCATGCAGCAATCCATCCCCGAACGAGGACACACCATGCCCCAAATCATCCGCATCAAGCATGCCGTCGCGATGGCCGTTGCGGCTGTCGCCCTGGCTTCGACCCCGGCGTTCGCACAGAAGAGCTATCCCAGCGCCGACGCCGCGGCGCAGGCCTTCTTCGATGCGATCGCGAACTACGACCAGAGCGCGCTGCGCGCCGTGCTCGGCGCCGACTGGAAGCGCTTCGTGCCGGCCGGCGAAGTCGACCGCGAGGACATCTACGACTTCCTGGCGGCCTACGCCAAGCAGCACAAGGTGGTGCCCGAGGGCGCCGACCGCGCACTGCTCTCGGCCGGCGACGCCGACTGGACGCTGCCCATCCCCATCGTCAAGAGCGCGGCCGGCTGGCACTTCGATCCGCCCGCGGGCGTGGACCAGATGAAGACCCGGCGCATCGGGCGCAACGAGCTCGCGGCCATGAACGCGGTGCTGGCCTACTTCGACGCCCAGAAGGAATACGCGCAGGTCGACCGCGACGGCGACGGCGTGCTCGACTACGCGCAGAAGTTCGCCAGCTCGCCGGGCAAGCACGACGGCCTGTACTGGCCCACCGCCGCCGGCGAAGCCGAAAGCCCGCTGGGCCCGATCTACGCACCGGCTCGCCCCGGCGAGGGCTATCACGGCTACCACTTCAAGATCCTGAAGGCGCAGGGCCCGAACGCGTCGGGCGGCGCCTACGACTACGTCATCGGCAAGCGCATGCGCGGCGGCTTCGCACTCGTCGCCTGGCCCGTGGCCTACGGCGAGACCGGCGTGATGAGCTTCATGGTCAGCCACGACGGCGTGGTGTACGAGAAGAACCTCGGCCCCAACACCGACGCGACCGTGCGCGCCATGACGCGTTTCGATCCCGACACGAGCTGGCAGAAGGTCAACGTGCAGCCCTAGTTCCATGACACGAGGAGATCGCCATGCAGAGAGACAAGAAGTCGAGCCGCAGCGAGGCCGAGCCGGTGGCGACGAAGGCCACGGAGCCGGCGCCCGAAGGCGCGGCGGCGAAGGCGGAATCGGGCCCGATGTCCACCAAGGCCTACGACAAGGCCATGAAGGAATTGCACATCGAGCTCGTGAAGCTGCAGGAATGGGTGAAGCACGCTGGCCTCAAGGTGTGCATCGTCTTCGAAGGGCGTGACGGCGCCGGCAAGGGCGGCACCATCAAGGCCATCACCGAGCGCGTGAGCCCGCGCGTGTTCCGCGTGATCGCGCTGCCCGCGCCGACCGAGCGCGAGAAGTCGCAGATGTACCTGCAGCGCTACGTGGTGCACCTGCCCGCGGCCGGCGAGATCGTCATCTTCGACCGCAGCTGGTACAACCGCGCCGGCGTCGAGCGCGTGATGGGCTTTTGCACCGAGCAGCAGGCCAAGGGCTTCCTGATGGGCGTGCCGCTGGTGGAGCGCGCCATCGTCGAATCGGGCGTGATCCTGCTCAAGTACTGGCTCGAGGTGAATCCCGACGAGCAGACCCGGCGCCTCAAGGGCCGCATCGAGGACGGCCGCAAGATCTGGAAGCTGTCGCCGATGGACCTCAAGTCCTACAACCGCTGGAACGACTACACGCAGGCGCGCGACGACATGTTCAAGGGCAGCGATTCCTCATGGGCGCCGTGGTACGTGGTGCGCTCGGACGACAAGAAGCGCGCGCGCCTGAACATGATCCGCCACATGCTCTCGCAGATCCCCTACCAGGAAGCCCCGCGCGAGAAGGTGAAGCTGCCCAAGCGCCACATCAAGAGCGGCTCGCACGACACGAGCTATCCGGTGAAGTACGTGCCCGAGGTGTATTAGCCGCAGTGGCCACCTCCCTTTCCCGCTGGCTTCCGGGCCTCGCGAACCTGCGCGGCTACGACGCCTCCACACTGCGCCACGATCTCGTGGCCGGCCTCGTGCTCACCACGATGCTGGTGCCGGTGGGCATCGCCTACGCGCAGGCCTCGGGCGTGCCGGGCATCTACGGGCTCTACGCGACCATCGTTCCGCTGCTGGCCTACGCGCTCTTCGGGCCGAGCCGCATTCTCGTGCTCGGCCCCGACTCGGCGCTCGTCGCCGTGATCCTGGCGGTGGTGATGCCGCTGTCGGCCGGCGATCCGATGCGCGCGATCACGATCGCCAGCGCGATGGCGCTGGTCTCGGGGCTGGTGTGCATCGGCACGGGCCTCGCGAAGCTGGGCTTCGTGACCGAGCTGCTGTCCAAGCCGATCCGCTACGGCTACATGAACGGCATCGCGCTCACCGTGCTCCTGAGCCAGTTGCCGAAGCTCTTCGGCTTCTCGGTCGACGGCGACGGCCCGCTGCGCCAGACCTGGGCGCTGCTGCAGGGCATCGCCGAAGGCAAGACGCATGGGGTGACGCTGCTCGTGGGCGCCGGCACGCTCGTCGCCATCCTGCTGCTGCAGCGGGTGCCGCGTGCGCCCGCGGTGCTGATCGGCGTGGTGGGCGCGACGATCGCCGCCGGCCTTCTCGACCTCGCGACGCGAACCGGCCTCAAGGTGCTCGGCCCGCTGCCGCACGGCCTGCCCTTGCCTTCGGTGCCGATCATCCAGCTCGATGACATCCGCCCGGTGCTGCTGGGCGGGCTCGCGGTAGCGATGGTTTCCTTTGCCGACACGAGCGTGCTGTCGCGCGTGTATGCCGCGCGCATGCGCTCCCCTGTCGATCCGAACCAGGAGATGGTCGGCCTCGGCATCGCGAACCTCGCCACCGGCTTCTTCCAGGGCATGCCGATCAGCAGCAGCTCGTCGCGCACGCCGGTGGCCGAGGCGGCCGGCGCACGCACGCAGGTCACGGGCATCGTCGGCGCGATCGCGATCGCGGTGCTGCTGATCGCCGCGCCCAACCTCATGCAGAGCCTGCCCACCGCGGCGCTCGCGGCGGTGGTGATCGCATCGGCCATCGGCCTCTTCGAGGTCACCGACCTGCGCCGCATCTACCGCATCCAGCGCTGGGAGTTCTGGCTGTCGATCGTCTGCTTCATCGGCGTCGCGGTGTTCGGCGCGATCCCTGGCATCGGCATGGCGCTGGTGATCGCGATCGCCGAATTTCTCTGGGACGGCTGGCGGCCGCACTCGGCGGTGCTCGGGCAGCCCGAGGGGGTGCAGGGCTTTCACGACATCACGCGCTATCCCCAGGCGCGGCGCATTCCCGGGCTGGTGATCTTCCGCTGGGACGCGCCGCTGTTCTTCGCCAATGCGGAACTGTTCCGCGACCGTGTCATGGATGCGGTGCAGACCTCGCCCACGCCGGTGCGCTGGGTGGTCGTCGCCGCCGAGCCGGTCACGAGCGTGGACGTGACCGCCGCCGACATCGTGGCGGAACTCGACGACAGCCTGCAGGCCGCAAGCATCGAGCTCTGCTTCGCCGAGATGAAGGACCCGGTCAAGGACAAGCTCAAGCGCTTCGGCATCTTCGCCCGCTTCGGCGCCGAAACCTTCTACGCGACGGTGGACGAGGCCGTCGCGGCGTACGAGCAGCGGGGCTGAACCGGACCGTTTTGTCACCCGGGCTAACGGCTCTTGTGGGACGCCCGGCGATGCGATAGGGTGCTCGCCCGCACCTTCTGGAGATTTCACGATGACCCGTGTCTTCAACTTCAGCGCAGGCCCGGCCATGCTGCCCGAATCGGTGTTGCGGCAGGCCGCCGACGAGATGCTCGACTGGCGCGGCAGCGGCATGTCGGTGATGGAGATGAGCCATCGCGGCAAGGAATTCATCTCCATCCACGCCGAAGCCGAGCGGCGGCTGCGCGAGCTGCTTGCGGTGCCGAAGAACTACAAGGTGCTCTTCCTGCAGGGCGGCGCGATCGCCGAGAACGCGATCGTGCCGATGAACCTGCTGCGCGGCCGCGAGAGCGCCGACTACATCGACACCGGCGAGTGGTCGAAGAAGTCGATCAAGGAAACGAAGAAGTACTGCCGGGTCAACGTCGCCGCCAGCAGCGAGAAGGACGGCTACACCCGCGTGCCGAGGCAGGAGACCTGGAAGCTCGACCCGAAGGCCGCCTACGTGCACATCTGCTCGAACGAAACCATCGGCGGCGTCGAATACCACTGGACGCCCGACACCGGCGACGTGCCGCTGGTGGCCGACATGTCGAGCAACTTCATGTCGAAGCCGGTCGACGTCAGCCGCTACGGCCTCATCTACGGCGGCGCGCAGAAGAACATCGGGCCGGCCGGCGTCACGGTGGTCATCGTGCGCGACGACCTCATCGGGCAGGCGCTGCCGATCACGCCCTCGGCCTTCGACTACAAGATCCAGGCCGACAACGATTCGATGTTCAACACCCCGCCCACCTACGCGATCTACATCGCGGGGCTGGTGTTCAACTGGATCGAGCAGCAAGGCGGTCTCGCGGCGGTCGAGGCGAACAACCGGCGCAAGGCGGCGGTGCTCTACGACCATCTGGAAACCACCTCGTTCTTCTACAACCCGGTGGCGCGCGAGGACCGCTCGCTGATGAACGTCCCATTCAAGCTGCGCGACGAGTCGCTCGACGCTGCCTTCCTCAAGGGCGCGGACGCGCGCGGCATGCTGCAGCTCAAGGGCCATCGCTCGGTCGGCGGCATGCGCGCGTCGATCTACAACGCGATGCCCATCGAAGGCGTGCAGGCGCTGGTGGCCTACATGAAGGAGTTCGAGGCCAGCCATGGCTGAGCGCCTCAGGATCCTGGTGCTCAACCAGATCTCCTCCAAGGGCCTGGCCCGCCTGCCGGCCGAACACTACCTCGCCGGCACCGACCTCACCCTGCCCGATGCGGTGCTGGTGCGCTCGGCGGACATGCACAAGATGGAGATCCCCGCCAGCGTGCGCGCCATCGGCCGTGCCGGCGCCGGCACCAACAACATCCCGGTCGATGCGATGAGCGCACGCGGCGTGCCGGTCTTCAACGCGCCGGGCGCGAACGCCAACGCGGTCAAGGAACTGGTGATCGCGGGCATGCTGATGGCCGCGCGGCAGCTCTCGGGCGCGCTGCGCTTCGTCGACGAGCTCGACACCGCGCACGCCGATCTCGACAAGACGGTGGAAAGCGGCAAGAGCGCCTTCGCGGGCTTCGAGCTCGCAGGCCAGACGCTCGGCGTCGTCGGGCTCGGCAAGGTGGGCTGCCTCGTGGCCGATGCGGCGATCAAGCTCGGCATGAACGTGCTCGGGCACGACCCCGAGATCACCGTCGATGCGGCCTGGAGCCTGCCCTCGCAGGTGAAGAAGGCCGCCAGCGTCGCCGAGGTGCTGCGCAGCGCGCATTTCGTGACGCTGCATGTGCCGCTGATGCCGGCCACGCGCAACCTCGTCAATGCCGACAACATCGGCCTGATGCGCACCGGCACCGTGCTGCTGAACTTCTCGCGCGACGGCGTGGTGGACAACGCGGCGGTGCTGGCGTCGCTTTCGGCCGGGCGCCTCGGGCACTACGTGTGCGACTTTCCGAGTGCGCTGCTGCATCGCCATGCGCGCGTGATCTGCCTGCCGCACCTCGGCGCATGCACCCGCGAGGCCGAGGAGAACTGCGCGGTGATGGTGGCCGACCAGCTCAGCGACTTCCTCGAGAACGGCAACATCGTGAACGCAGTGAACTTCCCCGGCGTGACGATGGCGCGCGAGTCGGCCTACCGGGTCGCGATCGCGAACGCCAACGTGCCGAACATGCTGGGGCAGATCTCGACCGCGATGGCGCAGGCCGGGCTCAACATCCACAACATGGTGAACAAGTCGCGCGGCGACATGGCCTATACGCTGGTCGATGTGGACAGCGCGGTGAGCGGCGAAGTGCTGGACCAAATCGGGGCGATCGAGGGGGTGCTGTCGGTGCGCTATCTGCCGCACGCGAGCGGCTGACCCAATTGATGCGGGTATCGAACTAACTGGCCGGAACGTATTGCGAATGAAGCGCAGGCTGGTGTGGATTGAGCATCGCGTGCAAGGCGTAGGCGGCGCCGCCAACGGCGGTCGCAAGGTCGGAGTAGCGCGCCGTCTTCACCACGGGGGCCGTGAGGCCGGCCCTTTGCGCGTACCGGGAAAGCACTTCGGTGGCCGCGTCGAGGAGCGTGTCTCCGCCAAGGGTCACGGTCTCGCCGCCCAGCACGATCACCTGCGGGTTGAAGGTGGTCCAGGCATTCTGCAGCAGCACGCCGAGATAGGCACCTGCTCTCGCGAAGGCGGCCCGGGTGGCAGGATCGCGGCTGCTCATGCGCGCGCGCAGCGCACGCCGGTCGATCACGTCGTCCTGGAAGCAACCCGCCGCGGCTGCGATGGCCTTGAGCCCGATGTACGCCTCCGCACATCCGAGGCGACCGCACGAGCAGGGCTGCCCTTCGATCACGAGCGTCGTGTGGCCGATCTCGCCGGCTGAACCGCTGGCGCCCGTGAACAGCGCGTGGTTGAGGATGATGCCCGCGCCGACGCCAACGCCGCAGCTGACGTAGACCAGCGGATCGTCGACCGGTCTCTCGCAGAACTCGGTCTCGCCGACTGCCGCCAGGTCGGCCTCGTTGTGATAGTAGACAGGGACGTCCGCCAGGCCCGCCTGTGCGAGTTCGGCGCCGAGCCGGCGGCCGATCTCGACATGCCGCCAGCCGATGTTCGGCGCGAATTCCAGCATGCCCGAACGCTTGTCGACCGGGCCATGCAGCCCGACGCCGATACCCAGGAGGCGCAAGCCGCCGCGGGCCATCTTGGCGGAAAGCGCCGTGGCCATCTCGACGAGCTGGTGGCATGCCTCGTCCGGATCCTTCGACCGAAGCGCGGCCTGGCTCGCCTCGAGGATTTCCCCGTGGATCGAAGTCGCGACGACCTGCACTGCGTCGGGTCCGAGGTCGACGCCGAGCAGGACCATGTCCTTCCCGGCGAGCTGCAAGGGCGTTGGCCGGCGTCCGACGGTGCCGGTGACGAACGCATCCGCCTCGACCAGCCAGCCTTCATCGATGAGTTCCTTGATGAGCAGGCTGACGGTCGACCGCGTCAGGCCGCTGCGCTCGGACAACCCGGCGCGCGAGATGCCGGCATGCTCGCGAAGCAGGCGGAGCAAGGCAATGCGATTGATGCTCTTGACGAGCGCCTGGTCTCCCTTCACCGGCGTCGGCTCAGGCGACGCGGCCTGGTCTTTCAGCGCGCTCTTGCGCCTTATGACTGATGGTCGAATCAATGCTCTCTCGTTTCGATTTTTCAGATGGGACATGGCGATCCTTGGCCGTCGTTGGCTCAGCGGAAACAGGTGCAAGCGTAGCGCCAATGGGGAATTCTGGCACCGTCAGTGTATTCCCTAGTGACCTCGCCATCGCCCGATGGCACATTTGTTTGGCCATCAAACAAATTGGAGACACGATGAGAAGCATCAAGTTGGTTTCTTCTGCGCTCGTCGCCGCGGGGATGTGGCTGTCCTCTGCCGGTGCCCTGGCCGACACGACGGTTCGTCTGATGCATGTCGACCAGAACCCCGATACCGGCGCCTTCTACAACGACGTGGCACGCCGTTTCGAATCGACGCACCCCGGTGTGAAGGTCGAGATCCAGTACCTCGAGAACGAGTCGTACAAGAAGAAACTGACCACGCTCCTCCAGTCGCCCGACCGGCCCAACATCCTGTACAGCTGGGGTGGCGGGACGATGCGGGACCAGATCAAGGCCGGCGTCGTCGAGGACCTCTCGGCGCCGATGGACGCGAAGTGGCGCGAGAGCTTCATGCCGGCTGCATTGCAGGCCTTTACCGTCAACGGCAAGGTGTACGGCGTGCCGCTGCAGCTGGGCCAGGTCGGGTTCTTCTACAACAAGGACCTCTTCGCGAAGGCCGGCGTCGATGCTGCGTCGATCAAGACCTGGGACGACCTGCTCGGTGCTGTGAAGAAGATCAAGGAGTCGGGAACCACCCCGATCATCGTCGGCGGCGGGGACAAGTGGCCGCTGCACTTCTACTGGTCGCATCTGGCCCTGCGGATCGGAGGCAAGGGTGCGTTCGACTCCGCCATGCAAGGCGAAGGCAAGGGCTTTGCGAGCGACACCTTTGTCCAGGCGGGCACCTTGTTCCAGCAGCTCACCGACCTGAAGCCGTTCCAGCCGGGCTACCTTGGCGCCACCTTTCCCCAGTCGTCCGGCCAGTTCGGCGACGGCAAGGGTGCCATGGTCCTGCAGCTGAACGGGATGCTCGGCTCGATGAAGGCGAACTCCGCGAACAAGCTCGGCATTCCCGAAGACAAGCTGGGCTGGTTCCCCTTCCCGGCCGTGGCGGGCGGCAAGGGCGACCCGAGCGACACCCTGGGCGGAATGAACGGCTGGCTGGTCACCAAGGGCTCGCCGAAGGAGGCCGCAGAGTTCCTGCGCTTCTTCTCGGAGGCAAATAACCAGCGCATCCCGGCTCAACGCGGCTCCTATATCCCCGTGGTGAACGGAACCCAGGATGCCATCGCCAACCCGATCCTTCGGCAGTTGGCGGAGAACGTCGCGAAGTCCCACTACCACCAGATCTATTACGACCAGATGCTTGGCCCGTCGGTCGGAGCGGTCGTCAACGACATCTCGGTCGATCTCGCCACCGGGAAGATGAAGCCGGCGGATGCCGCGGCCGCCGTGCAGGCCGCCTGGCAGCGCGCCAACAGCACCAACTGAGCGACCGCGCGACCACGACACAGGCGCAGGGAGGAATCAGACGTGACGACGATCGATCACAGTGCTGGCGCCATGCCCGCTGCCCCGACGGGCTTGGCGCGGGCCTGGCGCCGCAAGCCATCCAAACGAGTCGGCGGCACGACGACCGTGGTGCTGTTCTTTCTGCCGCCGGCGATCCTGCTGTTCACCTTGTTCGTTGCCTTTCCGATGGGGGCGGCCGGCTGGTACAGCTTCTTCAACTGGAACGGCTACGGCGTCCCGACGAATTTCGTCGGCTTGCGGAACTTCGTGGACCTGTTCCGGACCCCCGCGTTCCACACGGCCCTCGGCAACAACCTGCTGATCATCGTGGGGTCCCTGGCCGTGCAGTTGCCACTGGCCCTGGCGATGGCGGTGCTGCTTGCCGACAAGGTGCGCGGCACGAACACCTTCAGGTTGATCTTCTTCCTGCCGTACATCCTGGCGGAGATCGCGGCCGGGCTGATCTGGCGCTTCGTCTACGACGGCGACTACGGCCTCTTGGCCAAGGTCTGGGAATGGTTCGGAGCGAGCGCGCCCTACGTGCTGTCCGAACCCGAGCTAGCCATGTACGCCATCCTGGTCGTCGTGATCTGGAAGTACTTCGGCTTCCACATGATCCTGTACATCGCCGGATTGCAGCAGATCGATCGAAGCCTCTATGAGGCCGCCCGCATCGACGGCGCGTCGCGCTGGCAGATCTTCACTCGCATCACGGTGCCATTGCTGGGCTCGACGATCAGGCTGTCGGTGTTCTTCGCGATCCTCGGATCGATCCAGCTGTTCGATCTCATCATGCCGCTGACCAAGGGCGGTCCGTCCGACAGCACGCAGACCATGGTGACCTTCCTCTACAGCTACGGCGTCACGCGCATGGAGATCGGATTCGGCAGTGCCGTGGGCGTCGTCCTGTTCCTGATCTGCGTGGTCTTCGCCTTTGGCTACAAGCGGGTCCTGATGCGCCATGACTAGTCACGATTCATCCGCGCCGAAGTCCGCCGCCATGTCGCCGGTCGTTCGCTACGCGGCACTCTTCCTCGTCGCCGGCCTGGTGCTGATCCCGCTGATCGCCACCGTGCTGGGCGGATTCAAGACGCTCGGGGACCTGCGGGTCAATCCGTTCGGATTCCCGGCGCAATGGGAGTGGCGCAACTACTGGGACATCCTCGGCGGAAGCCGCTACTGGCAGCTGATGGGCAATTCCGCCGTAATCGCGGTGCTGACGGTCATCCTGACCGTGATGGTCTCGGCAATGGCGGCCTTCGTGTTCGTGCACATCAAGTTCTTCGGCTCGACCTTCCTCATCAACTACCTGCTTCTCGGACTGATGTTCCCGGCGGCAACCGCAATCTTGCCGCTCTTCATCCAGATCCGGGACCTGGGCCTGCTCGACAACTACTGGGGCGTGGTCCTGCCGCAGGTCGCCTTCGGCCTGGCGTCGAGCATCCTGCTGTTTCGCAACTACTTCAAGCAGCTGCCGGCCGAACTGTTCGAAGCGGCATTGATCGACGGCTGCGGCTACTTCAGGTTCTTCTGGCACATCGTGCTGCCGCTGTCGCGCCCCATCCTGGCGACCGTGGCGGTGATCGTCTTCGTGCACAGCTGGAATTCGTACCTGCTTCCGCTGGTGGTCTTCAACCGCGAGACGCTCTACACCTGGCCGCTCGGGATCATGGCCTACCAGGGCGAGTTCTCGACCGACTGGAACCTGGTGCTGGCATTCATCACGCTCACGATCCTTCCGGCCGTGATCATGTTCTTTGCCGCTCAGAAGCACATCGTTGCCGGCCTGACCTCCGGCTCTGTCAAAGGCTGAGAAGGATCCATCCATGTCTTCGGTGAGTATCAGAAAGGTCCAGAAGGACTATGGCCCGGTGTCCGTCATTCGCGGCGTCGATGTCGAGATCGACGACGGCGAGTTCGTGATCCTGGTCGGCCCCTCCGGCTGCGGGAAGTCGACGCTGCTGCGGATGATCGCCGGACTGGAGGACATCTCGGGCGGAGAGATCCGCATCGGCGAGCGGGTGGTCAACGATCTCGAACCCAAGGCGCGCGACATCGCGATGGTGTTCCAGAGCTATGCGCTCTATCCGCACATGACGGTCGAGCAGAACATGGCCTTCTCGCTCAAGATGGCTGGCGCGAAGAAGAGCGAGATCGACCCGAAGGTCGCGCGTGCGGCCAAGATCCTGAGCCTCGAGCCGCTGCTGGGCCGCCTGCCGAAGGAACTCTCCGGTGGCCAGCGCCAGAGAGTCGCGATGGGCCGGGCGATCGTCCGCGACCCCAAGGTGTTCCTGTTCGACGAGCCGCTGTCCAACCTGGACGCCAAGCTCCGGGTGCAGATGCGCACCGAGATCAAGGCGCTGCACCAGCGCCTCGGAACCACCATCGTCTACGTGACCCACGACCAGGTCGAGGCCATGACGATGGCCGACAAGATCGTGGTCCTGCACGACGGCGTGGTCGAGCAGGTCGGCGCCCCGCTCGACCTGTACGACCGTCCGGCCAACCTCTTCGTTGCCGGCTTCATCGGCAGCCCCGCGATGAACCTGCTCAAGGGCAAGGTCGAGCGCGAAGGCTTCGTGGTCGACGGAGCGGGCAGCCTCACCCTCCCCTTCTCGAACGCACCGACAGCGAGGCCGGGACTGCCGGCGGTCTACGGCATCCGGCCCGAGCACTTCATGCTCGACGACGCGGGATTCCCGATCACGGTGGAAGTGGTCGAGCCGACCGGCTCGGAGACGCAGGTGATGGCGCAGATCGGCGGACAGCCGATCACTGCGGTCTTCCGCGAGCGAGTCACGGCCGGGCCCGGCGAAATCATCCGCATCGCTGCACAGGGCGAACACGCGCATCTGTTCGACGCGGCGACCGAGCAACGAATCAACTGATCAACAGGAGCGAAAGCAATGGAATTTCTGAGCGTGAAGGGCAACCAGATCGTCGATGCGAAAGGCAAGAGCGTGCGGCTCAAGGGCACCTGTGTCGGCGGCTGGATGAACATGGAGGACTTCATCAACGGGTTCTCCGGCGCGGAGCACACCTTGCGCTACGAGATGGCCGAGGTGCTGGGCAAGTCGAAGGCCGAATTCTTCTTCGAGCGCTTCCACGATCACTTCTTCAACGAGTCCGACATCGAATACCTCAAGAGCCTTGGCACGACGGTGGTCCGGCTGCCGCTGAACTACCGGCACTTCGAGGACGACAACAGGCCCTTCGTCTACAAGGAAGCCGGATTCCAGCGGCTGACGCAGGTGCTCCGGTGGTGCGAGAAGCACGGCCTCTACGCCATCCTCGACCTGCACGCGGTGCAGGGTTGGCAGAACGTGCATTGGCATTCGGACAACGCCAACCGGCACAGCCTGTTCTGGAACCATGCGCATTACCAGGACCGGTTCATTGCGCTGTGGAAGGAGATCGCCACGCGATACAGGGACGAGGCCGTCGTCGCGGGATTCAACCTGATGAACGAGCCCTGCGTGAACAACCAGTTCGGCGACCTGCCGTGGAACATCCACAAGAACTATCGTCCGGACTGGGACCTGATGAATGCGGTCTATCGACGGGCGGTCGCCGCAGTGAGGGAGATTGATTCGAAGCACATCATCTTCCTCGAAGGCGATCGCTATTCCTACCTCTTCGACGGCCTGGAAGCGCCCTTCGCAGACAACCTCGTCTACAGCAGCCACAACTACACCATCGCGGGCTTCGGCCCGGGCCAGTACCCCGGCACGATCGATGCGGGTCAGCCCCGGAGCGATGGCCCGGAGCACTGGGACCTCGCAAGGCAGGAACTCGAGTTCACGAACCACGAAGGCACCGTCTTCACGAAGAAGCACGACGTTCCCCTGTGGGTCGGCGAGTTCGGCTCGGTCTACAACGGCGGGCTGGAAGCAGTGCCCGATCGCCTGCGCGCGATGGACGACCAGATCGGCATCTTCGAGCGCCATGGCGCGCACTGGACCACCTGGACCTACAAGGACGTCGGCGTGATGGGCCTGGTGACCCTCGACCCCGAATCGGAGTACCGGCAACGGGTGGGCGACTTCATCCGCAAGAAGGAACAACTGGGCGCGGACGACTGGATGGTGTGGATGCCACAGACATCGGTCAAGCAGGAAACCGGCAAGCTGGCGCAGCAGATCTACGACGTCATCGGCGACGACGAGATCACCCAGGTCTACAACCGCAAGTGCTTCAGCTCGGCGGTGCTCTGCTTCTACACCAGCGCGCTGATGCAGCAGACCTACGCCCGCCTGTTCAAGGACTTGTCCGAATCGCAGATCGATCGAGTGCTCTCCTCGTTCTCGCTCAAGCAGTGCAAGGTGAACAACGAACTCGCCGGCATCGTGAAGAAGTATTCCGCGTAGAGGATCACTTCATGGACAAGGTTGGAATCGGCTTCATCGGCTGCGGGAACATCAGCGAGGCCTACTTGAAGGCCGCAGCGAAGTTTCCGATCCTCGATATCCGGGGCGTTGCCGACCTGAAGCCCGAGGCGGCGCAAGCGCGTGCCGCGCAGTTCGGACTCAAGGCTGTTTCTGTCGACGCACTCCTGCGCGACCCTGCGATCGAGATCATCGTCAATCTCACGATTCCGGCAGCGCATGTCGAAGTCGGCCTGATGGCGATCGCCGCCGGGAAGCATGTGCACTCCGAGAAGCCGCTGGGCCTCACGGCATCGCATGCGCGCGCGCTGCTCGAAGCCGCCGACAAGCGCGGCCTTCGCGTCGGCTGTGCGCCCGACACCTTCCTCGGCGGGGCGCACCAGACGTGCCGCAAGCTCGTGGATGAAGGCGCCATCGGCAAGCCCGTGGCCGGCACGGCGACCTTCATGTGTCCCGGCCATGAGCGTTGGCATCCGAATCCCGCCTTCTACTACGCCGCGGGCGGCGGGCCGATGCTCGACATGGGGCCCTACTACATCACGGCGCTGGTCAACCTCATCGGACCGGTCGCTCGCGTCTCCGGATCGACCTCGCGAGTGCGCAGCGAACGCCTCATCACCAGCGAGCCACAGAAGGGCACGAAGATCGACGTCGAAGTGGCCACCCATGTGGCCGGAACGATGGAGTTCGCGTCGGGCGCCATCGTGTCGATTGCCACCAGCTTCGACGTGCCCAAGCACCGGCATGTGCCGATCGAGCTCTACGGCACCGAGGCCAGCATGATCGTGCCCGATCCGAATCATTTCGGCGGCACCATCCAGCTCGCCCAGGCCGGGCAGGAGTGGGCCGACCAGCCGATCGGACACGCCTACGGAGACGGCAACTATCGAAGCATCGGCGTGGCCGACATGGCGCATGCCATTCGGGCCGGCCGTCCGCACCGCGCATCGGGCGAACTGGCCCTTCACGTGCTCGAGGTGATGGAGGCGTTCGAGACCTCGTCTCGATTCGGCCGCCACGTGAGCATCGAGACCCGACCGGAACGGCCGCAGATCCTGCCGACCGCCTTCTCGGCCGGCGGTCTCGGCTGAATCCATCCGTGAACTGAACAAAGGCAAACGAATGCGTGAAGCCATGATCGTGTGGGGCGGCTGGATGGGGCACGAGCCCGACCAGGCCGCGAAGATCGTCTCGGACATGTTGACGAGGCACGGCTTCGAGGTCCGCGTCGAAACCTCGACGAAGGCCTTCGCCGACCCCGCCATTGCGGACCTGAGCCTGATCGTTCCGATCATCACGATGGCGAAGATCGAGAAGGACGAACTCGCCAACCTGACCGCTGCGGTGCGCGAAGGCGTCGGCCTCGCAGGCTTTCATGGCGGGATGTGCGATGCCTTTCGCGAGGCGGTCGACTACCAGTTCATGACCGGAGGCCAGTGGGTCGCCCATCCCGGCAACGTCATCGACTTCCGCGTGAACATTGCCAAGCCCGACGATCCCGTGATGGAGGGCATCGGCGACTTCGACTATCGCTCGGAGCAGTACTACATGCACGTCGACCCCTCGAACGAAGTGCTGGCGACGACGACCTTCAGCGGCGAGCATGCGCCATGGATCGAAGGCGTGGTGATGCCGGTGGCATGGAAGCGCCGGCACGGCAAGGGCCGCGTCTTCTACAGCGCGCTCGGCCATGTCGCCAGCGAATTCGAGGTGCCGCAGATGCGCACGATCCTCGAGCGCGGAATGCTCTGGGCGGCACGCTGACACAAGCCCGACGCCCCATACCCACCCAACCCATGACTTCTTCCACGCCCCTCTACAAGGACCCCGCGCAGCCGCTGGCGGCGCGCGTGGACGACCTGCTCGCACGCATGACGCTCGAGGAAAAGATCGCCCAGATGCACGCCTTCTGGCTGATCCTGTCCGAAAGCGGTGAACACCGCGTGCGTCCCGGCGAGGCTTTCGTCGTTGCCAGCGATGCCGAATCGGTGCTGCGGCGCCTGGCCCACGGGATCGGGCAGATCACCCGGCCCCTGGGCACGCGCAGTGTCGAGGCCGGCAGCGGTTTGCGCGCGCTCAACAAACTGCAGCGCTATCTGCGAAACGAGACCCGCCTGGGCATTCCCGCGATCTCGCATGAAGAGTGCCTCGCCGGGATGATGACCCGCGAAGGCACGCTGTTCCCGTCGCCGCTGGCCCTCGGCGCCACCTGGAATCCCGCACTCGTGGAGCGGGTGGCCGAGAAGATCGGCTTCGAATGCCGGGAATTGGGATGCCAGCAAGGGCTGGCGCCCGTCCTCGATGTGTCGCGCGATGTGCGGTGGGGACGCACGGAAGAGACCTTCGGCGAAGACCCGTATCTCGTCGGCGTCATGGCGACGCGCTACGTCCGCGGCATCCAGGGCCCTCGGCGCGACGTGCTGGCGACGCTGAAGCACTACGTGGGTCATTCGTTCAGTGAGGGCGCACGCAACCATGCCCCGGTGCACCTCGGCTGGCGCGAGCTGAACGACGTGTTCCTGCTTCCGTTCGAGATGGCCGTGAAGCAGGCGAACGCGGGCTCGGTGATGCCGGCCTACCACGACATCGACGGCGAGCCGGCCCACTGCTCTTACCACCTGCTGACCGAGGTGCTGCGCGAGCAATGGGGCTTCGACGGCCTGGTGGTGGCCGACTATGTGGGCGTGAGCCTGCTCTACCAGCACCACGCGGTGGCGGCCGATGCGGCCGAGGCGGCGGCGCTGGCTTTCAACGCCGGGCTGGATGTCGAACTGCCCGCGGACGATTGCGCGCAGCACCTCGCCGCAGCGATCGAGCGCGGCCTGATCTCGATGGCGACCGTCGATCGCATCGTCTCTCGCGTCCTCACGGAGAAGTTTCGCCTGGGGCTGTTCGAGAAGACCTTCGAGGACGCCCCGGCGCCACCCGCGCTGCGCACGCCCGACGTCGTTGCAACGGCTCTGGAAGCAGCGCGCCAGGCGATCGTGGTGCTGGAGAACCGGAATGGCGTGCTGCCGCTCAGTCCTTCCGGCGCGCCCCGCCTCGCGGTCATCGGCCCGACGGCCGACGATCCATTGGCCATGCTCAGCGGCTACAGCTACCCCGCCCACGTCGTCCTCCACAACCAGGTCGAAGACACGCGGCACATCGTGACGCCGCTGCAGGGCCTGCAGGCGATCTATGGCGCAGACCGCGTGCGCTACGCGAAGGGCTGTTCGATCATCGAAGTCCGCCAAAAGGGCGCGCCGGTGTTCCCGGGCGATGTACGCGCAGGGGCGGTCAAGCCCACCTCGCCCGTTTCGCTTCGCACCGATCGGATTCCCGAGGCTGTCGAAGCCGCCCGCAATGCGGATGTCGCCTTCGTCTTCGTCGGCGACCTCGCCGGCCTTTTCCAAACCGGCACGATCGGCGAAGGCTCCGATGCCGACTCGCTCGACCTGCCCGGTGTGCAGCAGCAGTTGCTGCAGGCCGTGGTCGATACCGGCACGCCAACCGTGGTCGTGCTGACCAGCGGGCGGCCCTACAACCTTGGCGGACTGGAAGATCGCATCGCAGCCTTCGTGATGGCGTTTTCCGGCGGCCAGCAGGGCGGCACCGCCATCGCCGACGTTCTTTCGGGCCGCGCCGAGGCCACGGGCCGGCTGACCGTCTCGGTGCCGCACAACGTCGGCGCCATGCCGTACTACTACAACCACAAGTTCAAGAGCGGCGGCACGCCGATCGCCCTGCACTTCGGCAGCCGATATCCCTTCGGCCATGGCCTCGGCTACACGCGCTTCGAGTATCGCAATCTGGAAGTGAGCCCCTCTCCCATCCCCATCGAAGACGGCGAGATCGTGCTCAGTTTCGATTTGGCCAACACGGGGCCGCGCAAGGGCGTGGAGATCCCGCAGCTGTACGTGCGCGATCGCCTGGCCAGCGTGGTGCGGCCCGTGCGCGAATTGAAGGCCTTTGGCCGCTTGGAGCTGAGCGCCGGCGAAGTCGCCCGCGTGAGCTTTCGCGTACCGGTGGACATGCTGGCCTTCACCGGCATGGCCGGTAAGCGAATCATCGAGCCGGGCAAGTTCGAGCTGGCGATCGGTGCATCGAGCGCCGACATCCGGCTGCGCGCCGAGGTCGATGTAGGCGGCAGCACGCGCACGCTCGAAAAGAGCTGGCGCATGGAAAGCAGCTGCGAGATTCACCCCCTCCCCCCGTCACCCCTCCCGTAGATCCTCCAATGCAACCGCACCTCCATTCATCGTTTCTTCCCACCGACGCTTCGGGCGCCTTGCTCGTCGGCCGGGTCTGGCGTGCGGCCCCCATCAACGGCCCTTGCGTCGTGCTGGTTCGAGAGGGTCAAGTGGTGGACATCACCGCCTCGGCGCCCACGGTCTCCGACCTTCTCGAGCGGCAGGACCTCCTCGAATTCGTCCGCAACTGCCCGGGGGAACCCCTGGGCAAGGTCACTGCCTGGCTCGACAAGGCCATGACGACCTCGGTGGAAGCGGGCGCCGAGAAGCTCCTGGCGCCGTGCGACCTGCAGGCCATCAAGGCCTGCGGCGTCACCTTCGCCGTCAGCCTGCTGGAGCGCGTCATCGAGGAGCAGGCCGGCGGCGATGCCGCCAAGGCCACGCAGATCCGGCATGAGCTCCAGCGCACGATCGGATCGGACCTGTCGGCCATCCGGCCCGGCTCGCCCGAAGCGGAAGCGCTCAAGCGCGAGCTCATCCGCCAGGGCACGTGGTCGCAGTACATGGAGGTCGGCATCGGCCCCGACGCCGAAGTGTTCTCGAAGGCGCAGCCCATGTCGGCGGTCGGATTCGGCGCGAACGTCGGATTGCACCCCGGCTCGTCGTGGAACAACCCCGAGCCCGAGATCGTACTGGCCGTCAACAGCCGCTCGCAGATCGTCGGCGCCACGCTGGGCAACGATGTCAACCTCCGCGACATCGAAGGCCGCAGCGCCCTCCTGCTGGGCAAGGCCAAGGACAACAACGGCTCCTGCGCCATCGGACCGTTCGTGCGTCTGTTCGACGATGACTTCACGCTGGACACGATCCGCACGGCCACCGTGAGCCTCGCCATCGAAGGGCAGGACGACGGCTTCAGGCTGGAAGGCGCCAGCCGCATGGCCGAGATCAGCCGCGACCCCGCCGATCTGGTGCGCCAGACCTGCGGTGCGCATCACCAGTATCCGGACGGCTTCTTCCTCTTCCTCGGCACGATGTTCTCCCCCATCGAGGACCGCGGCGCCGAAGGCAAGGGCTTCACGCACCGCCTCGGCGACCGCGTGACGATCTCGACGCCGTCGCTGGGCGCGCTCGTCAATCACGTGCAGCGCTCCGATGCCATCGCGCCCTGGACCTTCGGCGTCCGGGCGCTCTACCGGAATCTGTCCTTGCGCGGCATTGCCGCTTCCTGAAGCACGAACCCACCAACAAGAAGGACCCATCCATGTCTGCCATCTATCCGAGCCTTGCGGGCAAGCGCGTCGTCATCACGGGAGGGGCCTCCGGCATCGGCGCGGCCATGGTCGAGGCCTTCGCCCGGCAAGGCGCCAGGGTGTTCTTCCTGGACATCGCCGACGCGGAAGGCCGGGCGCTTCAATCGAAGCTGCGCGACACCGTGCAGCCGCCGGTCTTTCATCGCTGTGACCTGACCGACATCCAGGCCGTCCAGGCGAGCTTCGCCGAGATCGAGGCATCGGGGGGCGCCATCAACGTCCTCGTCAACAATGCGGCCAATGACGATCGACATGAAGTCGGCGCCGTCACGGCGGACTACTGGGACCAGCGGATCGCCGTCAACCTGAGGCACCAGTTCTTCTGCGCACAAGCCGTTTCGGCTGGCATGCGGGCCGCGGGCGGCGGCGTGATCCTGAACCTCGGCTCCATCTCCTGGCACCTCGCGCTGGCCAGCCTGTCGATCTACATGACGGCCAAGGCGGGCATCGAGGGACTGACCAAGGGACTGGCGCGCGACCTCGGCAGATACGACATCCGCGTCAACTGCATCGTTCCGGGTGCGGTGCGCACGCCGCGCCAGATGCAGCTGTGGCAAACACCCGAAAGCGAGGCGAAGGTCGTGGCGGCGCAATGTCTGCAGCAACGCATCGATCCTCAGCATGTCGCGGCGATGGCGCTCTTTCTCGCATCGGACGATGCGGCCCGATGCTCCGGGCGCGAGTACTTCGTGGACGCAGGCTGGTACGGCGCATGACCGAAGCCACCCGCACCGCCCGCCGGTTCCGATCGCAGGACTGGTTCGCCAACCCCGACCACATCGACATGACGGCGCTCTATCTGGAGCGCTTCATGAACTACGGCATCACGCCGGCGGAACTGCGCTCGGGCAAACCCATCATCGGGATCGCGCAATCCGGAAGCGACCTCAATCCGTGCAACCGCGTCCATCTCGAACTGGCGAAGCGCGTGCGCGACGGCATCCGCGACGCCGGCGGCATTCCGATGGAATTCCCCGTGCATCCGACCTTCGAGAACTGCCGGCGGCCGACCGCGGCCATCGACCGCAACCTGGCCTACATGGCGCTGGTCGAGATCCTGCACGGCTACCCGATCGACGCCGTCGTGCTGACGACGGGCTGCGACAAGTCGACGCCCTCGCAGGTCATGGCCGCAGCGACGGTGGACATCCCCGCCATCGTGCTGTCCGGCGGCCCGATGCTGGACGGCTGGTTCGAAGGCGAACTCGTCGGCTCCGGGGCCGCGATCTGGAAGAGCCGGCGGCTTCTCGCGGCGGGCCGGATCGACGAAGCCAAGTTCATGGACATCGCCACCGCGTCGGCGCCTTCGGTGGGGCACTGCAACACCATGGGAACGGCCTCGACCATGAACGCCCTCGCGGAGGCGCTGGGCCTGTCGTTGACGGGCTGCGCCGCGATTCCCGCGCCCTACCGGGAACGCGGGCAGATCGCCTACGAAACGGGTCGCCGCATCGTCGAGCTGGCCTGCGAGGACCGGCGGCCCTCGTCGATCCTCACGCGCGACGCATTCCTCGACGCAATCGTCGTCAACGCCGCGATCGGCGGCTCCACCAACGCGCAGCCGCATCTCATGGCCATGGCGCGCCATGCGGGCGTGGACTTGCGTCCGAGCGACTGGACCGAATTCGGCTTCGATGTGCCGCTGCTGCTGAACATGCAGCCGGCGGGCAAGTACCTGGGCGAGGCCTTCCATCGCGCGGGCGGCGTGCCGGCCGTGATGTGGGAACTCCAGCAGGCGGGCTTGCTGCGCAGCGCGCGGCCCACCGTCACCGGCAAGACGATGGAAGAGAACCTCCAAGGCCGGCAAAGCGTGAACCGCGAGGTGATCCGCGAATTCGCGCACCCCCTCAAGGATCGCGCCGGCTTCCTCGTGTTGAGCGGCAACCTGTTCGACTTCGCGATCCTGAAGACGAGCGTGATCTCGGCGGAGTTTCGCGAGCGCTACCTGAGCCGTCCGGGTTCGGAGGGACGATTCGAGTGCCGGGCGATCGTCTTCGAGGATTCCGATGACTATCACGCACGCATCAACGACTCGGCGCTCGCCATCGACGAGAACTGCATCCTCGTGATACGCGGTGCAGGGCCCGTCGGCTGGCCGGGGTCCGCGGAGGTCGTGAACATGCAGCCGCCGGATGCGCTGCTCAAGCGCGGGATCACCAGTCTTCCCACCTTGGGAGACGGGCGGCAGTCGGGGACCTCGGACAGTCCGTCGATCCTCAACGCCTCGCCCGAGAGCGCCATCGGCGGCGGGCTGGCCTGGCTGCGCACGGGCGATGTCATCCGCGTCGATCTGAACGCCGGGCAATGCAACGCACTGGTGTCCGACGAGGAGATCGCGCGCCGCAAGAGCGAAGGGCTGCCGGCGATCCGGCCGAGCCAGACGCCGTGGCAGGAGGTCTATCGCGCGACCGTCGGACAACTCGAGTCGGGCGCGTGCATGGAGCTGGCGGTCAAGTACCGCGGTGTCGCGGGCGACCCACCCCGTCACAATCATTGATGTTGCCGGCGCCGTTGGTGCACCCCCTCAAGCCCTTGTGGTATTCAGGCGGAGCATCAATGTCATCGGATGCTGTGGCGACTCCTGAAAGCCGTAGTGCTCATAGAACTGCTTGGCACGCTCATGGAGGGCATGGACCAGCAAGGCTCGCACGCCCGCATTCTGCGACACGGTCACGGCCCGATTGACGGCGTCTTGCAGCATCGCGGCTCCAAGCTTGAGAGCTTGGGCACGACGGTCAACGGCGAGACGGGCCAGCACCATCACCGGGACGGGGTCGGGCATGTTGCGTCGCACGCCACTCGTTGCCATCTGATGCGAGACCGCCCCAGCGGCCATCGCGTAGTAGCCCACGACGCGCCTTTCCTGATCTGTGACGACGAACGTGCGGCTCGCTCCGCTCATCTGATTCGACAGCGCCCGGCGCTTGAGCCATTCATCGAGACTGGCTTCCCCGCAGGCGAATCCGTCAATGAGATGCGTGGCCGCAAGAGGCTGTGGCGCGCTCAGTTCCAAGCTCACGCGGCGTCCGGGCTCCAGGGCGCTTTCACAGCCATGAGGCGTTCAAGTCCAGGATTGGGTGCGGGAGGCGCGTCCAGCATGGCGGTGAACTGCCTGAACTTTTTGGCGTCCAGGCCAAAGAACACCTGATCCAGCATCACCGCCTGCGCGCGCTCGCAAGCCGCTTCGAGCATGAAATCCGAGCGGTTCTTGCCCAGCAGGCTGGCGGCGTGGTCGATCAGGTCGCGCTGTTCCGGCAGGGCTCTTAGATTGATGGCGGCGTCACGCACGGGGCGCTCCTTGGTTACATACACATTAGATACACAAACTGTACGGCGGCGTGTATCTGTTGTCAATACGGAAGCACGAGCACAGGGCCTATCTTGGCAAGAACGACCATCGGGTGTCGATCGATGGGCACCAGAACGAGCTCGCTGTCATCCGGGAATTTTCAGACTCTTCCCATTCTCGGGACGCCCACCAAAACCAACAATGCAAGAGTTCTGCCGCCGGGTCGTCGTCATCAACGTCCCCCGCGTCTCTCCCTTCTCTTGTCTCTCCTTCTTCTTTGTTGATTGGGTCCGCGTGGCCCAAGGGGCTTCCTATGAACCGGATATCAAAATTCTTGCTTGCTCTTCTTCTTCCGCTCGCAACCCTGCTGACTGGATGCGGCGGTGGAGGGAGCGGCTGGGCATTCGTCGGCACGTTGGTGGACGCGCCGGCCGGACTGAGCTACAGCGATCCATCCGTGGTCTACGCACGGGGCGTCGAGATCGCCCCCAACTCGCCCAGCAGCAGCGGCGGAGCCATCACGCATTACGGCGTGTCGCCTGCGTTGCCCGTGGGGCTGGCGCTGGACTCGCAATCCGGCGTGATCACCGGCTCGCCCGCAGCCGTGACCCCGGACATAACGACACCCTGCTGCTCGGCGGCAAGGTCCTCGTCGCGGGGGGATTCGGCAGCGCCCTGCTGTCCTCGGCCGAGCTGTACGACCCGGCCACGGGCACCTGGTCGTCGACCGGCAGCATGAGCGTGGGGCGAAATCAGCATGGCGCCACGCTGCTGCCCGACGGCAAGGTCCTCGTCGTGGCGGGATTCGGCGCCAGCTATCTGTCCTCGGCCGAGCTGTATCGACCTTGATGGCCTGCCACGTTGTCGACGCGAAGACCGCATTCGACGGGAGAATGCCTGGCCCGCACCTGGAGGCGGCACGACCGACCATGACCCACCTCGCCCCCGCCGATCTCGCCCTCATCGAAGCCTGCTCAGAGGCCTCGCTCGACCTCCTCCAGCGCAACCTCACGCCGCACGGCATCCTCGCTGCCAGCCGCACCGAAGCGGCGGTGGCGCGGCGCTACACGCGCATCTTCGGGCGCGATGCGGCGATCTGCGTGATGGCGATGTGCGGCAGCGGCGTGCCTGCGCTCGAACAGGGCGCGATCGCGAGCCTCGAAGCGCTCGCCGCGCAGCAGGCGGCCAACGGCCAGATCCCCAAGTACGTCGATCCGGAGGGACTCGACGCGGATTTCTGGTACCTCGGCTGCATCGACGCCACGCTGTGGTGGCTGATCGCGGTGGACCATGTGCGCCGCGCGGGCAGCATCGACGCCTCGCACTGGCAGGACGGCGTCGATCGCGCGATCGGCTGGCTGCTCGCGCAGGAGCACCAGCACTTCCGCCTGCTGCAGCAGAACGAGGCCAGTGACTGGGCCGACATCATGCCGCGCTCGGGCTACGTGCTCTACACCAACGCGCTCTGGTACGAGGTCAAGCGCCGCTTCGCGCTCGCGCATGCGGAGGAGACGCACGACCACTTCAACCATCTCTTCAACCCCTTCCAGCGCGACCTGCCCGAATACCACCGCGCGCGGCTGCTCGGGCACTACGCGCGGCGCGGCCGGCGCGATCCGGGGCTCTACCTGAGCTTCGTCAATCTCTCGGTGGTCGGCGACGAGGGCGACGTCTTCGGCAACCTGCTCGCGATGCACAGCGGCCTCGCGGACGACGCGATGTCGCACAGCATCGTCAACACCATCGCGGCCGCGCAGGCGGGCGAGCCCTGGCCGGTGCGCGTGGTGCTGCATCCGCTGTCGCGCCAGCATGCGCTGTGGCGGCCGTACATGGCGCGGCACCGGCAGAACCTCATGCACCAGTACCACAACGGCGGCATCTGGCCCTTCGTGGGCGGCTACTGGGTGCTGGCGCTGGCCCGGCTCGGCCTGCGCGAGCAAGCCTGGCACGCGCTCGCCGGGCTCGCGCGCGCGAATGCGCATGGCGAGTGGCGCTTCACCGAATGGTTCCACGGCCGCACGCTCGAGCCGATGGGCATGGCCGGACAGAGCTGGAACGCGGCGACCTTCCTGCTCGCGCATCGCGCGCTGCACCCCCGCTCGCGGTAGACCGAGCCCCGCTTCAGGACGGCGGATCGTCCTACGCCGCACGCCCGGCAACTGGGCTCTCATGCGCTCACGATGGGCGCGTCCACGCAGCAACTGGTCCTTCGGCTCCTGCAGGCGCTGGCCTGCGCTCGCATCCAGTTCGGGTGCAAGCGGCTGTCGCCCAAGGTGTGGCGCTACCCGGACCTCTCGTGCGACGAACTCTGGCTGCGCATGAGCCTGTACCAGGAGCGGATCGACCAGCTCGCCGGTGCGATGAGCGCGGAGGAGCGCGCCCATGTGCGGCTGCAGCGCGCGCTGTTCCTGCGCCTCCTGCTCGAAAGTGCGCCCGCTCGCCTGCAGGCCTGGAGCGACCAGGACGAGGTGACCGGCATGCCGCCTTCGCATCTCTTCGAGTGGGTCTCGCACGACGACGAGCGCCTCGAGCTCTCGCAGCTCGAGGCCGCCATGACGCCGCAGGAAAGCGCACGCTACGACATCGCCGTCAACGGGCTGCAGTGGTTCGATTGAGCGGCGCGTTGCAGCTGCTTACGGTCGGCCCCCCGGCCCAGGGCAGCGCGGAGGGACTCATCAGTTAGACTCGCGGGTTTTTCCAGCTGGCGGTATGGTGCAAGTGGCAAATCGCACGGATTTGCGCGCGGGTTCGCGCAGGGGTTTGACCGGCTCGGCGCTCATTCGCTTGCTCGATCGACTGGCCGGCCCCGATGTTCGCGAATCCGGCGCATCCACGTCGGATCGGCTGAGCCAATGGTTCAGCTGGACGGACGCCATCTCGCTGTCCGCCGCGCTTGACGGCGTACCCGTGTCGAATGCACCGGGCGCAAGAAGCTCATCCAGCGCCGAAGAAGGCGAATGCCACCGCGTGCGGACCTCGCTCGCGAAGGCCATCGCCGACGACAGCGCTTTCGCCGCGCCCCAGCCGGCGCGCGCGGAAACGGAAGGCGCCGGAGCCGACTTCTCGCCCTATCGCCAGCGCTACATGGCCCGCCAGCAAGCAATCGAGGCCGGTGTCGGCGCGCTGCGCGGCAAGCTGCGGTCCAGGCTCGCAGCCCGGTCGCCCGCGATGGCGAAGCTCGCCGCGGTCGATGTCGTGATGGAACAGGTGCTCGGCGCGCGCGAGCGCAGCCTGCTGTCGAGCGTGCCCGCGATGCTCGAGAAGCACTTCGGGCGGCTGCGCCAGGATGCCGAATCCACCGAAAGCAGCGCGTGGCTCGACATCTTCCGCCGGGACGCACGGGACGTGCTGCTCGCCGAGCTGGACTTTCGATTTCAACCCGTCGAAGGGCTGCTCGATGCCCTTCGCATGAAGTAACCCGCATTCATGAACAGATCTCTTCTACATGCCGTCCTCGTGGCCGGCCTGGCGGCCGTGGGCTGGGTGGGCATGGGCTACATCGGCTCGAACGCGCTGGCGCTGTTCGTCGCCGGGCTCATCGCCGTGTTCTACGGGGTGGGCGCAGTGGAGCTGCACCGCTTCCACGAGGCCACCGCCACCCTGGCGCGCGCCACAGCCGCGCTCTCCGAACCGCCGGCGACGCTCGCCGACTGGCTCGACACCCTGCACCCCTCGCTGCGCAACGCGGTGCGCCTTCGCGTCGAGGGCGAGCGCGTGGGCCTGCCCGGCCCGGCGCTGACACCTTATCTCGTGGGCCTCTTGGTCCTGCTGGGCATGCTGGGCACCTTCGTCGGCATGGTGGCCACGCTCAAGGGCACCGGCATGGCGCTCGACAGCGCGACGGACCTCGAAGCGGTGCGTGCATCGCTCTCCGCACCGGTGAAGGGCCTGGGACTGGCCTTCGGCACCTCGGTCGCCGGCGTGGCCGCCTCGGCGATGCTGGGCCTCGCCTCGGCGCTGTGCCGGCGCGAACGGCTGCGTGCCGGCCAACTGCTGGACACCCGCATCGCGACCAGCCTGCGCGTGCACTCGCTGGCGCATCAGCGCGAGGAATCGTTCAGGCTGCTGCAGCAGCAGGCGCAGGTGATGCCCGATCTGGTCCGCCAGTTGCACGCCGTGATGACGACGATGGAACAGCAGAGCGTGGCGATCAGCGAGCGCCTTACCGCGAGCCAGGATCATTTCCACGCGCGCGCAGAAGCCGCTTATGCCGGCCTGGCCGCATCGGTCGGTCAATCGCTCCGGCAGAGCCTCACCGAAAGCGCACGCATCGCGGGCGCAACGATCCAGCCGGTGGTCGAGACGACCATGGCCGGCATCGCGCGCGAGACCACGGCGCTGCACGACAAGGTCGCGAGCACGGTGCAGTTGCAGCTCGAAGGGCTCTCGGGCCGTTTCGAGACGATGACCACCGACGTCGCCGACACATGGCGGACCGCACTCGTGGAGCAGCAGCGCACCAACGAAGCGCTTTCCACCGACTTGCGCGGCACGCTCGGCCAGTTCACCGAGACCTTCGAGCAACGCTCGGCCTCGCTGGTCGAAGACATCTCCACCCGTCTGCAGAGCACGGTCGGCAGCGTCTCCGACACCTGGGGCGGCGCATTGGCGCAGCACGAGCGCACGAGCGAGAAGCTCTCGGCCGACACGCAACAGGCACTCGCCGCAGCCGCCGCGAGCTTCGAGCAACACTCGGCCGCCCTCCTGGCCAAGGTCGACGCGTCGCATGCCAATCTCCAGACCGAACTTGCCGCGCGCGACGAGCAGCGCCTGTCGGCATGGAACCAGTCGCTCGAATCGATGGCCGCTTCGCTGCAGCAGGAATGGCAGCAGGCCGGCGCACACGCCGCGACGCAGCAACAGCAGCAGAGCGATGCCTTGGCCCGGACCGCGCGCGACATCGCCGCGCAGTCCGAGGCGCACGCGACCCACACCATCGCCGAGACCGCCCGTCTGCTCGAGGCCGCATCGGAAGCCCCGAAGGCCGCAGCCGAGGTGGTGGCCGAGCTGCGCCAGAAGCTCTCCGACAGCATGGCGCGCGACAACGCGATGCTGGAGGAGCGCAGCCACATCCTCGAAACGCTGGGGACCCTGCTCGATGCGGTGAACCATGCGTCCACCGAGCAACGCGGCGCCATCGATGCGCTGGTCGCTTCCTCGGCCGATCTGCTGGAGCGCGTCGGCAGCCGCTTCACCGAACAGCTCGAAGCCGAGACCGGCAAGATGGGCGAAGTCGCCGCGCAGCTCACCGGCAGTGCGGTCGAAGTGGCGAGCCTCGGCGAAGCCTTCGGCCATGCGGTCGGACTCTTCAGCGAATCGAACGACAAGCTGGTCGGCCACTTGCAGCGCATCGAGGCGGCGCTCGGCAAGTCGATCGCGCGCAGCGACGAACAGCTCGCCTACTACGTCGCGCAGGCGCGCGAGGTGATCGACCTCAGCATCATGTCGCAGAAGCAGGTGGTCGAGGACCTCCAGCAGATCGCGAACCGGCAGGCCACCGCGGGCAGCGAAGCGTGATGCGCGAAGACGTCGATGCCGGCCTCGAGCCGGAGGTGCCGGTCTGGGCGGTCTTCGGCGACCTGATGGCGGGCCTGCTCGGCGCCTTCGTGCTGATCCTCGTGTGCGCGATCGGCATGCAGCTCGACCTCACATCGAAACTGGAGAACGAGGTCCAGAAGCGCCGCATCGAGGCCCAGCGCCGCGAGGCGCTCGAAAAAGCCCTTGCGGGCCCGCTCGCCGCCGGCCGCGTGACCTTGAACAACGGCCGCATCGGCATCAGCGGCAGCGTGCTGTTCGCGGTCAGCTCCGCCGATCTGCAGCCCGAAGGCCGGCAGCTGCTCAGAAGCCTTGCCGGACCGCTCGCAGCCTACCTGCGCGCGCGCGAGGAGATCCTGATGGTGAGCGGCTTCACCGACGACCGCCAGGTGCGCGGCGGCAGCAAGCAGTTCGCCGACAACTGGGAACTCTCGGCCCAGCGCGCATTGACGGTGACGCGCACGCTCATCGAGGAAGGGCTGCCGTCGTCATCGGTGTTCGCCGCGGCCTTCGGCTCCGAGCAGGCGGTGGCATCCAACGCCGATGCGGAGGGACGCGCGCGCAATCGCCGCGTGGAGATGGCGCCGACGCCGCGGCCTTCGAACAAGATCCCCGGGGCATCGTGAGTCACGACGCAGGCGGCGACAGCAGCGCAACCATCGGGGCATGGCGCCAGCGCGGCGACCACCGCTTCGATCCGGTGCGCTTCCATTTCATCGAGGCGCTCGCGCGTCGCGCGGCCGGCTACCAGGGCGATGCACGGCGGCTGCTGGATGAGCGTCTGCAAACGCACATGGCGGCGTATGCCGAGGCGCTGCAGACGTCCCGCGAGGCGTCGCATGCACCGGACAACGAGCCCGCGCCGGCTGCGCGCAGCGCACTCGCTGAACTCGTGGCGCACATCGGGCAGCACGCATCGCCGTCCGCCATCGGTTCTGCAACGACACCGGCTCCTGCGGGCGAACTAAAGACGCTGCGCTACTTCAAGAGCACCTGGTCGCGGCTTAGCGCCGAGCGCAGGCTCCATCAATCGCTGGCCAAGGTGCCGGAGAACGCGGGGCCGCTGAACTCGCACCACCTGGTGCATCGCGCGCTGACGCTGATGCGCGACGTGTCGCCGGAGTACCTCAACAAATTCATGTCGTACGTCGATGGCCTCCTGTGGCTCGACGACGCGAACGCGCGCGGCCCCGCCGCTGCGGGCGCGCCGGGCGCCGAGACGGGCAAGAAGGGCGGTCGCGGCAAGTCGCGCTGAATCAGCCCTTCAAGGTGTTCTTGTGCACCTTGCCGTCCTTCATGACGATCATGAGGCTCGTCTCCGGCGTGGCCAGCAGCGCGATGTTGTCCAGCGGATTGCCGTCCACCAGCAGCAGGTCCGCATACGCGCCCTCCTCCAGCACGCCGAGCTTGCCCGGATAGGGATTGCGCGGCCCCGAGAGGCCCATCAGTTGCGCATTGGTCGATGTCGCCATCGTGAGGATCTCGCTGTTCGAGAACCAGCGCGTGAGATGCGTGAGCATCGTGCCCTGGCGCCGCGCGAGCGCGGGCGAGAACAGCATGTCGGAGCCGAAGGCCGTCTTGATCTTGTACTTCTTCGCGAGCTTGTAGAGGCCGTCCGTGGCCCCGAAGACCTGCTGCGCGGAAACGAGGTTGGGGCCGGTCAGCCGCCCGGTGTCCTCATCGGACAGGAAGGGCTGGGTGCTGAGCCAGACGCCCTTGTCTGCCATCAGCCTGGCGGTTGCATCGTCCATCAGGTGCGCGTGCTCGACGCATCGGGCGCCCGCGTTGATCGCGCGCTGCACCGTGGCGGGTGCGTAGGCGTGCACTGCGATGTAGGTGTTCCAGTCCTTGGCGACCTCGGCGGCGGCGCGCACTTCGGCCTCGCTCAAGGTCGTCAGGTCCAGTGGGGTACGGGGCGACGAGACGCCGCCGCCGCCCACGATCTTGATCTGCGATGCGCCCTGCGTGAGCTGCTCGCGCACGCGCATGCGAATCTCGTCGGGACTGTCGACGATCGCGGCCGCGCCGGTCCGCTCCGTGAAACTCTGGACGCCGGGCGTGCGCGGCACATCGGACAGCGGACGCAGGTCGCCATGGCCGCCGCTGCCGGTGATCATCGCGCCGCACGGATAGATGCGCGGCCCGGCGATCAGTCCTTCATCGATGGCCTGCTTGAACGCGAACACCGGGCCGCCCAGGTCGCGCACGGTGGTGAAGCCCCGCAACAGCGTGCGCTCGGCCTCCGCGCTGCCGGCCAGGTGGATGTAGCCCATGTTGCCCTGCAGCAGCACCGGCAGCGGCAGGGCCGCGAACAGCGAGTGCCAGTGCGCGTCGATCAGCCCCGGCATCATCACGCGGCCCTGGCAGTCGATGCGCTGCGCGCCTTCGGGCGTCGCGGGCGTGCCGCTGGCGATCGCCTTGATGCGGTTGCCTTCGACGAGCAGGTGCAGGCCGTCGCGCAGCGAGGCGGAGCGGCCGTCAAAGATGCGAACGTTGGTAAACAGTGTCGACCCGGGAGGTGCAGGCGTCGCGCTCTGCGCCTTCGCCTTGAACGGCAGGCCGAGCGCCGCGACCGACGCAGCCATGCCGGCGACGAAGCCGCGGCGGCTGAGGTCCGCGTTGATGCGGCTCGTGAGCGTATGGATCTCCGGGCGATGACACAGGCACACGGCGCGCCGGACGACCGTGTCGCCGGTGAGGGATGAGCAGGCGTACAAGACGGGGCTCCTTCTCGGATCGGCTGGGTCCGCGCATCGTGTCCCTGCCAGGCAAGGCATGTCAACCGCGTCGAAAGACCGGTTGCGCCGTACGCAAGCGCTTGTAAGAATCACCCGATGCCCAAACTGCGTGTACAAAGCTTCGCCCTCTCCCTCGACGGCTACGGCGCCGGGCCCGGCCAGGACCTGCAGAACCCGCTCGGCATTCGCGGGCCCGAACTGATGGAGTGGTTCTTCCCCACGCGCCTGTTCCGTGCCATGCACGGCGGCGGGGGCGAAGGCGAGACCGGCATCGACAACACGCTGGCCGAAGAAGGCTTCGCGAACGTGGGCGCGTGGATCCTCGGGCGCAACATGTTCGGCCCGGTGCGCGGCCCCTGGCCCGACGACAGCTGGAAGGGCTGGTGGGGCGACGAGCCGCCGTATCACACGCCCGTCTTCGTTCTCACCCACCATCCGCGGCCGCCGCTCGCGATGAAGGGCGGCACCGAGTTCCGCTTCGTCACCGAGGGCATCCACGAAGCGCTCGCGCAGGCGAAGGCCGCGGCGGGCGGCCGCGACGTGCGCGTCGGCGGTGGGGTTTCGACCGTCCGGCAGTACCTGCAGGCCGGCTTGATCGACGAGCTGCATCTCGCGCTGCGGCCGGTGCTGATGGGTTCGGGCGAGAACCTCTTCCAGGGCCTCGACCTGCATTCGCTGGGCTACGAATGCCATCGCAGCGTGGCCGGCGAGCGCGCGACGCACATGTTCCTGCGCAAGCGGGGCTGATGCCGCTGTCCGCCGAGCGACTCATCCGGCGCGCGGTGCACGCCGATAATCGGCGCAGCCCGCCGATGGATTCCCGCGCTTGAACTCACCCGCTGCCACCGCCACGTCCGCGCCACCATCCATCTGGAGTCCGCTGAAGATCGGGTCCTTTCGCGGGCTCTGGACGGCCGGCAGCCTCTTCTTCGTCGGCAACGCCATGCTCAACATGGCCGCCTCGTGGCTGATGATCGAGGTCACGGGGTCGTCGTTCCTTGCGGCGCTGGTGCAGACCGCGTCCTTTCTTCCGATGTTCCTCCTGTCGCTTCCGGCGGGCGTGCTGGCCGACACCACGCATCGCCGCGAGCTGATGCTGCGCGTGCAGGGCATCTATGCGGCTGCGGCGCTGCTGCTGACCGCGCTCGCGTTCGCGGGCTGGGCCGGACCGGCGACATTGCTCTTCTTCACCTTCGTGCTCGGCGTCTGCAGCGCGCTGCAATCGCCGTCGTGGAACTCGGCGGTCAGCGATGCGGTGGGCCGCAAGCAGCTGCCGCAGGCCATCACGCTGATCTCGATGTCCTTCAACGGCGCACGCGCGGTCGGGCCGGCGCTGGCCGGCCTGATCTTCGCGTGGACCGGAGGCGGCGCGGTGTTCGCGATCGCGGTGCTCACCGCCATCGGCATGAGCTACGCCACCCGGCGCTGGCCGCCCGCGCCGCCCACGGTCGGCAAGCTGCCGGCGGAGCGGCTCTGGGGCGGGATGGTCAGCGCGCTGCGCTATGCGCGCCATTCGCCGGCGATCTTCGCGCAGCTCGTGCGCACCGCCGCCTATTCGGGCCTCGGCTCCGCGCTGTGGGCGCTGCTGCCGGTGATCGCGCAGCAACGGCTCGAACTCGGCGCGGCGGGCTTCGGCCTGCTGATGGCCTGCCTCGGCAGCGGCGCGGTCGCGGCGGGCTTCTTCGTCGGGCGCATGCGTTCGCGCTATGAACTCGACACGCTCGCGATGGCCTGCTGCGCGATCTTCGCCGCCGCGATGCTGGTGGGTGCGCTGGTGACATGGCACGCCGTGGTGTACGTGAGCTTCGTGATCGGCGGCGCCGCGTGGATGACGATGATGTCGACCTTCAACGCCGCCACGCAGACCAGCGCATCGCCCTGGGTGCGTGCGCGCGCGGCGTCGATGCACACGCTGTGCTCGCTCGGTTCGTTCGCGCTCGGCTCGGCGCTGTGGGGTGCGGTCTCGAGCCTGCTGGGATTGCCGGCTGCGCTGTGTATCGCCGCCGCCGGGATGCTCGCGAGCGTGGCGCTTGCCAGGCCCTATCCGCTGCGCATGGGCGCGGACGACGAAGTCACGCAGGTCGCGCAAGCGGACGAACTCTCGCTCGCGAGCGAGCCCGAATTCGAAGCCGGTCCGGTCGCGGTCGAGGTGGTCTACCGCATCCGCGAGGCCGATGCCCCGCGCTTCCTCGATGCGGTGCGGCTGCTCGCGGTGCCGCGCCGGCGCGATGGCGCGACCTTCTGGCGCATCTACCGCGACCTCGGCGATCCGACGCGCTACGTCGAGCGCTTCATCGTCACCTCCTGGGCCGACTACCTGCGCCAGCGTTCGCGCGCCACCGTGGCAAGCATGGAGTTGGAGGCGAACGCCCGCAGCTTCCAGGTCGAAGGCGAGGCCGTGGTCACGCGGCACTACCTCGCCGAACGCAGCTCCTGAGCGGGCGAAAAGGCATTCGCCAGCGCGCGCACTGCGCGCTACGATGGCTGCGGTCTCGTCGCAATTGCGCTTCATTCCATCCACGAACCCAGGAGGAGACATGAGCAACGTACGGATCGAACACGACCTGCTCGGCGACCGCGAAGTCCCGGACGACGCCTACTACGGCGTCCATACGCTGCGCGCCAAGGAGAACTTCCAGATCACCGGAACCACCATCTCGGCCTATCCGGACCTGATCGGCGCGCTCGCCTCGGTCAAGCAGGCGGCGGCAGAGGCCAACACCGAGCTCGGCCTCTTGCCCCCCGAACTGCGCGACGCGATCGTCGCCGCCTGCCGCGAGGTCCGGCGCGGCTCGCTGCACGACCAGTTCGTGGTCGACGTGATCCAGGGCGGCGCGGGCACCTCCACCAACATGAATGCGAACGAGGTGATCTGCAACCGCGCGCTCGAGATCCTCGGCCACCAGCGCGGCGAGTACAAGTACCTGCATCCGAACGAGCACGTCAACATGGCGCAGAGCACCAACGACGTGTACCCGACCTCGATCCGCATCGCGACCTGCTTTGCGATCGAGCGGCTGCTCAAGGCGATGGAGTACCTGCGCGCCGCGTTCGCCGCCAAGGCCGAGGAGTTCGCGCACCTCTTGAAGATCGGCCGCACGCAGTTGCAGGACGCGGTGCCCATGACGCTGGGCCAGGAGTTCTCGACCTACGCGGTGATGATCGAGGAGGACATCGCGCGCCTGACCGAAGCCTCGGCGCTGATCCGCGAGATCAACCTCGGTGCGACCGCCATCGGCACCGGCATCACGGCGCACCCGGAGTATGCGGGCAAGGCATTGGCCGCGCTGCGCGACATCACCGGGCTGGACCTCTCCACGGCGCCGAACCTCATCGAGGCCACGCAGGACTGCGGCGCCTTCGTGCAGCTGTCGGGCGTGCTCAAGCGCATCGCGGTCAAGCTGTCGAAGACCTGCAACGACCTCAGGCTGCTGTCGAGCGGCCCGCGCTCGGGGCTCGGCGAGATCAACCTGCCGCCGATGCAGGCCGGCTCGTCGATCATGCCCGGCAAGGTGAATCCGGTGATCCCCGAGGTGGTCAACCAGGTGGCCTTCGAAGTGTTCGGCAACGACGTCACGGTGACCTTCGCGGCCGAGGCCGGGCAACTGCAGCTCAATGCCTTCGAGCCGATCATCGCCAATGCGCTGTTCCGCAGCTTCAAGCACCTGACCAACGGCTGCATGACGCTGGCCGACCTCTGCGTGAAGGGCATCACGGCCAATCCGGCCAAGCTCGAGGAAAGCATCGAGCGCTCGATCGCGCTGGTCACCGCGCTCAATCCGATCATCGGCTACAAGCAGGCGACCGAGGTCGCCGCCGAGGCCTTCGCCAACGGCACCAACGTGCGCGAGGTGGTGCTGGGGCGCAAGCTGATGACCGAGGACGAACTCAACGAGGCGCTGCGCCACGAGGTGCTGACGCATCCGCACGTGTACGAGGCGGCGCGGCGCAAGGACGCTTAGCATTCCTGCATGAATCTCCACACCTGGCTCATCTACCTGCTGGCGGCCACCGGACTGTCGCTGTCCCCCGGCCCCAACGGGCTCCTGGCGCTGACGCACGGCGCGCTGCACGGGCGCCGCAAGACGCTCTACACCATCTCCGGCGGGGCGCTGGGCTTCGTGATCGTGATCGCGCTGTCGATGTTCGGCATCGGCGCGCTGCTCAAGGCCTCGCTGACCTGGCTCACGGTCATGAAATGGCTGGGCGGTGCCTACCTCGTGTGGCTCGGCATCCAGGTGTGGCGCGCGCCGCCGATCGGCATCGAGGCCAGCGCGCCGGCCGAATCGCGCTCGGGCCGGTCGATGTTCGGGCAGGGAGCGCTGTCGGCGTTGACCAACCCGAAGGGAATTCTCTTCTTCGCGGCCTTCCTGCCCCAGTTCATCGACCCGGCGCGCAGCCTCTGGGTGCAGTTTTTGATCATGGCCGGGACCTTCGCGGCGATCGAGATCACGACCGAACTGCTGATCGCCAGCATGGCGCACCGGATCAGCCCGTGGCTGCGAAAAGTCGGGCGGCGCTTCAACCAGGCCTGCGGCGGCGTGTTCGTGGCGATCGGGGTGGCGCTGCCGCTGCGCAGCTGAGAGCTCTGGCGCCCACCCAATTTGGGCAAAATGGCTAAAATCCCCAAATCGGCCATATTGGCCGGATTGGATATCCACCGGAGCCCGCCATGTCCAGCCCCAGCATTTCGCGTCCCGAAGCCATCGACCGTTTCACGCGCGGTCTGCCGGCCGTCTCGGCCACCAAGCTGGTCGCGGGGATGCAGAAGGTCACCAGCGCCGTCATGACGCACGGCGCCGTGGTCGTCACCCGCCACGACGAGCCGGCCATGGTGCTGATGTCGATCGACCGCTACCTCGCGCTCGAACAGGCGGCCGAGCCCGATCTGGACGCCCTCACGCAGCAGTTCGACGACATGTTCGCCCGCATGCAGGGCAACGAAGCCGCCGAGGCGATGGAGAGCGCCTTCGCAATGACGCCGGCCGAACTGGGCAAGGCGGCGGTCCGCGCCGCCGGCGGCGGCAAGTCCGCCAAGAGGTGATCCGCGGGTAATGGTCGCGCGCATCTTCGTTCTCGCGGGCGTCAACGGAGCCGGCAAGAGCAGCATCGGCGGCGCGGCGCTCCAGGCACGCAAGGTCCCCTACTTCAACCCCGATCTCGCGGCGCGCACGCTGCAGGGCGCCAATCCCGCGCTCACGCAGGCGGCGGCCAACGCACAGGCCTGGGAAATGGGCCGCGCCGGGCTCGAACGCGCGCTGGCCGAGGGCCTCAATTTCGCCTTCGAAACCACGCTGGGCGCGCGCACCCTTCCCGACATGCTGCTCGCCGGCGCGCGCAAGGGCGCGCAGGTGCACGTCTGGTACGCGGGGCTCGAATCGCCCGAGAAGCACATCGAGCGCGTCAAGGAGCGCGTGCTCGCCGGCGGCCACGCCATTCCCGAGGACAAGATCCGCGCGCGCTACGTCAGCAGCCGCGCGAACCTCATCCGGCTCTTGCCGCACCTCGCGAGCCTGCGCGTGTACGACAACAGCATCGACGGCGACCCGAAGGCCGGCGCCCGGCCGCAGCCCGTGCTGGTGCTGCACATGGAAAGCGGGCAGATCGTCTCGCACATCGCGCTCGAGCAGGTGCCGCAGTGGGCCAAGCCGGTAGTGGCTGCGGCGTTCGAGGCGACGAAGAAGAAAGCCGCAAGGCAGCCGCGGCACTGAGCGCCTCGCGGCTAGCCCAGCACGTCGTTCACCTGCTCGTTGAACTCGGCCTGGCTCAGCGCCACGCCGATTTCCCGCGGCAGCGCATCGCGCACCGAGAACACGCCGAGCACCTTGCTGTTCTTCGATATCAGCGGCAGGTGCCGGAAGCCGCGTTCGAGCATCAGCACGACGGCATCGGATACCAATGTTTCAGGCGCGACACAGATTGGGTTGGGTGTCATGACCGCGCGCACGCTGGTGGCGTCGGGATCGAGCCCGCGCGCGAGCACGCGCGTCATCAGGTCGCGCTCCGTGAGGATGCCCAGCAGCCTGTCGGGGGGCTCCATGACGAGCACGCTGCCGCAGTTGGCGCGCGTCATCACGCACGCAGCGTCGCGCACCGTGGCCTGCGGCCCCAGGCTGGTCACGTGCTTGCGCGAGATGGACTGGAAAACTGTGCGTTCAGCCATGATCCGCCTCCATCGGAAACGCGCTATGGTGCGACGGGCCGTCGCTTAACGCAAGGTGGCGTTCAGCCGCTCCAGCGCCTGCTCGCCGGGGCAGAGTTCGGCCGGGCCGAGCGTGTTGAGCGGCCGGTCGACCGTGTTGAGCGCGGTGTGCAGGTCGGTCGCGAGCGGGTCGACGTAGAGCAAGCCGGTGACGATCTCGCCCATTTCCTGGTGCCGCTGCATGTGCGCCATCGCGGCGTAGCGGTCGCAGGGGTCGTAGTCCGGATGCAGGCTGCGCAGGCGCAGCAGCGTGCCGTCGTGCTGGCGCACGTCCATCACCTCGCCCGGCGCCATGTCGACGCTGATCTCGTCGCGCGCGCTGATGAAGTCGATGCGGCTCACGGCCTCGTTGTGCTCGCGCACGTAGTCGTAGCTCTTGGTGCTGCCCGGATGGTTGTTGAAGGCCACGCAGGGGCTGATGACGTCGATGAAGGCCGCGCCGCCATGGCTGATCGCGCCCTTGATCAGCGGCACGAGCTGCGCCTTGTTGCCCGAGAAGCCGCGCCCCACGTAGGTCGCGCCGAGCTGCAGCGCCATCGCCGCCAGATCCACCGGGCTGTCGGTGTTGACCACGCCCTTCTTGCTCTTGGAGCCCTGGTCGGCGGTGGCCGAGAACTGGCCCTTGGTGAGGCCGTAGACGCCGTTGTTCTCGACGATGTAAGCCATGCGTACCCCGCGCCGCATCGCGTGCGCGAACTGCCCGAGGCCGATGGAGGCCGAATCGCCGTCGCCCGAAACACCCAGATACAGCAGGTCGCGGTTCGCGAGGTTGGCCCCGGTCAGCACGCTGGGCATGCGGCCGTGCACCGTGTTGAAGCCGTGCGAGGCGCCGAGGAAATAGTCCGGCGTCTTGGAGCTGCAGCCGATGCCCGAGAGCTTGGCGACGCGGTGCGGCTCGATGTCCAGCTCCCAGCAGGCCTCGATGATCGATGCCGAGATCGAATCGTGCCCGCAGCCCGCGCACAGCGTGGAGATCTTCCCTTCGTAGTCGCGCCGCGTGTAGCCCACCTTGTTGATGGCCAGCGTGGGATGCCGCATGCGCGGCTTGGCGATGTAGGTCATGCACGCTCCTGGTTCACGCGCTTTGCGATGGTGTCGGTGATGAATCGCGCCGTGATCGGCGTGCCGTCGAAATGCAGCACGCGCACCAGCCGCGCCGGATCGACGTCGAGCTCGTTGACCAGCAGGCTGTGCATCTGCGCGTCGCGGTTCTGCTCGACCACGAACACCCGCTCGTGCTGCGCGAGGAAGCGCGCGACGCTGTCCGGAAACGGAAATGCGCAAAGGCGCATCGCATCGAGATGAACGCCGCGTTCCTGCAAGGATTCGAGTGCCTCGTGCATGGCCGGGCTGGTGGAGCCGAAATAGATCACGCCGAGCGGCGTCTTCCGGGCCGCCAGCCGCACCACCGGTTGCGGCACCATCGTGGCCGCCGTCTTGAACTTGCGCAGCAGCCGTTCCATGTTGTAGATGTAGTCGGGGCCGCGCTCGGAGTAGCGCGCATAGGCATCGCGCGTGGTGCCGCGCGTGAAGTAGCTGCCCTTGGTCGGATGCGTGCCCGGCAGCGTGCGCCACGGAATGCCGTCGCCATCCACGTCCTTGTAGCGGCCGAAGTCGCGGCCCGCTTCCAGCTCCTCGGCGGTCATCACCTTGCCGCGGTCGTAGGCGCGGCTGTCGTCCCATTCGAAGGGCTCGCACAGGCGCTGGTTCATGCCGATGTCCAGATCGGTCATCACGAACACCGGCGTCTGCAGCCGGTCGGCGAGGTCGAGCGCCGCCGCCGCATGCACGAAGCATTCGTGCGGGTCCTCGGGGAACAGCAGCACATGCTTGGTGTCGCCGTGCGATGCATAGGCGCAGGCGAGGATGTCGGCCTGCTGCGTGCGCGTGGGCATGCCGGTCGAAGGCCCGCCGCGCTGCACGTTGATCAGCGTGACCGGAATCTCCGCGAAGTACGCGAGGCCGATGAACTCGGTCATCAGCGAGATGCCCGGCCCCGAGGTCGCGGTGAAGGCGCGCGCCCCGTTCCAGCCCGCGCCGACCACCATGCCGATGGAGGCGATCTCGTCCTCCGCCTGCACGATCGCGAAGCGCTGCTGGCCGGTCGCGGGATCGACGCGGAACTTCGAGCAGTATTTCTGGAAGGCCTCCGCCACCGACGACGACGGCGTGATCGGATACCACGCCGCCACCGTCGCGCCGCCGTACACGCAGCCCAGCGCAGCGGCGCTGTTGCCGTCGACGAAGATGCGGTTGCGGACGCGGTCCGCGCGCCGTACCTTCAGGCCGATCGGCTCGCGCAGGTGCTCGCGCGCGAAGTCGCAGCCGAGGTGCAGCGCCTGCACGTTGGAGGCGAGCAGCCTTTCCTTGCCCTTGTACTGCTCGCCGAAGAGTTTCTCGACCACTTCGGGCTCGATGCCCAGCAGGACCGCGAGCGCGCCCACGTAGACGATGTTCTTGAACAGCTGCCGCTGGCGCGGGTCCTGGTAGACCGCATTGCAGATCTCGGTCAGCGGCATGCCGATGACGCGGATGTCGTCGCGGAACTTCGAGGGCGGCAGCGCGCGCGTGCTGTCGTAGAACAGGTAGCCGCCCGGCTCGAGCTCGGCCACGTCGGCGTCCCAGGTCTGCGGGTTCATCGCGACCATCATGTCGGTGCCGCCGCGCCGGCCCAGGTGGCCCGCCTCGGTCACGCGCACTTCGTACCAGGTCGGCAGGCCCTGGATGTTGCTCGGGAAGATGTTGCGCGGGCTCACCGGCACGCCCATGCGCAGGATGGCCTTGGCGAACAGCTCGTTGGCCGATGCCGAGCCCGAGCCGTTGACGTTGGCGAACTTGATGACGAAGTCGTTGACGGCCTCGATCTGCCGCACGATGCCCTTGGGTGGAAGCGTAGCGCTCATTCCGAAACCTCCGTGCTTCGCACTGCGGTGCGAGCGCCTTCGGGCGGCCGGGCGGCGCTCATGCGGGCACTCCCTCGGGCGCGACGCGCTTCTCGCGCGCCCTCGGGCCGGCGGGCGTGGTCTTCAACAGGAACTTCTGCATGTCCCAGGCACCCGTCGGGCAACGCTCGGCGCACAGGCCGCAGTGCAGGCACACGTCCTCGTCCTTGACCATCACGCGGCCGGTCTTGAGGCCGCCGGAAACGTACAGGTCCTGCGCCAGGTTGAGCGCCGGCGCCTTCAGCCGCTGCCGCAGATCGGCCTCGTCACCGTTGGTGGTGAAGGTGATGCAGTCCATCGGGCAGATGTCCACGCAGGCATCGCACTCGATGCACACGGTCTCGGTAAACACCGTCTGCACGTCGCAGTTGAGGCAGCGCTGCGCTTCCTTGAAGGCGGTGGCGGCATCGAAGCCCAGTTCGACCTCCACGCGGATGCTCGCAAGCGCCCTCTCCGCCTTTTCCCACGGCACCTTGTAGCGCAGGTCGTTCGAGGTGTCGTTGTCGTAGCTCCACTCGTGGATGCCCATCTTCTGCGACACGAGGTTGGTCATCGGCGCCGGGCGGTGCGTCACCGGCTCGCCGTGCAGCAGCTTGTCGATCGACACCGCCGCGTCGTGCCCGTGGGCCACCGCCTCGATGATGTTCTTCGGGCCGAAGGCCGCATCGCCGCCGAAGAAGACGTTCGGCACGGTCGACTGGAAGCTCGTCTTCTCGAGCTTCGGCAGGCCCCACTTGTCGAACTCGATGCCGCAGTCGCGCTCGATCCACGGGAAGGCGTTCTCCTGCCCCACCGCCACCAGCACTTCATCGCACTCGAAGAAGGCATCGGGCTCGCCGGTGGGCACCAGCTTGCGGTTGCCCTGGTCGTCGTACTCGGCGCGCACGATCTCGAAGCGCATGCCGGTGAGCTTGCCCTTTTCGAGCACGAATTCCTTCGGCACGTGGAAGTTGATGATCGGGATGCCTTCGTGCTGCGCGTCTTCCTTCTCCCACGGCGAAGCCTTCATCTCGTCGAAGCCGCTGCGCACGATGACCTTCACGTCGGTGCCGCCGAGGCGGCGCGCGGAGCGGCAGCAGTCCATCGCGGTGTTGCCGCCGCCGAGCACGATCACGCGCTTGCCGATGCGCGTGATGTGACCGAACGAGACCGAGGCCAGCCAGTCGATGCCGATGTGGATGCTGTCCGCCGCGTCCTTGCGTCCGGGCGCGTCGAGGTCGCGCCCGCGCGGCGCGCCGCAGCCGACGAAGATCGCGTCCCAGCCCTGGGCCATCAGCGCCTTCATCGAATCGATGCGCTTGCCGCCGCGGAAAGTCACGCCGAGATCGAGGATGTAGCCGGTCTCCTCGTCGATCACCGATTCGGGCAGCCGAAAGCGCGGGATCTGCGTGCGGATGAAGCCGCCCGCCTTGGGCTCTTCGTCGAACACCGTGACTTCATACCCCAGCGGTGCGAGGTCACGCGCGACGGTCAGCGAGGCCGGCCCCGCGCCCACGCAGGCGATGCGCTTGCCGTTGCGCGGCTCGACCTTGGGCATGCGCGCGCGCACGTCGCTCTTCATGTCGGCGGTCACGCGCTTGAGCCGGCAGATGGCCACCGGCTCGGGGTGAAATGGCCCCCCAGGGGCTTCGCCCCGCCCCCCCGAGGGGGCGGTCCCGGCTAGGGGCGGCCCGTCGCCGGGCGCATTACCTTCCTCCACGCGCCCGCGTCGGCACGCCGGCTCGCAGGGCCTGTCGCAGGTGCGGCCGAGGATGCCGGGGAAGACGTTGGAGACCCAGTTGATCATGTAGGCCTCGTCGTAGCGACGCTGCGCGATCAACCGGATGTATTCGGGGACGGGGGTGTGCGCGGGACAGGCGTACTGGCAATCGACGACCTTGTGGAAATAGGCCGGATTCGCAATGTTGGTTCGCTGCAATGCGGTCTCCTGGATGCCGCCCGCTGGCCCGGGAGAAGGCTTCGCGGGTCTGCCGCCAGTATGCGCCGCACGCGTGCGCGCGCAACCTTGGTGGAATCCCGCAGCACCAAGGGGCAAGGAATGCCTGAGTGCTACATGCTGGCGACGCGCTCGCGCAACCGCATGCGCAGCCCGACCGGGGTCATGGTGAAGGCAAGCATTTCGCGCGCCGGCTGGCCGTCCGGCGTGTCGATGGACGCGATGTCGAAGCGGCCCAGCAGCACGGCCATCGCCATCTTCATCTCGAGCAGCGCGAGGTAGCGGCCCGGGCAGATGCGCGGGCCCGCGCCGAAGGGCATCGAGGTGCGCTTCGCGGCGCTGCTCAAGGCCTCCGGTCCATCGGCCAGCCAGCGCGCGGGCGCGAAGGTGGCGGCGTCGGGCACATGGCTGTCGCTCACGCTGTCGCGACGCATCAGCGCGGCAACGACCGAGCCCGTCGGCACCTCGACATCGCCCACCACGGTGTCACGTATGGCCTGCGCGAAGAGCAGCGGCGCGACCGGCTTGAGGCGCATGGTCTCCAGCGCGCAAGCCTCGACGAAGTCGAGGTCGGCGACCTGGGCGAAGTCGGGCAACGGGCCGCCGGGCCCGTCGGGCAGCAGGCGTCGCACCTCCTCGGTCGCACGGGCCAGCTCGGCCGGATGACGCCACAGCAGGTCGATCATCCACGCGATGGTGTTGGCGGTGGTGTCCTCGCCCGCGAGCAGCATGGTCATCACGTTCCCGGCCACCTGCTCGTCGCTGATGCCGCTCTCGGGCTGGTCCGCGGCCGCGATCATCGCTTCGAGCAGGTTGCGCGGATGCGCACGCCGGTCGGGGTCGGCCTGCATCCGCTGCCGCGCTTCGGCGACGAAGCGATCGACCGCCTCGTTGACCGCGATCACGCCCCGCTTGAGCGCGCGGTCGCTCGCCGTCGGGAACAGGCGCCAGGTCGGGAACGGCGCCAGCACGCGCCGCAGCAGCGCCGGGAAGATCTTGTCGAGGTGCTGCTGGATCACGTCGGCGCCGGACTCCAGCGTGTTGACCTCGGCGCCGAAGGCCAGCCCCGCGATGGTGTCGACGGTGTAGCGCATCAGGTCGGCCTGCAGGTCGATGTCGTGGCCCTCGCGCGCCGCCGCGGCCCACCGTCCGGCGAGCCGGTCGGCGACCTTGCGCAGCGACGGGAAGTAGGCCTTGACGTGCGCAGGATCGAAGCTCGCCATCACCATGCGCCGCTGCCGCCGCCAGTCGTCGCCGTTGGCGCCGAAGACGCCGGGCCTGAGGCCCATCTCCTTCGCGACGGCTTCGAGCCGGCTGGTGCGGCTGAAGCCTTCCGGCCGGTCGCGCAGGATCGTCGCGATCACCTGGTGCTCGCCCACGACGAGCATCGGCCGCCTGCCGAACCTGACCTTGAAATACGGCCCATAGGCCGCGCACCAGTCCTCGAGCTGGCGATGCATGCGCTGCGGCTTTATCTGCAGCAGGTTGCCGACGACGGGCAGCCCGCGCGGCCCTGGCAGGTCGTCAATGCGGCGCGTCGGCCCGGGAGGGGTTTCCAATTGAGTGCTCAAGACAGCCTCTTGCGATGGACCAATTGTCAGCAATTTCACATCCGTGAATTGACGTGAATTCTCGCGCTGTTTTTTCCGGCCCTTCTGCCCGTGGCCGCCCCGACCCGGGTGCAGCTCAGCCCCAGGGGCGTAAGGGCTGAGGATGTCGACCAGAGATTGCGAACGGTCATCCACTCGATGGGAGCTGAACTTCCGGAAGCCGGGCCAAAACCAGCCGGTCAATCGCGTCGCTCAATTCGATGCGGAGGCGAACGGATTCCTCTTCAACCTGACTCTCGACTGACTATAAATGACCACTTCAGTGTTACATTTGAATGTAACTAACTGCGGATGAGGGTCGGAGATGGATAGAGGAGAGTTGTCGTTCCGCATGGGCGGGAAAAGTCATGCGCCTGTCCGTGGGGCGCTTGCGAGTTGTGCGGCGGCCTTGATACTGGCTGCCTGCGGTGGTGGTGGTGGTGGTGGCGGCGGGGCAGCGCTTGTGTCGGCGCCATCCGGTGCTGCCGGTCAGGCCCAGACGGGCCAGACAAGCACCGCTGCCAATGGCGCGCAATCAAGCCTCGCAACCGATTTGCTCACCTCTACGGGCAGCAGCCCATCAGGCAATACGACGCCAGTTGAATCCGTAGGGCCGGGTTCTGACCCGAGCCCAGGGGCGTTCACCAAATACGCATTCAAGGTCGGGCCGTATATAGATTTCTTCGATCCCGACGTGGCCCAAAAGGTCATGGCCGCCTTGGCGACGCCAGAATTGCTTGGCTATGAGTACCAGGCGTTAGCAAGCCCGGTATATGTCAAGGCCGATCCGGGGGTAGCCTACACCTACTGGATCGGCCCCAGAAGTGAGATGAACAGCATCGACAACCAAACGCAAATTGTTGCTCTCGCAAATGAGGGGCCGGTATTGTTCAGAAGGCCTGTTGTCAGTGATTCATTCGTGGTCGAGACTGCTTTGATCGACATTCAACCACTGGAGCAACTTGTGGGCCGGCTGAATGTGGCTGGTAGCAATGGGTTTTGTTTATTAACCGCAATGGAGGGGCTCCGCTTGCGCGTTGCAAGACGCGTTGAGGCGAATCCGGCGTACTGCGAATTTCAGGAATGGCTTACAGATCATCCCGTGGGTGACGACGAGTATCTCCAGAAGATAAACGAATTGGGCGCAGCGGGCTATAAGCTGTTTTTCAACAGCTACTATGTTCGCGACACTACTCAGAAGGTCCGCTTTTCGTACGAAGCCGTGGAACAGCCACCCTTGGCCGACATGACTGTGGAGGAGCGCGTCGCTATTTTCAATAAAATGGGCGCAACGGGGGCACTGTCCTACTCTGCTTTGCAGGACAAAAATAAGGCGGTGTATCGCCGGACCTTCGATTGCGCCCGCCGTTGGTTTTGTGGGTATCCCTGAGACAACTCGCCACGCTTCGAGGAGCTTCGTCGCCGAAGAAGCGCTGGTGGTTCTGTGCGGTCTGGTGGGCGAAGGAGGCGCTGCGAGGAAAGAGTGCCCGTTCATAGACCTCCAGTGCAGCCTCGATGTCATCAGGATGGTCCCGAAGCGCTTGGCCCAATTCGGCGCCATCGAGAATGGCGAGGTTGGCTCCCTCGCTCGCTGACTGCGCGGCCTTCGTTAGCTTGCCAGTCATTGCGATGGCGTCGAAGCTTGTCTACGGCATGGATGTACTTGAGGACGCCGGCATCGACTGGAAGACGTACGCACGGATGGTCGGACAGCGGGCGAGTGCGCAGCGCGTGACGGCCGATCGCAAGGCTGAACTGTTTGAATCATGGCCATGATTCGGAGGTTGCGCAGGAATACGACGTCTTGGTCCATGGGAGCCCCGGCAGAGCAAAAGGGCCTGCATTGTGGAGCGAGGTGGTGCGGCCGTATCGAGCGATCCATTGGATGGCACAAATCGAGGGGTGTCTGTCATTGCTGCCAGAGGCAGTCGGCCCTACCTTTGATAGCGACGCGGCCACTGGGGCCGCATCAATATCAAGGAATACCGACATGGCTTATTCGAACGACCCCGACTACCGCCCGACCATTGGGATCTTGCTGTATCCGGGTTACACACTTCTGGACCTTGCGGGGCCGCAGATCGCGATCGGCAACCAAGGCAACACCCTGTTGTTCTGGAAAGACAAGAATCCCGTCCGCGGAGACAACGGGCCCGAACTGGTCCCGACCACGACGTTCGCAGAGTACGACGGGAACATCGATGTTCTGCTCGTCCCCGGCGGTTTTGGTGTCGAAGATGCGATGGGCGACCCGGAGATCATCGAGTTTCTCCAGCGCGCAGCCAAGACCGCACGCATCGTTTCGTCGGCCTGCACCGGAACCCTTCTTCTTGCCGCAGCCGGCCTGCTGCGTATTTCGGCCAACGTGACCGATCATTTCGGTCATCGTGACCGACGCCGATGAGGGCGTCGGCAAATGTCGTTTCGGTATCGTGACCGCCCGTTTCGGCGATCGTGACCGCCGGGCCGGCGGCGGGTACTGCGTAGGGGGTGAAGTGTAGGGTCGGGGCGTGGGGTCAGGTCAGGATTTGGCCTCCTGAGTTGTCTTTTTCGTCTTGCTTGCCACACCTGCGTTGCGTCCCGTGCGACGTGATTCGCCTTCGAGCGTGAAGCGCCGGCAGTGCTGCATCAAGCGGTCGAGGATTGCGTCGGCCAGGGTCGGATCTCCCAGCCATGCGTGCCAGTGCTCAACGGGCAACTGGTGCGTGATGACCGTGGCGCGCTGCGCGCTGCGGTCGTCGATGATCTCCAGCAGGTCGGCACGGGTGGATGCATCGATGGCACCCGTTCCCCAATCGTCCAGCACAAGGACGTCCACCTTGGCCAGCTGCTGCAGCCAACGCCGGAAGCTGCCCGCCCCGTGCAGGATGCGCAGCTCCTCGGCCAGGCGCGGCACGCGCAGGTACTGCGCCGAGTGCCCTTGGCGGCAGGCGTATTGCGCCAGGGCACACGCCAACCAGGTCTTCCCCAGGCCCGTGGCCCCGGCGAAGCAGACCGTCTCGCCGCGCTCGATCCACGTGGACAGCGCCAGACCCATCAACGTCGAGCGATCGATGCCGCGGATGCCCTCGAAGCTCGCGTCCTCCAGCGTCGCGGTCGTGTACTTCAGCTGGGCCCGCTGCAGCAGTCGGGTGCGCTTGCGGTCGTTGCGGGCATAGACCTCTCGCTCAACCAGCAGGGCCAGGCGTTCGTCGAAGGACAGGCCCAGGCAGTCGGCCTGCTCGTGTTGCTGCTGCAGCGCGTCGGCGAAGCCTTGGAGCTTGAGGGAGCGCAGTTGGGCGATGGTGGCGTTATTGAGCATGGGGATCAGCGTTGTTTGGTGGTTTACAGGCAGCGAAGGCGTCATGGCGGGTTGCATCATTGGTAGTAGCCCGGGCCGCGCACGTTGGCGTGCGCCGGGCTGGTCCATTCGGCGGGCGCTTCCTGGGCGACGCGATCCCGGTTGTTGGCCAGCAGATCACGCACGTGTCTGTAGCGCACGGTCCCCAGCGCCAGGGCGCGCTCGCACGCCGCCTCCAGCCGTTCCTTGCCGTAGCGCCGCGACAGACTCAGCAGCCCCAGGCAGGAGCGATAGCCGTGCTCCGGATGCTTGTAGGTCTGCAGAAGCCGGGTGATGAGTTCGCCGCAGGCCATGCCGATCTGCCGGCCCCACTCGATCAGGCGCTGGGGCGTCCATTGCAGCTGTGCCCGGTGCGCTGCGGGCATGTGTGCTTCGACCGTGGTGTAGCCGCCGCGCCGGTCGCTGCGGACATGGGCGGCCACCCGCTGGCCGCGCAGCAGCAGCTCCACGGCGTGCTTCGTCAGCCGTGCCTCCAGCGTCTGCCCCACCAGCGCGTGGGGCACGCTGTAGTGGTGGCCGTCCAGCTGGACGTGATAGTCAATGTGGACCTTCACCGTCTTGAAGCGGGCGAGTTCATAGCGCTGCGGCGGCAGCGGCATCAAGGACGGTGCGTCCAGCTCGGCGAACACGCTGGCGCGACTGCCGGGCAGCTTTTGGAACGGGCGCTCGTTCACGCTGGGCAGCAGCTTGGCGATGGCCGCGTCGACCTGGGCGACGGTGTCGAAGCGGTGGTGACGCAGCCGCGCCAGCACCCAGCGGCCGATGATTTGCACCGAACTTTCTGCGGAAGCTTTATCTTTTGGCGAACGCGGGCGCGCCGGTAAAACCGAGGTGCCGTAGTAGCGGGCGAAGTCCTGCACCGTGTCGTTTGCGCGCGGCTCGTAGCGGTCGGCCGAGGCGATTACGGCCGTGGCGTTGTCAGGCACGACGAGCGCCGGTAATCGTGAGGACCGTTTAATGCGAAGCAGAGTCACCCCCACTGCGGCACCACTCTGAACACCCCTTCCATCAGAAGGTCACCTGCTCGTCATTTGGCGGTTTCGTCTATGCCCTTGATCGGGATGCATCCCGATCAAGGAGACACGCCATGTTTGACCGCGTTTCGCCACAGCATGCTGCGCTGCTGAGGCAACTTAAGCACCAACTCGTTGACACCGGTTACAGCTCAGGCGCGATCCGACGCCAATGCGCCGTCGCTGCGAACTTCCTTCGCTACCTCGAGCGGCGCAAGCTCGCTGTCGCAGATCTGCAGCCGCTGCACGAGGAGCAGTACCTGCGCTGCGAGCAACGACGATTCCAGCGACGCCACGGACACGCGCCGCGGTCTATGGGAAGCTGGCGCGGCTCGCACAGCGCAGGCATCCACCAACTGATGCGGATGGTCATGGGCCGATGGCCGCCTGAGCCCTCGCCAGGCAATGAATTCGAGGCATTTGCCCACTCGCTTTGTGATGAGTTCGCTCAGTGGCTCGAGCAGGACAGGGGGATGGCCGCCGAGACCATTGACGACCTGGTCGCCGAGGCGCGGCGGTTCATGTGCTGGCGTCACGGCCAACAGTCGTTGGCCGACGAGCTGCGTTCGCTGAGCACCGCTGACATCGACGCGTACCAGCAGGCGCGGGCGCCTTCGTTGCGGCGCGTCTCACGCAAGTCGCTGGCCCAGCGGTTGCGCAGCTTTCTGCGCTTCCTGCACGCCAGTGGTAGAACGCCCGACGAGCTGGCCAGCCGCGTGTTGGCGCCGACACTCTACGCGCTGGAGTCGATCCCTTCGGCGCTATCGGTGCAGCAGATCAACGACGTCGTGCGGATCTGCCGCGCCGACCGCTCGCCGACAGGGCTGCGCGACCACGCCATCGTATTGCTGCTCGCTAATTATGGGCTGCGTGCCGGGGAGATCGTTCGGCTGCGGCTGGAAGACATCGACTGGCGAGGCGATCAACTGTTCGTGCGGCATTCCAAGACCGGCGCGCAATCGGTGCTGCCGCTGCTGCCGGCGGTCGGATCCGCGCTGCTCGCCTATCTGCGCCACGGTCGGCCCGCAACAGGTGCTCGCGAGATCTTCATTCGCGCACGTGCACCCTATCGGCGCTTTGCCAGCGGATCCAGTCTGTACGCGCAGCTCCAACGACGGCTCAACGCCGCCGGCGTGCAAACCGACGGCAAGCGGGGTCCTCATGCCTTCCGGCACGCGCGCGCGGTCAGCCTGCTGCGCAGTGGAGTCCCACCGAAGGTCATTGGCGATGTGCTGGGACATCGATCCGCAGCATCGACAGCGCCGTATCTGAAGCTCGCTGTGGACGAGTTGCGCGATGTGGCTCTGGAGATCGATGAACTCATTGGGGAGGGCGCGCGATGAACACCTGGCCTGACGACGACTCTGCGATCGAGCGGCATCTGAAGCACCTGAAGCTGCGCAGCCGCGACACAGTAGCGGTCTACCGGTGCGTGCTACGCGGGTTTCAGCGCTTCGTGCGCGAGCGTGACGACCCGAGCGTCGGCATCGCGACGCTGCAGGCCTGGCTGCGCGATCGTACGGCGCACTGGCAGTCATATCTGGTGCTGCATAGGGCGCGCATCGTCGATCGCTTCCTCGACTTCCTGCAGTCCGAAGCGGCGATCCCGATCAACCCCCTTGCCCAGCTGCGCGAGCGCTACGCTCAACGATGGAGCACCCCGGTCGTGCGTGCGCTGTTTGCGGCCGATCCACACGGCACGCTCGAAGCCCTGCGCCCGCCGCCACGGTTCGCCAGCTTTCTGGGCGACATGCTGCGCCGGCACGTCGAGCTGATGCGCGCCATCGGCTACCGCTATGAGACGCAGTCGGCGCGCCTGCTGCGTTTCGATCGCTTCCTGCAAGGCCGCCCGGAGCTCGCCGGCCAACCGCCGAAGGTGCTGCTGCAGCAGTGGGCGGCACAGAGCCGGACGCTGAACGACGCCTGGGAGTGCGAACAGACGGCGCGCACAGTCGCGCGCGCCTGGCGACGACTCGATCCGACCATCGATCTGCCTCCGCCGGATCGGCGGCTCAAGCGTTGCGCCAAGCAGCAACAGCGCCGCCCCTACATCTACTCCCCGCAGGAGCTACGCCTATTGCTCGACACCGCGGGAAGCTTTCCGTCCCCGTGCGCACCCCTGCGCCCGCACGCGCTTCACACCATGCTCGTGCTCGCTGGCTGCGCCGGGCTGCGGCTGGGCGAACTCGCGCGCCTCGATCTGCGCGACGTCGACTTGGACGCCGGTCTACTCGAAGTGCGCGAGACGAAGTTCTTCAAGTCCCGAGTGCTGCCGCTCAGCGGCAGCGTGATGGCCGTCTTGCGCGAGTATCTCGACGCCCGGCGCCGGGCCGGCGCACCGCAGGACGGCAGCAGCGGCCTGTTCTGGCATCAGCAGGCCGCGGGCCGCTACTCGCGAGTGATGATCGAGAAGCTACTTGTCCGGGTTCTTCGGCGAGCCGGGCTCAAGCCGGATCGGGGCAGGTGCGGACCCCGCATCCACGATCTTCGTCACGTATTCGTCGTCTATCGCATGCTGGCGTGGTATCGACAGGGCATTTATCCGCAGGCGCGGCTGCCGTACCTGGCGACCTATCTCGGCCACAAGGACATCCATTCGACGCTGGTGTACCTGACGGTGACTCAAGAGCTTCTGCAACTGGCCAGCGAGCGGTTCCGGCAACTGGCACTGCGCAAGCTGCACGCCACGACGGGAGCAGCGCGATGAAGCCGGTCGATCCGTTCCCTGCATTGCTGCACGCCTTCTTCTATGAGCGGCTGGTCCAACAGCGCAACGCCTCCGTGCACACGATACGCTCGTACCGCGACGCGTGGCGACTGTTCCTGCGCTTCGTCGCCGCGCACCGACACTGCCGCGTCACCGACCTCACTCTGCCGGCGCTGAGCGCCGGCGAAGTGGCTGCATTCTTGCAGTACAGCGAGTGCGATCGGAAGGTGTCGATCGGCACGCGCAACTGCCGGCTCGCGGCGCTACACAGCTTCTTCGCCTTTGTCGCCGAGCGCGAGCCTGCGGCCGTCGCGCAGTGCGCCGAGGTGCTGCGAATCCCCACCAAGAAGGCACCCAGGCCAGCCCACCGGGACCTCGAGCTGCACGAGATCGAGGCGATCCTGGCGCAGCCCGACCGTGGCCGACTGGAGGGTCAACGCGACCACGCGTTGCTATGGTTCCTCTACAACACTGGTGCACGTATTCAGGAGGCACTCGATGTCCGTGTCGCCGATGTTCGCTTCGATACACCACGTTGCGTTCGCCTGTTCGGCAAGGGCCGCAAGGAACGCATTTGTCCGCTGTGGCCGGAGACGGTCGACTTGCTCTCAGCACTGCTCGAGCGCCAGCCACGCACCGGTGATGAACTACTGTTCGTCAACCGCTACGGGGCACCTCTGGGCGCATCAGGCGTGCGGTTCAAGCTCGCGCAGTACGTCCGTGCCGCCACCCAAGTGATGCCAACGCTGGCATTGAAGAAGGTTTCGCCGCACGCGTTTCGGCACGCTGCCGCGGTTCATCTACTCGCCGCTGGAGTCGATGTCGCCGTAATCCGCAGCTGGTTGGGCCATGCGAGCCTTGAGACCACCTATCACTACGCCCAAGCCAACCTGGACACCAAGCGCGAAGCACTGGAGCGGCTGCAGCCACCACCGACCAAGAAGTCTGCGCCTTGGCGACGCGATGCCAGCCTGCTCGCCTGGCTGGAATCGCTCTGACTGCGTGCAGCCACCAATGCGAAGGAACTGTCCGTCTTGGGCGTGTTCGGATCCAGGGACCACATCAGTTCCTTCGCATTAAACGGTCCTCACGATTACCGGCGAAATCAGTAGCTGCTGATTTCGCCGGCACGCCGCCGTAAAAATGCAGTGCCCGCACCATGCCCTCGATCCAGTCGTCCAGGCGTTGCGTGGGCGTCGCGCAGGCGAACACGCAGCTGGAGGCGGCCATGGCCGAGACGAAGACCTGGGCGCGGGCGCCGTCGCTCAGCGCCACCGTGGAGCCGGCGTAGTCGATGAACATCTTCTCCCCAGCGCGCCGGTGCTGGCGCATCGAGCGCTTGAGCGTGGCGGCGAAGGCCTTGTAGTGCTCGCAGAACTGCGTGTAGCGCCAGGTGCGGCCCTGCGGATTCGCCTCCACGTATTCCTGCCACAGCAGCATCAGCGTGACGCCCTTGCGGTCGAGTTCGCGGTGGATGCGGCCCCAGTCGGGAACGACGACGGGCGAAGCGGCTTGCGAGCGGGGTTGCAGTGCCGTCGAGAGGTGCTGTTCGCCCCAGTGCTGGACGGTGTCCCAGTCGAGGCCGGCGGCGGTGGCCAGTCCGACGTACTTGGCCACGACGCCCTTGGAGATCTTCAACGTGGCGGCGACTTGCTCGTGCGAGAGCTGCGCGTGCCACTTCAGGCGGAGAACATCTTTGATCATGCGTAGAGAGAGTTGTTGCTTGGGCATCCGCGGCTCGAGGGCAAAAACCGTCGAGGGTAGGAGGCCCGGGGTTGCGTTCTCTACGCAGCACTGCCGGTGGGACCAGCGCCCTTGTTATGGGGCGCCGTCACGGCGGTCACGATCGCCGAAATGGCCGGTCACGATCCCGAAACGGTCGGTCACGATGAGCCGAAATGCAGGTTCGGTCACGATGACCGAAATGCGCGGTCACGATGCCGAAATCGGCGGTCACGATGAACCGAAATACGCAGGCATCCAGCGCCTGGCCTGGGTGGGCGATCGCGGCATGCTCACCAGCGCACGCATCGAGCAGGTGCTCAAGCCCCAGGACATGGACTGGGTCAGCAGCCTGCGCGCGCCGCAGATCGCGCTGCTGGCCGCCGAGCAGGGCCCCTTCCAGCCATCCCTGTTCGACCAGCGCAACCTCATCGAGCTCACGAGCGAGCACTTCCCCGGCGAGCGGCTGATCGTGTGTCGCAACCCCGCACTGGCCGAGGAGCGTGCGCGCAAGCGCGGCGAGTTGCTTGCCGCCACCGAGGCCGATCTCGGCAAGATTGCCGCGGCCACGCAACGGGCGCGCAACCCGTTGCGCGGCGAACAGGCCATCGCCCTGCGCGTGGGGCGCGTCATCGAGCGCTTCCACATGGCCAAGCACTTGGAGCTGACCATCACCGACACCGCGCTGAGGTGGACGCGCAAGACCGACGCCATTGCCGCCGAGGCCGCGCTGGACGGCCTGTACGTGATCCGCACGAGCTTGGCCGCCACACAACTCGATGGCCCCGCCGCAGTCGCCGCCTACAAGAGCCTGGCCCATGTCGAGCGGGCCTTCCGCTGCATGAAGACCATCGACCTGCATGTGCGCCCGGTCTTTCACTACAACACCGAGCGCGTGCGCGCCCACGTCTTGCTATGCATGCTGGCCTACTACGTGGAGTGGCACATGCGCGAGTGCCTCAAGCCCATGCTATTCGATGACGAGTTCATCGAGCAGGCCCAGGCCGCTCGCGCCTCACCCGTGAACAAGGCGCTGCGCAGCGAACACGCCAAGGCCAAGGACGCCACCAAGCGAGGCGACGACGGCTCGCCCCTGCACAGCTTTCGAACGCTGCTGCAGGACCTGGCCACCGTGGCCTACAACATCACCTCCACCAGCCTCAACCCCAACGCCAAGATCGTCATCACCACGCGCCCCACGCCAGTCCAGGCCAAGGCCTTCAAGCTGCTCGGCGTGAACCCCGTCTGTTCCCAGTAGCACACCCACACATTTCAAGAATGTCTCGATGAATCATGGACTTGCGTGCGGCTGTCTTCAAAGCTCGGACTAGGCGACCGTTTCTCTTTCACTCCGCCGTGTGAAGACGAAACTTGGAACCCGACCTCCGCCGATCACAAGTCCGAACGGCGGGTGCTCCAAAGTGGCAACCCGCTGCTGCCCCGGAAAAAAGGGCCTGATCACGAGGTTGCGGTCTAGGCTGGCCGGTTTCAGTCGATTGGATCGCTTCGATCAGGAATCTATTCGCCCTCGGCCCTCACCGAGAATGACTTTACGCCCATCCCGAGGACTCGCGCATCGGGAGCAATGCCGAGTTGCAGCGGCGACACGGCACCCGGTGCCCTTAGCACGATCCTCAATCGTCCGCCACGGACGAGATCCGGTGGAATATGGGCGGTGCGCGTTCCTTGCGACGACTCCTGGCTAAATTTCCATTGCGCCACTTCTCGCCCGTTGATTTCGATGGCTATTGCTTGCGTCGGATGCTCAGGCGGCAGCCACGCCATCCCTTCAACGTCCACCCGCAAACCCGATGGGAGAGCCCGCTCGGACAACTCAAGTTCGAGCACCGCGCCGACGTCCCCAAAAGTCCATGCCCCCCACGGTTCCGCAGCACCCCAGCCGCTCGATACGTAGTCCCATCCGTTCCCGCCTTCTGCGAACCGGAGTACGTCTCCGAGACGGTAGGAGTGCAGGCACGCGGGATCCACCACGACGTAGGAGGCGCTCTCGGCGCTTCGCATCGGACACTTTCGAACGACATTGGGTGACCGTCTGATCATGGCAAGTTCGGCACCGCTCCGGATATTCGCGCCTTGCTGCCAGGAGATGACCGTGGCATCGAATCGGTGCTGAAATGCAGTGACCGAAACAAGCACGTTGCCAAGCGTAGGCAAGCCGGCGACATCCGCTACGGTATTGCCAGGCCGAAAGCCCGGCAACGCATAGTCAGCGGCGTGATTGGCATAAGCCAGCGCTCGCACAATCGGGACAACAGGCGTATTGAATCCGGCCAACGGCGACATTGACATGAATCCCGCAGTCAGCGGGGCGAGCCAGCCCACCCATTGGAGGTCGGCGCGCTTGAATTGAATCGGCGAGGTGAGTACCCGCGCGGCGTTGATGACTGTCAGAGTGACGACGAGAAACATGTGCTTCTTGACCGCATATAGCGAACCGTCGCCGTGGATGAATAACAGCGCAAATTGCAGCAGACAGAGGCCAGCCGCTCCGACCAACGCGCTTGAGAGCACAACGTCTGTCCGGGTTCCCCGCCCGCGCCAACACCTCCAGAGACAAAACGCGCCAATCGCACCACACGCTACCGCGAGGCGAAGCACGTGTGTGTAGCCGAATTCGAGATACCCGTTGTTGGAGGAAATCTCTCGCATAGTCTTGAAGGCAGGATGCAGTACGACGATGGCGATGGAGGCCGCCAGGATGACTAACCAAAGCCCACAGGCCCGGCGCCAATCCCGCCCCAGGGGGGACCTCAGTACCTGCAAAGTCTCGAAAGAGACCAGCACGCATCCGACCGCCAATAGATGAATCGCAACCAGCGGTTGAATCGACATGGCAACCGCGCCAACCAACAGAACTCCGAAAATCTGGATGATCGTCGACCGTTGGGTAGTCAACCAGATAAGCGCACCAAAATAGACTGCATCAGCGACGATCTGCGGAAAGAAGAAGTTTGCTACGACCTCCCATCCGACGAACGAGCGCGTGCCCTCTAGAAGAATAAATGCCGCGAGGACTACGACCAAGGAAGCCAGCGAGCCATCGCCAGCAAGCCGACAAATCGACCAGTAACTGAAGAATACGCCCGAGATCGCGACGAGAGTGATTCCGACCAGACCACTTCCCCCAATCCAACCGATCAAGGTCGCCAACCAGTGCGCTATCGGCGGATAGATCGCCATCGCTCCAATGCGCTCAAAGGCATCGGGTCGCACCGCACCGTTCCGGCTCAATTCATCAACGAGCAGGTAGTGCTGGACGAGGTCGTAACTGAACGCCTGAAGATAGCCACCAAAGCGGAGAAGGAGCAAGCCCAGAACGCACGTCGCAAGCACCGCTGGTCCCGCCCGCCGGATGTATTCTTCTTTCATGTTTCGAGGTTCAATCATCTCCCGGGAAGTCTAGCGGGTTCCGGAAGAGTTACCGCTTCATCGCTGCCCTTCGATGTGCTTTAGATCATCGAGCTTAGGCGCCCAATATGCGATATGAGTTCAGCGACTGCGGCGCAGGCTTCGACCCAGCAAGCGGAGAGGCGCCGTTATCTTCCAAGATCGAGAACTGAGAATCTCTCGCGAACACCGACGTTCAGTTTCGATTTCGCGTCGGAGTTGCTCGATTTGATCTGCACCTGCCGCAGATGCAAGTGCTTGGCATCTGGCCTCAAGATCTTGGCAACGTTTGCAGAGATGCTCGTACGATTCGAGGAGGTGCTCATAAGGCGTTTGTGCAATCACCGCGACTAACTCCTCAGGCCCGATGCGGCGCGCAACTCGAAGTGCTTGAGGCGGAATGAAACGCCTTCAATGCATAGGAAGCGCATCTGCAGTTGTGTCACTGCCTCGTCGAGTTCGAACGCGAGTTCGATCGACGAAACACCCATGTGCGCGAAGTCAATCTCCATCGCTGCAACGCGTTTCACATCCGCTCCGTGGCAAACGTCGACCATGCCACGCCCTACGGGGCGGTATTCGGAATCGAACGTCGCCGTCGCCACCCATTGACCAGCCGGCACTCGAACGTAGGGCCCGTAAAACGCCCACCCGTCAGAGGCAGTTTCCACCGTAATTCCCCGGGCGTCTTGAACGCCCACGATCGTTAGCATGCGTGTGTCGGCAGGAATCGACACAGAGAATCGATTGACCCGTTTCGCCTCCCAAACGTTGGCACCAAAATGATCGCCAGACGCATGCTTGATCGCGTCCCAGCCCAATGATCTGAGCGCCCGGGAGAAGTAGTCGTCACGGAAGCCAAGTTCGAGCCAACCGTTCTTACGAATCGCCCACAACGACTCGCCATCCATGCGCAATCCCCAAGGCATTGGAAAACTCGTGTCGATCGGCTCGCCAGCAAAATAGATCGCACCCTCTGGCTTCACTGCGCTCCCTAGAGCCCTCAGCAGTCGCATGTGATCGGCGCAATGGTGGAAGCACTCGAAGAAGACCGCAGCATCATAGGGCTCCTCTACAGATTCGGCCCACATGAAGTCTCCGTGCACGACTTCGATAGACACCGAATGTTGCTCGGCCCGGCGTTGGATCAGTTCACAGAAGTTTTTCTCGATATCGACAGCAGTGACGCTAAAGCCGCACATGGCCATTGCCAGTGTTGTGTTGCCCCATCCGGGCCCAAATTCCAGAATCCTTCCTCCGACGGGCACGTCCAGCCGGCGCAAGAGGCTGCCGATGGCGAGCAATTGGTTGCCCGTCACTTCCGCGTTCTGCGTGATGAAGGGAAACGGCCTGCGCACAGCCGCCTCCACGTCGAAAGTCGAAACTTCGTTCAAAAATGAATAGTCTTTGCCAGCGATACGCTTGTAGAGCTTCATCTGCTCGGCAAGGTATGCGTCACAGAAAGGATCAAGGTCGCTGGGTTCCGGCTCCATGCGGAATGTAGAGAATATCCGCCGCAACTCGGCATCGGAGGCAGCCGCGTCACAGGCCGCGAGTCGCTCGTCTAATTGGTCCAGGCTTTGAATGATGTCCATTTCGCGCCGTCTAAGTTCAGTCGTCTTCTGATATCGCGGCGAGGAGTTGGTCTGCACTTTGGCGCCAAGTCAGCCATTGCATGCCGATCGAGCGAGGCTCTAGGCCCTTTTCGTGCAAGACCATCCAGTCCCGGATGCAATCAGCCAGGTCGGCCGCTGCAAGGCCCTTGAAGTAGTGCGCATGCGTCCCTGCAATCTCGCGGAAGACCGGAATGTCGCGCGCGACGATCGGCTTACCCTTGATGGCCGCCTCGATGAGCGGCAGGCCGAACCCTTCGCCCTCGCTTGGCATCAGCAGGCAGGAACACGCTGCATAGATCTTATCGAGGTACTCATCGCTGGCGCCTCCGAGGACGAAGAGTCTCCGCCCTTGCTCAGGATGGTTCAGAAGGCGTTCATAGAATTCATCGACGAGCCAGCCCTTCTTGCCGACAACGACAAGGGTAACATTCATGGATTGCTGCCACAGCAACTCAAACGCCGCCAGTGCTTGCGCGTGCCCTTTGCGGGGTTCGACGGTGCCGACCATCAAGAAGCTGGTGCTGGCTGCAATCCAGTCCAATACTTGGCCCGCATCATCCGGCATGCCAAAGCTCGGGTGACTGCTCTCGAGGTCGGCGCCGAGGTGAAAACTTCGAATCGCTGGCGGCAGACTGCGATCCGGCGGATTCTCTAATAGCCAGGCGCCTAGTTCCCGCGCTACGGTCGCCGAAATGCAGATCAGCCCGGTTGCAATCTGGACCACGCTCCGAAGCCAGCCCCGAAATGAGGCTGCCACCTGCTCGGCCCACCAATCGGGACGTCTCATGATCAGGATGTCATAGATGATGAAGTACATCTCTACGCCCATCCGCTGCAAACCAAGAAGCAACTCGTGTGTCGACCCCGCGAGATGCGCATTCAAGTCAAGCGAGAGGTACTTGTCTCCCTGATTGAACTGCACGACCTGCCGGGTGCGAAGATATCGCGAATCCGCTGCGTCGTCATCGGTCAGCACATTCACCGCTCTGTACTGTCCGTCTTCGAAGTAGATCGGCACGACGTTTTGCCCTTCCTTTGAGGCGTTCAGCAATTCGTGCAATAGACTGCGCACAACACGCTGGACGCCAGACTTGGCGTCGCCATGAACAATGGTCGAAATGTCAAGAAACAGCGTTGGTCGTTCTGCTCGGATATTGAACGCTAAGGCCTCGGCGGTTCGTAGGAGGTCTGCTTCGTCGAATTCGGATTCGGTGATTCGCGCGATCTCGGCGATCAGGAGCGATGTACGCTGGCGAGGTGGCAGTTCTTCATTAGATGGCGCCACCGCGCTCGTATTCGCCGACTTCACAAGCCTCTCAAGCGCATCGATCGCAAGGATCGCGGACGCATCCCAAGAAAATCTCGCAGCCTGATTGAGGCCGTGCAAGGCCAGTTCGCGGCGAAAACTCTTGTCGGAAAGAACCTGCGCCATCTTGCGCGTGATCGATAGCGGACGGTAAGGGTCAAAGAGCGCGTCCGAGCAGTTGATCACTTCCGGAACGCTCGACGTGTTCGACCCGATGACGGGCGCACCGCACAACATGGCTTCGAGTGCAGGCAATCCGAAGCCTTCATGAAGCGACGGCAAGACGAACAGCGAGCATAAGTTGTACAGAGCAACAAGATCATCATCGCTGATACGACCGGTGAAAATGACCTCGCTTTCCGTCAACCCGAGCGTACGGGCGTGTGCTGCGAATCGATCACGATGTGCCGACGGCATGCCGCCGACGATTAACAGTGGGAAGGACGCGCGAAGATCGGCGTCTAGCAGCGAGAAAGCCTCGATGAGCCGCAGATGGTTTTTCCGTTCGTCGGTAGCGCCGGAATACATGACGAATCCGTCCTTGAAGCCAAATCGACGGCCCAGCGACTCCTTTTCGTGTGGCTCGACTTCGACAACCTTGAAGATCGGTTCAGCCGCGGCACCGATATTCACAACTTGATCGCGCGGCATTCCAAGATAGCGCACCGCCTCATCGCGCGCTGATTCGGATATCGCCAGCAGCAGATCAGCACGTCGAAGATGGCCTAGCTTTTCGAAGTAGGCAACGGCGAACGCAGGATTCGGATCCAAGTATTTCGCCTTATGCACCAAGGGAATGGCGTCATAGAAGGTCGCGCAAGTCAGGAGATGGGACTCACCCCGTTCGCTGATGCTGTGGACGGCATCGTCGCTGAAACCCTCGAGAAAGCTGGAGACATGCACGACGTCCGGACGCAGCGAGGCCAGAAAGTTTTCGCGCATGACCTCGGTCGCGTGACGTCGCCAGTCGTTTTTCGGGTCGTTGGCCGCAACGGGGGGAACACCAGCCCATATCCGTATATTGCGCTGAGGCAACAAATCCTTGAACGCAGCACGAATGGGGTCGATTGTTTCGGGAAACAGGCCACTCAAAGCGATGAGAACCTCATGATCGCGCCGGTTGCGGATCATGGCGCTAGCCAGCGAGATGCTATAGCGTCCAATCCCCCGGAGTCGACTCTCGGTCTGGGCGCCTTGAAGATCAATGACGATGCGCATCGTCTAGTGGCTCCGAACGTTTAAGGCCAAATGAAGCTCCCGGTAGATCGACTGTGCATGGGGTGACAGGGCGGAGTGGAGCCCAATGGTCTCGATTGGCTCCAACTTCGCTTCGGAAATGTCGGCTGCGGAGGCCGGCGTGCCCATCGCGCTCGCCGGGGGCGCCAACACAACGCTGAGGCGCTTTCGGAAGGAAGGCGCTAGGTTGAGGCAATCGACCACGCCGCTCTTGAGGCGTGGATATCGCACGATTGCGCGCGCCGTCGTTGCCAGCATTCGTCTTGTTTCCCGCTTGATGCCGCGGACCATTGATACCCGCACCTTTCGAATTGATGCAGCGATCGAACGCAACGGATTCGCGTTGAGCTCCCGTTCGACAAGCACGGCGACTTGGGCGACACGGGCATCGACGTCGTTCGCATGGGCTATTGCATGCGTCGCCATATGCTCGACGCGCTTGGCGCGCTCCTCGGCGCGATTGGCACGCGCCTCCGCTAGAAGCGCGCGGGCCTCGGCCTGCCGAGCCGCCTCGACGACCGACCCGACGAACTCCAGCGTCTCCCTTACATGATCGACAGCTTCACGCATCTGTTGGAGATCGACATTGGCGCTTTGCAGGCGTTCTTCGTGCCTCACTCCTCGCTCCCGAAGCTGGCTTTCGTAGGCTTGCGCCACCGCATCCAGCGACACCCCGAACTCCGGTGCAAATACACTTTCAAACAACACCAACACATCGCCGGGGCCAGGTTTCTGTGCCACCACGCCGTAGTCCGGGCTAGCCCCGCCGATCACGTCAGAAAGGCTGAGCGCCCGCGCGAGCAAGCCAGCTTCTTCCTGAAGTCGCAACACCTTATTTCTAAGGAAGCCTGCTTGCTCAGTGGCGAAGCTCAACAGAAGCGGCGGTATCGGACGCTCGTGTGTGGGGTCGAGATAGAAATTCGACGTGCCCACCACCAGATTCTCCGGATTCGGGGTCTCCAGAATCAGAAGGCCGCCGGGTATCAACACCCTAAAGGCTTCTCCAAGTACTTGCCGCACAGTCTCGAAGGGCAGGTGCTCCACTACGTGAAATGCACTCACGACTGAGAGACTGGCATCTGCTGCCTGGCGGAGCGCCTCGAGCACATCCTCCTGCCCGGCATCCAGCCCCAATTCCGAGCAGCTTGCAAGCATTCCGTCGTCAAGGTCGATTCCTCTTGCCGCAAAACCGCGCTCCCTCATGAGTTCGAGCCACTCGCCGCGCCCGCAACCCAAATCCAGAACGTGGACCTCCGCTTGCAGCCTACGCAAGGGTTCCAGAAACGGTACGTACACCTCCAACCGCTGCTTAATCATCGAACGGGAGCCTCGATAGCGGTCCTCGAACGCCCGATAGAACAGTTTTTCGTCAGTCATGTCAGCTGCACCCCCCACCGTCAACTTCCCCAAAATAGCAGTCCACTCCTCGGTCGATTCTGCCCTACGGCGAGACGATTCCTCCAGGCGCCTTTGTCGGACAACTGCTTCATCGCCGTCGAAGGGAACGAATCTACGGTCTTCCGAGAGGAGGCAAGAAGCCATTTGGCGAAGGACACAGCCTGTCCGCTCGTCACTACCGCCGTCGAGAACACGATGCGCGGACGGCGTGCAAGGCCGGAGGAATCCAAGATTGCTTCCGCTCGAGTGAGTCCCGCCGGGCGACGCTGTTCAGTCGAAAAGGCTTGCTCGCGAAAATGTCGCGCCATCGCGGTCCTTGACAGACAACTGAGGCGGCAAACCGATATCGGGCCAAGTGATGCCGATCGACGGGTCGTTCCACACGATGCATCGCTCGTGCGCCGGTGCGTAGTAGTCGGTGGTCTTGTAGAGAAAATCGGCGGATTCACTCAGGACTAGGAAGCCATGCGCGAATCCCACTGGCACCCATAGCTGCTTGTGATTGTCTTCCGTCAGTTCGACACCGACCCATTGACCGAAGGTTGGCGACGACTTGCGTATGTCGACGGCAACATCGAAGGCTGCGCCGCGCACCACCCGCACCAACTTCCCCTGCGGCTGCTGAATCTGGTAGTGCAAACCTCGCAGCACCCCTCTCACCGACCTCGAATGGTTGTCCTGCACGAACTCGACGTGCCTGCCAATCGCCTCGTCAAATGTCCTCTGATTGAAGCTCTCGAAGAAGAACCCGCGCGCGTCCCCAAACACCTTCGGCTCGATGATGAGCACTTCGGGGATCGATGTCGGCGTGACCTTCACGAGCGCACCTCGTCGGAAAGCAAGTGGATCAGGTACCTGCCGTATCCGCTCTTTTCCAGCGGCTTGGCAAGCGCCTCCAATTGTTCGGTCGTGATGAAGCGGTTGCGCCAAGCCACCTCTTCGGGACACGCGATCTTCAGGCCCTGCCGATGCTCGAGCGTCGCAATGAACTGGCCGGCCTCCATGAGGCTGTCGTGGGTTCCCGTGTCAAGCCAGGCATAGCCGCGCTGCATGATCTGCACATTCAGCGAGCCGCGCTCCAGGTAGGCCTGGTTCACCGCTGTGATTTCCAGTTCGCCCCGTGCACTCGGCTTCACCGCCTTGGCAATGTCGACCACCTCGTTGTCGTAGAAATAGAGCCCGGTCACCGCATAGCTGCTTTTCGGATGGGCCGGCTTTTCCTCGATGCTGCTGGCCTTTCCGTTGGCATCGAAGGCGACTACGCCGTAGCGCTCGGGGTCTTGCACGTGATATGCGAACACGGTTGCGCCAGTCTGCTTGGCGTCGGCATCCGAAAGAAGATGCACGAAGTCGTGACCGTAGAAGATGTTGTCGCCAAGAACGAGCGCGCTGGGCGAATTGCCCACGAACTTGTCGCCGATGATGAAAGCCTGCGCCAGGCCGTCCGGACTCGGCTGCACCGCATACTGCAGGTTGATGCCCCACTGGCTCCCATCGCCCAGCAGCTGCTGGAAGCGCGGCGTGTCCTGCGGCGTGCTGATGATGAGGATGTCTCGCATGCCGCCGAGCATCAACGTGCTCAGCGGGTAGTAGATCATCGGCTTGTCGTATACCGGCAGCAGTTGCTTGCTGATCGCCAGCGTGGCCGGATGCAGCCGGGTGCCCGAACCGCCGGCCAGGATGATGCCTTTGCGTTGCGTCATGTGTTCTTCTCTGTTCGAGGGTCAGAGCGTTTCGCGCAACATGCGCGCAACGCCGGCCTGCCAGGGCGGCAGCGTGAGACCGAAGGTCGCCTGAAGCTTGCGGGTATCCAGCCTTGAATTGTGCGGACGCGTGGCCGGTGTCGGAAATGCACTGGTCGGCACCGGATCGATGGCATTCGGCGAGGCCTTGAGTTCGACACCCGCCGCTTGCGCCTGTTCGAGCACGAATCGCGCATAGCCGTACCAGGTCGCCTCGCCGCCGGCCACGAGATGGTAGAGCCCCGCCTTGCCGGGATCACGCAAGGTATCGCGAATCGCGTGTGCCGTGATGTCGGCCAACAATTCGGCACCGGTCGGCGCGCCGAACTGATCGTCGATCACGGTCAGCCGGTCGCGCTCCTTGGCCAGACGCAGCATGGTCTTGGCAAAATTGCCGCCGCGCGCCGCATAGACCCAGCTCGTACGGAAGATCAGGTGGCGCGCACAATTCGCCGCCACCAACTGCTCTCCCTCGAGCTTGGTGCGGCCATACACACTGAGCGGCGCCGTTGCGTCGTCTTCCTTCCACGGCGTGCTTCCGCTGCCGTCGAAGACGTAGTCGGTGGAGTAGTGGACCATCAGCGCACCGACCTGCCGTGCCGCCTCGGCGACGACGCCGGGCGAGGTCGCGTTGAGCTTGCGTGCAAATTCGACTTCGCCTTCGGCCTTGTCGACGGCGGTATGCGCAGCCGCATTGATGATGACGTCCGGACGCACCTTGAGCACGGTGTCGGCGAGCTCCTCGGGCCGGCTGAAATCGGCGCGCAGCTCGGTGCTGTCGAAGTCGAGCGCCACCAGTTCACCGAGGGGCGCGAGACTGCGTTGCAGTTCCCACCCGACCTGCCCGCCCTTGCCGAGCAACAGCAGCTTCATGCCGATGCCTTCGCGGATGGGCCGGCGTAGTGCTTCTGCACCCACTCGCGGTATGCACCGCTTTGCACGTTGCGGACCCATTCACCATGGGCCAGATACCACTCGACGGTCTTGCGGATGCCGCTGTCGAAGGTTTCGGCAGGTTTCCAGCCCAGCTCGCGCTCGAGCTTGCGCGCATCGATGGCATAGCGGCGGTCGTGACCCGGGCGATCGGTCACATAGGTGATCTGCTCGCGGTAATGCTTGCCGTCTGCCCGCGGACGCAGTTCGTCGAGCAACGCACAAACGGTATTGACGATCTCGATGTTGGGTTTCTCGTTCCATCCACCGACGTTGTACGTTTCACCGAGCCGGCCTGCCTCGAGGACGCGACGGATGGCGCTGCAATGGTCCTTGACGTAGAGCCAGTCGCGCACCTGCATGCCGTCGCCGTACACCGGCAGCGATTTGCCGGCGAGCGCGTTCACGATCATCAGCGGGATGAGCTTTTCGGGGAAATGGAAAGGCCCGTAGTTGTTCGAGCAGTTGGTCGTCAGCACCGGCAATCCATAGGTGTGGTGCCATGCACGCACGAGGTGATCGCTCGCGGCCTTGCTCGCGGAATAGGGGCTGTTGGGCTCGTACTTGTTCTCCTCGGTGAAGGCTGGGTCGCTCGCCGAAAGCGAGCCGTAGACTTCATCGGTGGAAACGTGCAGGAACCGAAACGCCGCCTTCTCGCTGGCCGGCAGCGCATTCCAATAGCCCCGAACCGATTCGAGCAGCCGAAAGGTGCCGAGCACGTTGGTCTGAACGAAGTCTTCGGGACCGTGGATCGAGCGATCCACGTGCGACTCGGCCGCGAAATTGATCACCGCGCGCGGCTTGTGCTCCGCAAGCAGCCGGTCGACCAGCGCGGCGTCGCCGATGTCGCCCTGGACGAAGACATGATTCGGATTGTCTTTCAGCGATGCCAGCGTCTCCAGGTTGCCGGCATAGGTGAGCTTGTCGAGGTTGACCAGCGCTTCGTCGCTCTGGGCGAGCCAATCGAGCACGAAATTGGCGCCGATGAAACCGGCGCCACCGGTAACCAGGATCATGGGGTCCCCCGTTGATGACTAACTTGAAAAAAAGGCCGCAGTTGGCCGGCAAGGAGGGATTATCCCATTGCGAATCGGTGACCGCCGCAGCGTCAGGTCCGGCAAACGAGGGACGCTGCCCCTTGCGGCAGAATGTCGGCCATCATTCCGCGTCGACGATGGCTGACCTCAATGCCGGCCGCGGGACATTCCGGGAAGGAACAGGCAGGGGCTCCACCAACCACGCTGGCGGTGGACCGGCAACTTTCCCGGGGCATCGCCTGTGCTTCCGGCTCCTGGAACACGGCCCATGGTTCCGATTGATGCCTCTCAACTTCTCAACACGATGAGCGCCAATTCTTCCGCATTCGTAGTGGTCACCCCGGTCTTCGAGGACGCCGAGGCCTCCTCGCGTCTGTTCCAGGAACTGGCGACCATCTTCGGCAGCAAGGTGCATGTCGTGGCTGTGGATGACGGATCGGTGCGCCAACCCGTCGACATCGGCCGGCTGAACGCAGCCGGCCTGGGGGGGACGGTCATTCGCCTGCGCCGCAACGTCGGCCACCAGCGCGCCATCGCGGTCGGGCTGAGCTACGTGGCGGACCACATGGCAACCATGCCTGTCGTCGTGATGGATTCGGACGGCGAAGATGTCCCCGCCTCCATCTCCGAATTGCTTCGAGGCCTCGACTCATCCGAGGTGGACCTCGTGGTTGCACAGCGCAAGACGCGCGTCGAGAGCCTGCGCTTCAAGGCCTTCTATGCGGTCTACAAGAGACTGTTCAAGTTGTTGACGGGGCGCCAGATCAGTTTCGGCAACTTCATGGCGCTCAAGCCGAGCGCCGTCAAGCGACTCGCCGCGATGCAGGAACTCTGGACGCACGTGGCGAGTTGCGTCCTGAATTCGCGCCTTCGAGTCGTGACTTGCGCACTGGACCGCGGCCCCCGCTACGCGGGCAAGAGCAAGATGAATTTCGTCGGACTCGCATTGCACGGCTTTCGAGGCGTCATGGTGTTCGCTGAGGACGTGCTCGTCCGCGTCGGCATTGCTTCCACGCTGATGGGCGCGCTCGCCATCGTCGCCGGGCTGGCTTCCGTCGTCCTGAAGCTGTCGGGGTTTGCCACGCCGGGCTGGTTTTCGGTCGCTCTCGGCATCCTGCTCTTGGTGTTCTTGCAGACCGGGTCTCTCGCGCTGATGAGCCTCATGCTCACGGGTGTCAGCAAGTCGGGCGCACCGGCGCAAGCCGCGTACGAACTGTTCGTCGAATCGGTCGAGCGCACCGACTGCGTGCCGGCATGACCCTCAGGCGCAAGCCCATCGCTCCCCACGTCGCGGAGCTCGGGCGCTTCGTCGTCAACGGTGTGGCGGCCACGGCCATCCACTACGGCGTGCTGAGCTTCAACCTCAAGGTGCTCGGGATTCCGTCGGCAGGCGTGGCGAACTTCATCGCAGCATGGTTTGGCATCACCGCCTCTTTCATCGGAAGCCGATTCTTTGTCTTCCGTCGCAAGGAAGCCCCGTTGCTGCGCCAGGCGGCGAGATTTCTGGCGCTCTACGCCTCCATTGCATGCCTCCACGGTCTGATGCTCTTCGTCTGGACCGACACGTTCCACCTGAACTACACCGTGGGCTTCGCGATTGCGACGGTTCTTCAGACCGCATTGAGCTATCTGGGCAACAAGTTACTGGTCTTTTCCGCGTCATGAAAGCAGTCAAATTCCTCGCCGCCTCGACGTTCTTCGTCGTGCTTGCCTGCCTGATCTACTGGGGGCACATCGCGTTCTTTCGAGTCAACGTGGTCTTCTACAGCGCCATCGTGGACGGCGTTCTGGCGGCCATCATCACCGCTGCCCTTGTGTGGCGCGTCGAGTCCTTCGCGATCTTCAATTCGTTCGAGAAGTGCCAGATGCTGATCATCTGGGTCCTCACGGCCTATTCGCTCGCCATCTCGGTGCCAGCGGTGCTGGATCGATCGCTTTCCTTCTACATTCTGGAAAAGCTTCAGCAGCGCGGCGGCGGCATCCAGCAAGCCCGATTCGCCGAGGTCTTCACGCAGGAATATGTCAAGGAGCATCGGCTTGTCGACGTGCGCCTGACCGAGCAGATGGAGTCGGGGACCATCGAGATAGACAACGGGTGCGTTCGCCTCACGGCCAAGGGAGATCGGCTGGCGACCTTCAGCCGGTTCTTTCGGACGCACCTGCTGCCCAAGCGGCGGCTCTTGATGGGCCAATACAGCGATGACTTGACGGACCCGTTCCGCCATAGCACCGCTCAGGTGGACTACCTCTGCAAATGATCCGTTCGATGACCGCCACCCGCAAGCAATCTTCGAACTGGCCCGGCACTGCCCTCCTGCTGTTTCTCATCGGCGTCTTCTGCTATCTCTTGCGGGCGACGGACTGGTTCCGGGCCGTGCCGGGCGACATAGGCGACGCGCGCTTCAACAGCGTCATCCTCGAGCACCTGTACCAGTGGGTGCGCGGCGACACGGCCTCCCTGTGGTCGCCGACCTTCTTCTATCCCGCGCGGGGCACGCTTGCGTTCAGCGACAACCACTTCGGCACCGGCCCGGTCTACGTGCTGTTCCGCTTCCTGGGTCTGAGCCGGGAGCATGCTTTCGATGCCTGGTTCGCTGTCGGATTCGCCTTGAACTTTGGCGCAATGTACGTCGTCTTACGGCGGCTCCGGTTCGACTCCTTTGCTGCCGCCGTAGGCGCCTTCGTCTATACATTCGCCCCACCTCTCCTCGCGCAGGAAGTACATGCGCAACTGACCTACCGCTTTGCCCTGCCGTTCGCCTACCTCGCGTTCATCCAGTTCAGCGAGACGCGAAGCGCGCAGGATCTGGCCCGACTGGTGGCGTGGGTCGCGGTTCAGTTCTTCTGCTCGATATATCTGGGCGTGTTCACCGGCTACCTCCTGGTGGCATCGGCGGTGGCGATGCTCGTGCCCGCCCTGAGGCCATTTCCGGCCAGTTCAATCAGCATGCCGGCTATGCGCGGCGGCATCATGCGCCCCCTGGTCCTGGCGCTCATGGCGGCCGTCGCAGTCGCCGTGTTGCTTCTGCGGTATCTGCGGATCAGCCATTCCTACGGAATCAGCCGGTCGATCGCGGAAATCATGTCCATGCTGCCCCGGCCGCAAAGCTACTTGGTGGCGGATCGCGCCGAGGTCTACCGCCAGATTCTGGAAACGGGGGCGCAAATCCCGGCCCGCGGAGAGCATCAACTGTTTTTTGGGTTCATCCCGATCCTGCTCGTTCTTTGCGCGCTGCTGACGGCCAACAATAAGGCTCCTCTGCATCGGCGGCGCCTCCTGGCATTCTCCTTCGCGACTCTCGCGATTCTGGTCGCGGCGACGCTCTATGTGGACGGTCACTCGTTCTACGCGATGCTTCTGAAGGTGCCCGGGATTTCGTCGATTCGGGCCGTCAGCCGGATCGGCCTGGTGATGATGCTGCCAGTGGCCATCATGGCTGCCATCGGTGCCGAAGGCTTGCGTCGAAATCCGGCCCCTGCGAGCACGGCCGCGGCCGCGGCCGTGGTCTTGGGACTGCTGCTGGAAACGTTGGCGTACCGCCCGGGCAATGCGTCCATCGAGCAATGGCGCAGTCGCATCGCGCCCCTTGAGCAGGCCGTCGCCGGTGCGTCGCTAAAGAGCGGATCCATCGTATATGTGACCGGACGCTCTGAAGAGCCATACATGATGGCCGAACTGGATGCAATGATCTTCGCCCAGGACCACCGTGTTCCGACGCTCAACGGCTATTCAGGGTACGAGCCGCCGGGTTACAGATATGCGTTTCCGTGCGTCTCGCCTGCGGTGCGCTTGTATTCGATGCCCCGGTTGCACTTCATTCGGTTCGGTACCACGCCAGAAGAAGTTCTGGCGCGCACGCGCTGGATTCCGCTCGAAGAGTGTCCGGACAGACATGTCGCGACGGATGCCGCGGCCGCGCCGCCCGATGAGCAACAGGCCCGGGCGATCGAGCTCGACGCGCTCGTGACCGCTACTGCGCCTGACGCGCTCAACGCCGTGCTGAAGATCCATAACGGCGGAAGCTCGACGATTCACACGCTCTCGCGTACAGGGAATCCGCTGCGCATCGCCTGGCGTTTCGTACGAATGCCAGCATCCGATGATCTCGCCGACCCGCCCTGGGACGGTCGCCAGGACATTTACCTGTCAATTCCGCCGGGCGAGGAGGCATCGGTTCCGGTGGTCATTCACGTCCCACGCGACCCCGGCCCTCGCGAATTGCAGTTCTCGCTGGTTGCAGAGGGCGACACGTGGCTTCACGATCTTCACATGCCTATCGCGCGCATCGAAGTGCCCGAAACACAAGGAGCCGCCGGCGGAAGATGAAGCAGCGGTAAAGTTATGCTCGCCCACCGTTAGCCCGAGCTTTGAAGACAGCCGCACGCAAGTCCATGATTCATCGAGACATTCTTGAAATGTGTGGGTGTGCTACTGGGAACAGACGGGGTTCACGCCGAGCAGCTTGAAGGCCTTGGCCTGGACTGGCGTGGGGCGCGTGGTGATGACGATCTTGGCGTTGGGGTTGAGGCTGGTGGAGGTGATGTTGTAGGCCACGGTGGCCAGGTCCTGCACCAGCGTTCGAAAGCTGTGCAGGGGCGAGCCGTCGTCGCCTCGCTTGGTGGCGTCCTTGGCCTTGGCGTGTTCGCTGCGCAGCGCCTTGTTCACGGGTGAGGCGCGAGCGGCCTGGGCCTGCTCGATGAACTCGTCATCGAATAGCATGGGCTTGAGGCACTCGCGCATGTGCCACTCCACGTAGTAGGCCAGCATGCATAGCAAGACGTGGGCGCGCACGCGCTCGGTGTTGTAGTGAAAGACCGGGCGCACATGCAGGTCGATGGTCTTCATGCAGCGGAAGGCCCGCTCGACATGGGCCAGGCTCTTGTAGGCGGCGACTGCGGCGGGGCCATCGAGTTGTGTGGCGGCCAAGCTCGTGCGGATCACGTACAGGCCGTCCAGCGCGGCCTCGGCGGCAATGGCGTCGGTCTTGCGCGTCCACCTCAGCGCGGTGTCGGTGATGGTCAGCTCCAAGTGCTTGGCCATGTGGAAGCGCTCGATGACGCGCCCCACGCGCAGGGCGATGGCCTGTTCGCCGCGCAACGGGTTGCGCGCCCGTTGCGTGGCCGCGGCAATCTTGCCGAGATCGGCCTCGGTGGCGGCAAGCAACTCGCCGCGCTTGCGCGCACGCTCCTCGGCCAGTGCGGGGTTGCGACACACGATCAGCCGCTCGCCGGGGAAGTGCTCGCTCGTGAGCTCGATGAGGTTGCGCTGGTCGAACAGGGATGGCTGGAAGGGGCCCTGCTCGGCGGCCAGCAGCGCGATCTGCGGCGCGCGCAGGCTGCTGACCCAGTCCATGTCCTGGGGCTTGAGCACCTGCTCGATGCGTGCGCTGGTGAGCATGCCGCGATCGCCCACCCAGGCCAGGCGCTGGATGCCGAAGCGCTCCTTGAGCTTGGCCACCTGTGAGGCCACCGTGGCCGGGTCAGCCGTGTTGCCCTTGAACACCTCCACCGCGATCGGGCAGCCTTCGCTCGTGCACACCAGCCCGAAGACGATCTGCGGATCGTCACGCTTGCCGTCGCGTGAATGGCCCCGGGCGGCCAGCTCGCAGCAGTGTCCCGTCAGCCAGGTCGAGGTGAGGTCGTACAGCACCAGCGTGCTGCCCACCAGGTGCTTGCGCGCCAAGGCCCGCTCCAGGGTGGGCTGCGCCTCGTGCAGCCAGTCCAGGGCGCGGTACAGGTCATCGGCCTGGCATTGACCCACGCCCAGCACGCGGCCCAGCGAGCTGGTGGCGGTGTCGTCGTGCAGCATGCGATGCGTGGCGAGCTTGGAAGCGGGTCCCAGCACGCGTGCGCACAGCATGGCCAGCAGCACCGATCGCAACTGCTCGGGCGCGCTGGCAAACCACTTCTCGGCCCCACAGGCGCGCGCCGCGCCGAGCACGGCGGCCACATGGCCGTGGGGCAAGCTGCGCTCGATGGTCATGACCGCGTCGAGCGACTCGACGGCCACGCCGCCCTTGAGCAGGAGGCGAAAGTGCTCGACCAGTTGCGCATCCCAGTGCGACAGGTTGGCCAGGGTGCGCTTGACGATCTTGCCGCCTTCGCGATAGCCCTCGCGCAGCAGCACGGCGGGCGGGGAGTTGCGGTTGGGGACGGTCTCGATGTACATGCGTTACATGGTATTCAATGAAGCCGTATTTACAAGGAAAACATACACCATTTACATGGGAACACAATCGGCCCAAAAAAAGGCGCGAACCCGCGCCAATGCTCGCTCTGCCGAGCTTCAGTCTTCAAAGCTCGGGTTAGCGCATGGCTCAATGGGATAGCGCGCGAAGGAGGAGGCCCACGCCTCGGCCCTTTCCATTGGCGTCAGCACGCTTCGTGGCGACCCTCAGACCCTCTTTCAACAGCGCCACGCCTAGACAGAATGGCTTGAGCCGTTGAGGAGGCCCGTCTCCGGGACTACCGTGGGTTGCGCACCGTGGGGTGCGCCGAGCCACAAGGCTGTACCCCGAGGGGCGGACAGCCTGCAACGTGCAAGGAGACGGGCCATGAGTCAATCTACCACCACTGCGGCCACCGTTTACGTTGGCCTGGACGTCCACAAGGACAGCATCGACATTGCCTTGGCCGAGGCCGGTCGTGACGGTGAAGTGCGCCATCTGGGTGCGGTCGCCGGCGGCCTCGTTGCCGTGAGCAAGGCGCTGCGCCGCCTGGTCAGCCGGGGCCATTGTGTGCAGGTGGTCTACGAAGCGGGCCCCTGCGGCTTTGTGCTGCAGCGCCACCTCGCCGCGCTGGGCTACCACTGTGAGGTGGTGGCGCCCTCGTCCATCCCCAAGCGTTCAGGCGACCGGGTGAAGACCGACCGCCGCGATGCGTTGATGCTGGCGCGCTTGGCGCGCGCGGGTGAACTCAATGCTGTGCGAGTGCCCGACGCCGTGGACGAGGCGCTGCGCGACCTGGTGCGAGCGCGCGAGGACGCCGTGCGCGAGCAGCGCAACGCGCGCCACCGGCTGAAGGCACTGCTGTTGCGCAGCGGCGTGGTGTACGCGGGCAAGAGTGCATGGACGGCGGCGCATCTGCGCTGGCTGGCCGGCCTGGCGCTGCCGCACGCCGCGCAGCAGATCGCCTTCCAGGAGTACCTGCACGCGGTGAGCGAGTCGGGGGCACGCATCGCACGGCTGGAGCAATCGCTGCGCGATGCGTTGGTGGACTGGTCTCTGGCACCGGTGGTGGCTGCGCTGCAGGCGCTGCGCGGTGTGCAGCTCGTCGCCGCGGTCACGCTGGTGGCCGAGATCCAGGACTTCCACCGCTTCGACAATCCGCGCCGGTTGATGGCCTACCTGGGCCTGGTGCCCAGCGAGGACTCCAGCGGCCAGCGCCGCCGCCAGGGGGCCATCACCAAGGCCGGCAACTCGGCCGCACGACGCATGCTGGTGGAGGTGGCGCACCTGTACCGCTATTCGGCTCGCGTCAGCGCAGACATCGCCAAGCGCCAGTCGGAACTGCCCAAGGCCGTGACCGACATCGCCTGGACGGCGCAGCTGCGGCTGTGTGCGCGCTTCAAGCGGCTGAGGGCGCGGCACATGCCGCACAACAAGATCGTCGTGGCCATCGCGCGCGAACTCTCGGGCTTCGTGTGGGCCATTGCGTGCGAGGTGACGCCGCCTGCGGCACCCTACGTGAAGCCGCGATGACATGGCAGACACCGCCAAGGAGGCGCCTATCGAACATCCCCTCTTGAGGCCGGATCGGGAACGCGGCGCAGCCACGGCCACAGGGGAATCCTCGGCACGGCTATTGCGCAGCCATTCAAGTGACCAACCGCAGACCCTAGAAAGCAGGCAGCCCCGCGACGAACACATGAAGTGTCGGTAGCCAATCCACGCATATCAGCATGATCAACCGTCGCTTACGCACCCGGCTCCGTCGCGTTCCCTATCCGGCATCGCGAACCACTCTGCAATCCGCAAGCCGGAGAGATCGGTTCGTCCTCTTGACAGGATCAAGCCATATCAGCCGTTGAGTTGCAATGGGTCTCCATGTGCTGTAAGGACTGCGCCCGGCAAGACCCGCCCGCTCCAACGCGTGCGGCTCGATTAACGGCGAGCTTCTCAATACCCAGTCGCCGCAACCCGAACCCCAGGCGCCGGCTGTCTTCGCTCATCCCTGCATCCAACGGACTGATCGGATTCCGGATATGCAGATTGACCACCAGCACGCTCCGATCGCTGGCCTTCGGCCAAGGCACGCTCAAGGTGACTGCTCCTTCGTCCTCCGCAGTCCTTCGAACCTCGGGGCGCCAGGCAGGGCCTCCATCAATGCTCACCAGAAGCTCGGGAAGATGTCCCTGAGGTGTGAACAGCTGACCTGTCAGCTGAATTTCAGAAGCAGCCAAAGCGCCTGCCTGCGACTCGAGCAGCACGATGACGGAGGCAAGCTCACCCTGTGACCAGACACCCCACGGCTCCGGGGTCGACCAGCCTTCGCCAAGCCATGCGGTCGCCGGCACGCTTTCGGAGGCACCGAGGCCGCGATCGAGTTCGAGACGCGGCAGGACCGGGAGCCCCTGCTGGGCGCCATCCAGGCCCCAGCGGAAGCCAAAGGCATGATCCAGTGCATCCTCCCTGAAACCGTCGCTCGGCGGTGCAAGGTCGGCTCGCCTGGGGAAGAAGACACGAACCGCGCGATCGAGGAATCCCTGCGACACGCAAACCTCCGTCATCGTCTCGATCGAGGCAATCGTGGCCGGCATGGAATACCACGGGGAACAGCTTCGCGGCAGTCGCCGCGGATTGTTCCGATCTGCCTCGATCAAGTGATGGGCGGGCTTCAGGAAAAACTCTGCCTCCCGCAGGGTGCCCGAAGACAGGCCCGAGACAAAACTTAGGTTGTCGGCACACAGCAATGCGTAGATGTTCTCGTTTGTCCACAGCGCGTTTGGAATATCGCGCACAAGCTCGGCCAGATGCGCACCACCAGGCTCGTACGGGTGTCGCTTGACGACCAGCAGATCGACGCTGCTCGCAAGATCCCGGACACGGTCGATTGCATCGACGGGGCGTACCAGCCTTCCATTCTCGACAAGCGCCAGGTCCACCGAGGTCTGGCCAACGAAGAGGCCCACACTGACACTGGCGTCGAACAGGCTCCGCCCGCCACGACGCGCGAAATAGCCCATCAGGGCCGCGGCGTCATTCCAGGAGTGCGCATCGTCGATGCGAAGCTTGCGCAACGCTTCTTCCGTGGAACGGTCATTGGTCCGCGCGCAAAACTTCAGGTGCGCCGTGAAGCGGATCGGATCGATTTCGAGATCGATGAACACGGCCCCGCTTCCATCGATGTAGTTCAGCAGCGAGGGCGGCATCCCCCAGCCGATGACGAGGCATCGCGAATCCAGATCGGGGAATCGGCCCGCCCCGCTGACCGCCGAAATGTCGGCGATCGTCGACTGCGCCCAGCCCTCGACGGAACACGGCAACGACAGTGCCTCCATCGCGGCCGCCACGTCCATCAAGCCGCCGTCGCTGGAAGCAAAGGCTTCATCGCAGGCGAGTCCCAGTCGCGTCGCGGCCGATTCGAACAGTTTGCGAAGGAACCGCCGATTGACAGGGTTGGAAGGCAGCCCGTTGTCGGGGGAGCGAAAAAAGTCGTCCATGAAAACGACCCGGCGAAAACGAAAGCTCATGAATTCTTATTGCGTGGGGAAGGACTACGGGCGACGGCCTATGAGTACTTTTTTATTGAACGGCGTGCATATCGCAGCCCTGGTCAGACCATAGTCAGGCTTGATTATCGTCAGCCGAATTACCCGAGTCGTGTAGGACATTTACCAAGACCGCCAGTGAGCTCTGGATGCGCAGCCCTAAAACCAGGGCGGGCAGTGGTCTACATTCGAAGCATTCACACTCGGAGATCCGTCCATGGAAAAGCCATCCCAAAGCAGTGAAGACGCGTCTTCCGCCGCAAGCGACCGCATCAAGGACTCCGCCCAGCAAATCTGGCTCGCCGGCCTCGGCGCCTTCGCCAAGATGCAGCAGGAGGGCAGCAAGGCATTCGAGGCGCTGGTGAAGGACGGCGTCAGCGTGCAGAAGCGGACGCAGCAGGCGGCCGAGGAAACGCTGGCGCAGGCCCAGGCGCGCATGGCGGGCTTCGCCAGCGAGTTCAGCAACCGGGCCGCCGGCGGCTGGGGCAAGCTCGAGAACATCTTCGAGGACCGCGTCGCGCGCGCGCTCGAAAAGCTGGGCATGCCGTCGGCGCAGGAGGTCGCGGCGCTGCAGGCGCGCGTCGAGGCGCTCGAAGCGGAATTGCGGCGGCAGGGCGGCGCGGCCAAGCCGGCACGTGCCGCAGCGCGCAAGACGACGACGACGCGCAAGGCCTCCGCCGACACGGCATCCAAGCCCTCGCAGCGCCACAAGTCCACCGGCGGCGCCTGACTGACCCGGCGCGGCGTTGCCTCGGCCCCGCCCAGTCGCGCACAGTCGCGCACAGTCGCGCGGAGTCGCGCGCGAATCCACCCGTTTTCGAGGACTTGCGCTAGAGTGTCCGCCGGAGACACACCCCGGGGCTACGACATGGCCAAGAAAGCGCCACGCCGCACTGCACAACGGATCCTCGAAGCAGCGCTTGAACTGTTCAATCGCTTCGGGGAGCCGAACGTTTCGACGACGCTCGTGGCCGGCGAGCTCAACATCAGCCCCGGCAACCTCTACTACCACTACCCCGCCAAGGACGAGCTGATCAACCGGCTCTACGAAGGCTATGAATGCGAGCTCAACGAGCTGCTGCATGCCAGCGAGGGCGTGCACGATGTCGAGGATGCCTGGTTCTTCATGCACAGCCTGTTCGAGCTGATCTGGCGCTACCGCTTTCTCTACCGCGACCTGAACGATCTGCTGAGCAAGAACCGGCATCTCGAAACCCAGTTCCAGGTAGTACTAAAGAATAAAGCGCGCGCGATCCGCACCCTTCTGGCCGGCCTGAGCCGCGCGGGACACCTCTGCATCGCCCCGCCAGAGGTCGACACGCTCGCGCAGAGCATGGTGGTGGTGCTGACCTACTGGCTCAGCTACGAGTACGTGCGCAATCCCCGCGAGGCGCTGGAGCCGGCGCACGCGCAGGGGGCGCTGCTGCGCGGCGCACACCATACGCTGCACCTGCTCGCGCCCTATCTCGCCCCCGAGCAGCGTAGGCATTTGCTGACACTCAGCAACGCATATTCGGGCGAAGATCATCAACCCGCCACGATCTGACCTCACTCCCCCCAAGAATGACGCCCTCGGATCTCCATCCCACCACAGTGCAGGTCCCCAGCGGCGTCAATGTCGCCGGACCGTGGACCCGGCTTCCTTACCGGGACTGCCCGCGCTTCGATCGCGCCAGCCTGCTCGCGAAATGGGACCGGCTGCATGCGGGCCAGTGGGTGAAGCCACCCGCGACGGGTCCGATGACGGAGGGCTGGGCGCTCTATCACAGCGGGGAATTCGAGCAGGCGGTGGCGCTGGCCCTGAAGCTGGGTGTCGACGGGTTGGCGCTCGCGAACCAGGCCACCGCGGTCTACGCCAACTATCTCGAGCCGCGCGAGTCGGTGCGGCTCGCGCTCTTCAAGCAGGTGACCGAACGCGCCGCGGCGCAGGCGTCCGCCGAGCCGGACAACTGCCAGGCGCTCTACTGGCAGGCCTACGCGCTGGGCCGCTACAGCCAGGGCATCAGCGTGGCGCGCGCGCTGGCGCAGGGCCTGGGCTCGAAGGTCAAGGGCGCGCTCGAGCGCGTGATCGAGCTGGAACCGCGCCATGCCGATGCCCACATCGCGCTGGCGGCCTTCCATGCCGAGGTGATCGACAAGGTCGGCAGCCTGGTCGGCCGCATGACCTACGGGGTGCGCGCGGAAACGTCCGTGGAGCTGTTCGAGCGCGGCCTGCAGCTCAATCCGAATTCGGCCGCCGCGCTGATGGAATATGCTCGCGGGCTGTTGATGCTGGACGGCGATTCGCGCATGGCCGAAGCGACGCGGCTCTACGAGAAGGCGGCGGGTCTGGAACCGGCAGATGCGCGCGAGCGCCTGGACGTGGAGCTGGCGCGCGCAGGGCTGTCGGACTGACTGACAGCCCATTTCCGCCCGTCCGCGGGCGTGTTCACCTGAGATTCATCCCGATTTGGCACCTTCGGGGCGGCTTCGCAGGGCAAGGTCCCGTCTCGATACGCCACTTTTGATTTCCTGCCTGCCAACGATTCATGAAAACGATAGCCCATCAGGGTTTGGGCGCAACTGCCGCCGAGACTGACTCCCGACGGAATTCTCCGGCCACGCCGGCTTCACGCAGTGTCTTCGCACGGACCTCGCTGGGCCTCGTGGCGGTTCTCGCCGTGCTGGGCCTCGTCTGGTTCGCCACGCTCGGCACCCGGGCCCTGGTGAGCCCCGACGAAGGCCGCTACGCCGCGCTGGCGCTCGAGATGGCGCGCAGCGGCGACTGGGTGACGCCGCGGCTGAACGGCCTCTTCTATTTCGAGAAGCCGATCCTGCAGTACTGGATCGGCGCGCTGGCCTTCCTCGGCCTCGGCGTGTCGGAGTTCAGCGCGCGGCTCTGGCCGGGCCTGGCGGGCTTCCTGACGCTGCTGGCCGTCGGCTTCACCGCGGGCCGCCTCTGGGGGCGCGAAGCCGGCGTCCAGGCGCTGGCCGTCGCGGCATCGATGACCTGGCTCATCGGCAACAGCCATTTCCTGACGCTCGACAGCGGCCTGACGCTGTTCCTGACCCTGGCGCTCTGCGGCGTGCTGCTGGCCCTTGAAACCCCCGATCCCCGCGCGCGCCGCCGCTGGATCTGGCTGGCCTGGGCCGCCATGGCCGGGGCGGTGCTGTCCAAGGGGCTGGTGGGCCTCGCCATCCCCGGCGCGGTGCTGGTCTTCGTCAGCCTGTGGCGGCGCGACATGGGGTTGTGCCGCGGCATGCACTGGGCTTCGGGCCTGGTGATCTTCCTTGCGCTCGCGGCGCCGTGGTTCGTGCTGGTCTCGATGCGGAATCCGGCCTTCGCCGAATTCTTCTTCATCCACGAGCACTTCGCGCGCTATCTGACGCAGGTGCACCAGCGCGAGGGCGCATGGTGGTACTACGTGCCGCTCCTGATCGGCGGAATGCTGCCCTGGACCGGCGCGCTCCCCTGGCTGCTGCGCAAGGACCCCGCAACGCAAGGCAGCTCGCGGATCACGGTGCGCGACGTGCTGCTCGTCTGGTGCGTCTTCGTCTTCCTGTTCTTCAGCGCGTCGGGCTCCAAGCTGCCGTCCTACATCCTGCCGATGTTCCCGGCGCTGGCCCTGCTGGTGACCGTGCAGCTGCGCCGCACCGCCCCTTCGGCCCTGCGCTGGCACCTGCTGCTGCCGGTGCTCGCATGGGTGCTCCTGTTCGCCCTCGCCATCGATCCGGCGCGCTTCGCGTCGGCCAGCACGCCGGTCGCGGTGCTGGAGCCGCTCGCCGGCGCGGTGCGGCTGGGCGCGGTGATCTTCCTCGCGGGTGCACTGGCCGCGTGGTGGTTGCTCGGACGGCGTGCACTCACGGCGGCCGTGGTGAGCCTCGCGTTCGCCCATCTCGTCGCTACCCTGGCGGTCATCCAGGCGCACAACACCTACGGACAGCTCAAGAGCGCCGCGCCGCTGGCCGCCGCGCTGCAGCCGCACATCACGCCGGAAACGCCGGTCTTCGCCATCCGGGCGTACGATCAGACGCTTCCGTTCTACCTGGGGCGCAATGTGGTGCTGGTCGAGTACACGGACGAGTTCGCCCTGGGAGAATCGCTGGAACCGCAGCGGTGGATCAAGACGCTCGACGAGTTCGCCGCCAAGTGGCAGTCGTTGCCCCAGGCCGCCGCCTACATGGAGAAGCCGACCTGGCTGGAGCTTCAGCAGCGCGGCCTGCCGATGCATACCGTCTTCGAGGACCAGCGACGCGTCGTCGTCATCAAGAAATGAAAAGTCAATCAACCGGGAGCCGTGCATGAGCACGCGACCCTTCCTCCCCTTCACCCGCCCGTCGATCGACGAGCGCACGATCGCCGAGGTCGGCGAGGTGCTGCGCTCGGGCTGGATCACGACCGGCCCGAAATGCGCCGAACTCGAAGCCGCGCTGTCGCAGCGGCTGGGCGGCCGGCCCGTGCGCCTCGTCAACTCCGGCACCGTCTCGCTGGAGTTCGGCTTGCGCCTGTGCGGCATCGGGCCCGGCGACGAAGTCATCACCACGCCGCTGAGCTGGGTGGCGACCGCCAACGTGGTGCTGGCGGTCGGCGCGACGCCGGTGTTCGTCGACGCCGACCCGGTCACGCGCAACATCGACCTGAACCAGGTGGAGCGCGCCATCACGCCGCGCACCCGCGCGCTGATTCCGGTCGACCTGGCCGGCCTGCCGGTCGACCGCGACCGGCTCTACGCGCTCGCGAAGAAGCACGGGCTGCGGGTGATCGAGGACGCGGCGCAGTCCTTCGGTGCGCACTGGGGCGGTCGCGAGATCGGCAGCTTCGGCGACCTGGTCTCGTTCAGCTTCCATGCGAACAAGAACTTCACGACCTCCGAGGGCGGCTGCCTGGTCCTGAACAACGAGGAAGAGGCGCGGCGCTTCGAGAAGCTGCGCCTGCAGGGCGTGACGCGCCTGCCGGACGGCGGCATGGAGGTCGAGGCCTGGGGCGGCAAGGCGAACCTCACCGACGTGGCCGCCGCCATCGGCCTCGGGCAGCTTCGCCACCTCGATGAGTTCAACCGCCGGCGGCGCCAGCTCGCCGAGCGCTATTTCGCCCGCTGGGACCCGGCGCTCGGCTTCACGCTGCCGCCGCGGGACCTCGAGGGGCACGGCAACTGGCACATGTTCCAGCCGCTGCTGCCGGCCCGGCTCGCACCGCGCCGCGGCGAATTCATCGCCGGCATGAAGGCGCAGGGCATCGGCGTCGGCGTGCACTACCCGGCGATGCATCTGTTTTCGCTGTTCCGGCAGCGCGGCCATGCCGCCGGCGACTTCCCGGTGGCCGAGGACATCGGCGCGCGCACGATCACGCTGCCGCTCTTTCCGGCGATGACCGACGCCGACGTCGACCGTGTATGCGACGCGGTGGCCACGGTGACCGCCGCACTGTCCTGACAGGAGGCGACGACCACCATGTACGACGCAGCCCACCCCGCCATCGCCCCGCGCAGTCCCGCGCTGGACCGCCCCATACTGAGCGTCGTGATCCCGGTCTACAACGAGGAGCTCGGCCTGGCCGCGCTCTTCGACCGGCTCTATCCGGCGCTCGACGCGCTGGCCATCGACTACGAGATCGTCTTCATCGACGACGGCAGCCGCGACCGCTCGGCCTCGCTGCTGGCGCAGCAGTTCGAGCTTCGGCCCGACGTCACGCGCGTCGTGCTGCTCAACGGCAACTTCGGCCAGCACCGCGCGATCCTGGCGGGCTTCGAGCATTGCCGCGGCGATCGCGTGCTCACGCTCGACGCCGACCTGCAGAACCCGCCCGAGGACATCGGCCTGCTTCTGGCCGCCATGGACCAGGGCTTCGACTGCGTCGGCACCATCCGCCGCAACCGGCAGGACGTGGCCTGGCGCCGCTGGGCCTCGCGCGCCATGAACCGGCTGCGCTTTCGCCTGACCGGCATCGTGATGAACGACCAGGGCTCGATGATGCGTGCCTACAGCCGCGACATCGTGCAGCTCATCAACCAGTGCGAGGAGATGAACACCTTCATCCCGGCGCTGGCCTATCAGTTCTCGAAGAATCCGACCGAAGTGGAAGTCGGCCACGAAGCGCGCCACGCCGGCGAATCGAAGTATTCGCTGTACAGCCTGATCCGCCTGAACTTCGACCTCGTCACCGGCTTCTCGCTGGTGCCGCTGCAGGCCTTCTCGATGCTGGGCATCATCGTTTCGCTGCTGTCGGGCGTGCTGTTCGTGATCCTGGCCGGCCGCCGGCTTTTCCTCGGGCCTGAAGTGGGCGGTGTGTTCACGCTGTTCGCCTTGGTGTTCCTGCTGGTCGGCCTGGCGCTGTTCGGCATCGGGCTGCTCGGCGAATACATCGGCCGCATCTACCAGGAGGTCCGGGCCCGGCCGCGCTACCAGGTGAACGCCGTCCTGGAGCGGCGCCGATGAGCGCCGCCCGGCCGAGCGCGATCGTCTTCGCCTACCACGACGTGGGCGTGCGCTGCCTGCGCGTGCTGCTCGACGCCGGCGTCGACGTGCCGCTGGTGGTGACCCACACCGACTCGCCCGGCGAGACGATCTGGTTCCGCAGCGTGGCCACGGTGGCGGCGGAGCGCGGCCTGCGCTGCATCACGCCCGCGGACCCGCACGATCCGGAGCTGCTGCAGTCCACGCGCGCGCTGCAGCCCGATTTCCTCTTCTCGTTCTACTACCGGCAGATGCTGAAGCGCGACTGGCTCGATCTGCCAAAGCGCGGCGCCTTCAACATGCACGGCTCGCTGCTGCCGCGCTATCGCGGCCGGGCGCCGGTGAACTGGGCGGTCCTGCACGGCGAGCGCGAAACCGGCGCCACCCTGCACCGCATGACCGAGAAGCCCGACAACGGCGCGATCGTCGACCAGTTCGCGGTGCCGATCCTCTCCGACGACACTTCGCACGAGGTCTTCGGCAAGGTGACCCTGGCAGCGGAAATCGTGCTCGCGCGCACCTTGCCCGCGATGCTCGACGGCAGCGCGGTCGAGCGGCCGCAGGACCTCTCGCAGGGCCGCTACTTCGGCGGTCGGCGGCCCGAAGACGGGCGCATCCCGCCGCATGCGAGCGCTCGCCAGATCCACGACCTGGTGCGCGCGCTCGCGCCGCCCTACCCGCCCGCGTTCGCGTCGTTCGGAGGGCAGCGCATCTACATCGAGCGCACCCTGCGCACCGACACGCTGCCCGACGCCCCCGGCCGCGGCCTGCGCCTGTGGCACGACGGCGCGGCGCTGTGGCTGATCGCGGACGACGGCCACGCGCTGCGCGTGCTGGCGGCGCGGCGCGATGGCGACAGCCAGCCGCTCGACGCCCATGCATTCGAAACCCTTTCCTCGGGCAGCTGGCTTGCCGCCGACGCCTGAATCTCCCATTTATCCAGGAAACCAAAATATGCTCAAAGTCCTGATCCTCGGCGTCAACGGCTTCGTCGGCCATCACCTGACGCGCCACATCATGGAAACCACCGACTGGGAAGTGCACGGCATGGACATGCAGTCGGACCGCGTCGCACCATGGCTCGACAACCCGCGCTTCCACTTCTTCGAAGGCGACATCACGATCAACAAGGAGTGGATCGAATACCACGTGAAGAAGTGCGACGTGGTGCTGCCGCTGGTCGCGATCGCCACGCCCTCCACCTACGTGCGCGAGCCGCTGCGCGTGTTCGAGCTCGACTTCGAGGCCAACCTGCCGATCATCCGGCACTGCGTGCGCTGGGGTAAGCGCGTGGTCTTCCCGTCCACCAGCGAGGTCTACGGCATGTGCAGCGACGCGGCCTTCGACCCCGAGGCCTCCAACCTGGTGTACGGCCCGATCAACAAGCCGCGCTGGATCTATGCCTGCGCCAAGCAGCTGATGGACCGCGTGATCCATGGCTACGGCCAGCAGGAGGGGCTGCAGTACACGCTCTTCCGCCCCTTCAACTGGATCGGCCCCGGCCTCGACAGCCTGCATGCGCCGAAGGAAGGTTCGAGCCGCGTGATCACCCAGTTCCTGGGCCACATCGTGCGCGGCGAGCCGATCCGCCTGGTGGACGGCGGCAGCCAGCAGCGCGCCTTCACCTACGTGGACGACGGCATCTCGGCACTGGTGAAGATCATCGCCAACAAGGACGGCATCGCCGACGGCAAGATCTACAACATCGGCAACCCCGACAACAACCATTCCATCCGTGCGCTCGCCAAGATGATGCTGAGCCTGGCGGCCTCCCTGCCCGAGTACCGCGATGCGGCCGCCAAGGTCGAGCTGATCGACGTCGCCGCCGCCGACTACTACGGCGCCGGCTACCAGGACGTGCTGCAGCGCGTGCCGGACATCCGCAACACGGTGGCCGATCTGGGCTGGAAGCCCACCGTCGGCATGGAAGAAGCGCTGCGCGCGCTGTTCGCCTACTACAGCGACCACGTCGCCTCCGCCGACCTGGAAGCCTGAGCGCGATGCCGCGCATCGCACTGAAGGTCGACGTCGACACCTTGCGCGGCACGCGCGAAGGCGTCCCGCCGCTGGTGAAGCTCCTGACCGGCTCGGACGCCGGTGCGAGCTTCCTCTTCAGCCTCGGCCCCGACCACACCGGCCGCGCCATCCTGCGGGTGTTCCGGCCCGGCTTTCTCAGCAAGGTCTCGCGCACCTCGGTGGTCGAGCACTACGGCCTGAAGACGCTGATGTACGGCGTGCTGCTGCCCGGGCCCGATATCGGCCTGCGCGAAGCCGCCCAGCTACGCGCCGTTCGCGACGCCGGCTTCGAGGTCGGCGTGCACTGCTGGGACCACGTGCGCTGGCAGGACCATCTCATCGGAAGCGACGAGGCCTGGGCGATGCGCGAAATGCGCAATGCCACCGAGCGCCATGCCGAGATCTTCGGCACGCCGCCGCGGCTGCACGGCGCGGCGGGCTGGCAGTTCAACGCGGCCGCCGCGCGCGCCGAGGCCTTGCTCGGCATCACCTATGCGTCGGACACCCGCGGCACCCATCCCTTCGTGCCGGTGGACGACAACGGTTCGCTGCTCGGCCCTGCGCAGTACCCGACCACGCTGCCGACGCTGGACGAACTCATCGGCGTCGACGGACTCACCGTCGACAACGTGCACACGCACCTGCTCGCGCTGACCGAAGGCGCGACGCAGGACCACGTCTACACGCTGCATGCCGAGCTCGAAGGCCAGAAGCTGCTGCCGGTGTTCCGCCGGCTGATCGACGGCTGGCGCGCGCAGGGCCACTCATTGGTGGACCTCGGCGAGCTGCGCGACGGCACGCCCGACGCGGCGCTGCCGCGGCATCGCATCGCGCTCGGCAGCGTGCCGGGCCGCTCCGGCCTGCTCGCGGTGCAGGGCGCGCCCTGGCACGCCCCCGCCTGAGATTCGCGAGCCCTATCCGCGCAGCACCGCGCCCCACTCGCCCGGCAGCACCCCGACCCACGGATTGCCGGGTGCGCGCGCGAGGTGCAGGTAGAGGAACGCGATCCAGGGCAGGCTGAGCCCGATCGCCGCATCGCGCATCGCCGAGTTGACGCAGGTCGCCACCAGCAGGATCAGCATCGCCGCGAAAGCCAGCCGGCCGGTGATGTCGTGCCGCCGCCAGGCGATGACCAGCCCGGTGGCGAACAGCGCAGCCAGGATCAGCAGCCCCGGCACGCCGGTCTCCGCGCCGAGCCACAGGAAGTCGTTGTGCGGCATGCTGTAGTCGTACAGCAGCTTCGGGCCGCGGCGGTGCCATTCCGGCGTCCAGCTTCCGAGCCCGAGGCCGGCCAGCGGCGCATCGAGCATCATCCCGGTCGTCTCGCGGTACATGTGGAAGCGCACCACCCAGCTTCCTTCCGAGACCGCGCCGGCCTGCGCGGCTTCGAGTTCCTGAATGCCGAGCGTGAATTTCTCCTGCACCGAGGGCGCCTGCCAGACCAGCCCGGCCGCCACCACCGCGCCGACGCACAGCGCCACGGCCAGCACCCGCAAGCGCCCGCGCCACTGGTGCACGCAGGCCGCGAACACCGCCAGCAGCAGTCCGAGCAGCGAGGTGCGATTGGGCAGCGTCACGGTCACGATCGCCGCGGTCACGATGGTGACCGCGAACGCCGGGCCGGCCCAGTGCCAGCGGTCGCGCGTGTCGTTGAGATGGGCGAGCCCCCAGACCGCGGCGGATGCGCCGATGAGGGCAAACAGCAGCGCGTCGTTGATCGACTTGTTGCCCTTCATCACCAGCACGTTGTGCCAGATCGGCAGGGTCGGCAGCCCCACCGTGTGGCCGAGGATGATCACCAGCACCGCGAACGCGGCCGCGAGCACGAATCCGCGCAGCGCCCACACCGTCTCCTCGACCGAGAGCAGCAGCGTGAGCGCCAGCGTCACCGCGATGCGCGCGTCGTGCCAGAGGCTCAGCCCGGTCTCCGGATGGTGCGGCCGCAGCGCCAGCACCACCAGCACCCAGGCGACGAAGGCCAGGATCGGCCACCGCAGCGGGTCGCCCTGCCAGCGCGCCGCGCGCTCGCGAAAGCCGCCCGACGCCAGCAGCGCCAGGACGAGCAGCCCCGCCGCCGCGTAGTTGAGCCCCACCGGCATGAAGACCACGCAGCCCCACAGCAGCGCGGCGGCGCGCACGAATCGCGCTCGCGGCGCCGCGGCGGTCAGCGCGCGCGTGATTTCAGGTGGATGGGCTATCGATCTCGTCATGAAAGAACCTTTTGCTCGCCCGGGACCATGACCCCGCGCGATATTTGAACGTCGTCGTCACTTAATATGACGTCTTTTAATACCAACCCAGTCGAAATGTCCGACCTCAACGCCCTCTTCGAAGCCGCCCAGGCGAATTCCAAACTGCTCGCCGAGCGCCCCGACAATCCGACGCTGCTGAAGATCTACGGCCTCTTCAAGCAGGCCACCGCGGGCGACAACACCGAGAAGAAGCCCAGCTTCAGCGACATCGTCGCACGTGCCAAGTGGGACGCCTGGACCTCGCGCAAGGGCCTCGGCGCCGACGAAGCCAAGCAGCAATACATCGACCTGATCGAATCGCTGCGCTGAAACGCGCGCACCGCCGGCGGCGCTCCGGGTGTCAGGCATTGCCCGCCGCCGGCGCGGGCGTGCGCAGGGCCTGGTCGCGGCCCGCCTTGGGCTGTGCGGCCAGCACCTTGACCGCCGCATAGAAGCGCGGCCAGTCCTCGCCCTCACGCTCGAACAGCGCCTCGAAACCGGGCACCAGATCGTCGTAAGCTGCCTGCGCGCCGAAGGCCGCGTTGTTGGCGCGTGCCACCCAGGCGTCGTAGGCGCCCTGGCGCGGACCGGTCCAGGTGGCGCGCAGCGCCGCATAGCGCAGTCGGAACTCGTCCATCGCCGCGGCCTTCCTCGCATCGACGGCCTTCCAGTCCTGGGCCTTGGCCTCGTCCGAGGCATAGATCTCCTGCAGCGCGCGCCGCGTGTCGGCCGCCAGCGCGCGGAATTGCTGGCGGCGCGCATCGAACTGCGCGTATTCGAGCCGCGCGGCCTCGCTCGCCTGCGACTTCAGCCAGCGCGCGCCGCCAATGCGCTCCACGGCCGTCGCGAAGGACTCGTTGAACATGGTGTCGCCCTGCACGTACAGCACCTGGTGCGCGAGCTCGTGGAACACGATGCGTGCGAGTTCGCCTTCGGGGTAGCCGATGAAGGTGGACAGCAGCGGATCGCCGCCGGCCCAGTTCATCCACCCGAGCGTCGAATACGCCGGCACCGGGTAAACCGCGACCTCCAGGCCCTGGGCCGTCAGCTCCGCGGCGTCGGCCCGGGCGGCGGCCTCGTCGTAGTAGCCGCGATAGCCGACGCAGCCCGCGACCGGGAAGCACCAGGTCTTGAGCGTGAGCGAATGCGCCGGCGCCGCGACCACGTTCCAGAGCGCGGCCGGCCGGTGCAGGTCGGCATAGGCCTTGTAGCTGTCGTTGTCGGGCAGGCCGAGTTCGGACACCGCATAGCGGCGGATGCGCTGCGTGAGCTCCAGCTTGCTCTTGAGCGCCTCGGGGGCGGCCGGGTCTTCGAGCCATTCCGGCACCGGACGCGCGGCGCGCATCAGGTCGATGTGGCCGCTGGCCGATTGCCAGTAGTAGCGGATGTCCGCGCAGCCCGCGAGCAGCGCCAGCCCGCCGAGGGCCGCGCCTGCCACGATTGCCCAGCGCGCGCGTTTCATGTCAGCCCTCCAACACGCTCTCGACCTCGACCAGGCAGTCATAGAAGGTCGGGCCGCGTCCGATGTCGGTCAGCCGCTGGCTGGTCAGCTGGTTGACATTGGTGCCGTCCAGGCCGAGCTTGCGCCACCAGATGCCGAGCCCATGCACCACGCCCGGCCGCGCGCGGCGCGAGACTTCGGCGCGGCAGCGGTATTCGCCGCGCTGGTTGAAGACGCGCACCGTCGCGCCGTCGGCAATGCCGCGCGCGCTGGCATCGGCCTCGCTGATCTCCAGCAGAGGTTCGCCTTCGATCGAGCGCAGGCTGCGCACGTTGACGAAGCTGGAGTTGAGGAAGTTGCGCGCCGGCGGCGAGATCATCGCGAGCGGGAATTCACGCGAGCTTCCCGCCGCTTCGTGATTGGGCACATGGTCCGGCAAGCCGTCCTGCCCCAGCGCCGCGAGCCGCGCACTGAAGAATTCGCAGCGGCCCGATGGCGTCGGGAAGTTGCCCTCGGCATACGGCGCATCCGGCAGCTTCAGCGTGGCGAAGCCGTTTGCCTCCAGTTCCCCGAAATCGACCGCTTCGGCGGGGAAGGCGGTGCGGCACAGGGCCTCGTCGTCATCGGAGAAACACGGCTCGTCGAAGCCCATGCGCCTGGCGAGCTCGCGAAAGACCCAGGTGTTGCTGCGCGCCTCGCCGCGCGGCGCGACCGCCGGTCGATTGAGCATCACGTCGGTGTGGCCGTAGCTGAAATGGATGTCCCAGTGCTCGAGCTGCGTGGTGGCGGGCAGCACGTAGTCGGCGTAGTCGGCGGTGTCGGTCTGGAACTGCTCGAGCACCACGGTGAAGAGGTCCTCGCGCGCGAAGCCGGCCACCACCTTGCCCGACTCGGGCGCGACCGCCACCGGGTTGCTGTTGTAGACGATCAGCGCCTCGATCGGGTTCGCGCTGTCCAGCAGCGCATCGCCGATGGTGCTCATGTTGATGGTGCGCGGCCGCCGGCCGGCAAGCAGGTCGGGCCGCTGCAGGGCCGCGCGATCGACCGGGAAGAGCCCCGAGCTGCTCAGCAGCAGGCCACCGGCGCGTTCGCGCCAGGCACCGACCAGCGCCGGCAGGCAGGCCACCGCGCGCGCCGCGTTGCCGCCGCCGTGCACGCGCTGCATGCCGTAGTTGAGGCGGATCGCCGCCGGCCTGGTGGTGCCGTAGGCGCGTGCCAGCGCGACGATCTGTTCCTCCGGCACGCCGCACACCGCGGCCGCGCGCGACGGCGGCCACTGCAGCGCGCGCTCGCGCAACTGCGGCCAGCCGAGGGTGTAGCGCTCGATGTAGTCGTGATCGAGCCAGTCGTTGACGATCAGCTCGTGCATCAGGGCGAGGGCCAGCGCGGCATCGGTGCCGGGCAAGAGCGCCACGTGCTCGTCGCACTTGTCGGCCGTCTCGGTCTTGCGCGGGTCGATGCACACCAGCCGCGCCCCGGCGCGCCTGGCCGCCTGCGCATGCCGCCAGAAATGCAGGTTGCTCGCGATCGAGTTGCTGCCCCAGATCAGGATCAGCCTGGATTCGGCGAAGAATTCGGTCCGCATGCCGACCTTGCCGCCCAAAGTAAAACCTAGGGCCTCGCCACCGGCGGTGGAGCAGATCGTCCGGTCCAGGAGCGACGCACCGAGCTTGTGGAAAAAACGACGGTCCATCGACTCGCCCTGCACCAGACCCATCGTGCCCGCGTAACTGTAGGGCACAATCTTTTCCGGATTGTTACTTCTCAGAACATTCAGGCGCGCGGCGATGTCGTCGAGGGCGGCGTCCCAGCTCACGGGCTCGAAGCGGCCGCTCCCCTTGGGGCCGGAGCGCTTCAGCGGCTGGACGAGACGCTCCGGATGCTCGTTGCGCTCGATGTAGCGCGAGACCTTGGTGCAAAGAACGCCGGCCGTGTGCCGATGCGCCTCGTTGCCTTGCAGCTTGACGGCGACGCCGTCCTGCACGGTGGTGACGAGCGCGCAGGTATCAGGACAGTCGTGCGGGCAGGCTCCGAGGACGCGGGTTGGGGAGGTCATGAAATCAGCCGGGACAGCAGGAACCGGTCGAGTCTAAGTTGTGCGCCGGGAAAGCGCGCAGAGGGGTTTTCAAGATGCTGAGTCGCAGACAGTTTTCGATCGCCACCGGTGCCGCGGCGCTTGCCGGCTTCCAGTTCGCGCGCGCCCAGAGCGAGACGCCGCTGGTGCTCGGCCAGTCCGCGCCGTTCACCGGGCCGGCCGCGCAACTGGGCATCCAGTTCTACGAGGGCGCCAAGCTCTTCCTCGACCAATTCAACGCCCAGCCCGGCCGCGACGTGGTCATCAAGAACCTGGACGACGGCTACGAGCCGGATCGCTGCGCGGAGAACACCAGGAAGCTGATCGACGAGGACGTCTTCGCGCTCTTCGGCTACATCGGCACACCGACGAGCCTGGCGGCGCTGCCGCAGGCAGTGAATGCCAAGGTGCCGTTCATCGCGCCCTTCACCGGCGCCATGTCGCTGCGCGAGCCGCTCCACCACAACGTGTTCCACCTGCGCGCCTCGTACAACGACGAGACCGCGGTGATCGTCAAGCAGCTCACGCATCTCGGCCTCAAGAAGATCGCGGTCTTCTACCAGAACGACGCCTACGGCAAGGCAGGCCTCGACGGCGTGACGCTCGCGCTGTCGCAGCTCGACCTGAAGCCGGTCGCGCTCGCCACGGTCGAGCGCAACTCGGTCAACGTGTCGGCGGCGGTCCAGACCATCGTGGCGGCGCAGCCGGACGCGGTGGTCCAGGTGAGCGCCTACAAGTCGTGCGCGGCCTTCATCCGCGAGGCGCGCAAGTCGGGCTACGGCGGCACCTTCTTCAATGTGTCTTTCGTCGGCACGCAGGCGCTCGCGGACGAGCTCGGCAAGGAGGGCGCCGGCGTGGTGGTCACGCAGGTCGTGCCCTCGCCCTACAACGCGGCGAACGGCATCACGCGCGAGTTCAACGAGGCGGTGCGCAAGAGCAACAGCACGACCAAGGCCAACTTCTCGAGCGTCGAGGGCTACCTGGCCGCGAAGGTGCTGGTCGAAGGCCTGCGGCGTTCAAGCGGAAAGCCCTCGCGCGAAGGGCTGATCGCGGGGCTCGAAAGCATCGAGCGCCAGCAGTTCGCCGGCTTCGACGTGTCGTTCTCGCCGAAGAACCATGTGGCGTCGAAGTTCGTCGAGCTGTCGATGATCACGGCGGAAGGAAAGATTCGCACCTAAGGCTTCAACAGCTCGGTGGCGGCGTGGATGGCCAGCCCCACCAGCCCGCCCACCAGCGTGCCGTTCACCCGGATGAACTGCAGGTCGCGGCCGATGTGGCGTTCGAGCTCGACGGTCATCTCGTCGGCGTTCCATTCGGCCACGCGTTCGATGATGTAGCGGCGGATGTCCTCGCGGTAGCGCTCGATCGCGCGCGGGGCGGCATCCATGATCTGTTCGTTGATCCAGCGCCGCATCGCGCCGTCCGCGCTCAGCCTTGCGCCCAGGGTGCCGGCCATCGCGACGATGCGCTGGCGGATGCTCGAATCGTCCTGCGCGAGATCGCCGTGCAGCCAGGCGAGCAGTTCGCTCCACAGGCCGTGCAGGTAATCGCCGAGCGCGGGATGCGCCTGCAGCTCGGCGCGGATGGCCTCGCCGCGCCGCCGGAATTCCGGGTCGGCCTTGAGCCGCTCGATGAAGCCGGCCATGAAGCCGTCGAAGCGCAGCCGCAGCGGATGCGCTGGGTCCGCCGCCAGCTCGCCGATGGTGCTCGCCACCGCGTCGACGATCTTGCGGGTCGCCACCCGCGCCGCCACCTGGTCGAGCCCCACGTAGCGCAGCGCCTTGATCTCGCGCGCAATGGCTTCGGTGATGCGCTCCTGCACTTCGTCGCCCTCGACGACCTGCGCGACCTGCACCAGCACGTCGTCGAGCAGGGCCTGATGGCGTCCGCCCGCGGTCAATGCGTCGAGCGCCTGGCCGGCGAGGCGCGACATGTCGATCTGCGCCAGCCCGGCCGAGGCCATGCGACCGAGGAAGTCGCGCACCCGCTCGTCATCGAAGGCGCTGACCCCGTAGCGCGCCGCGGCGACGAGGTGCTCGCCCAGCTTCTGTGCACGGTCCGGCCTCGAGAGCCAGTTGGCGAGCCGCGCGGACGGATCGAATTCCTCCAGCTTCGCCAGCACCTGCGGCGTGCTCAGGAAGTTGTTGCAGATGAAGCCCGCGAGCTTCGCGCCGATGCGGTCCTTGTTCGCCGGAATGATCGCGGTGTGCGGAATCGGCAGCCCCAGCGGATGCCGGAACAGCGCGACGACCGCGAACCAGTCCGCGATCGCGCCGACCATCGCCGCCTCGGCGAAGGCAGCGACGTAGCCCCAGGCCGGATGCCGCGCCTCGAGCGTCGTCGCCACTGCGTAGAGCAGCGCGGCGGCTAAGAGCAGTCCGAGCGCGATCCGCTTCATGGCGCCAGCGGACTCAGCGGATCTCCTTCGTGGCGGCCAGGCCGCAGAGGAAGTCCTCGCAGCGCGCGAGCTGTTCGAGCGTCACGTATTCGTCCGGCTGGTGCGCCTGCGTGATGCTGCCGGGGCCGCACACCACTGTGGGGATGCCGGCGTTTTTGAAGAGGCCCGCCTCGGTGCCGAAACCCACGAGCGTGGTGCGCGGCTCCCTGGCCAGCCGCTGGGCCAGGCGCGTGACCGCGTCGCTGGCGGAGCCGAGGAAGCTCGGCACCTCGCAGATCGGCTCGAAGCGAAAGCCCGCGTCGGGCGCGACCTTCTTCATCGCCGCCTCGGCGCGCTGCGCATAGGCGACGACCTCCTTCTGCATCCTGGCGACGTCGCCGGTCGGCAGGTTGCGGAATTCATAGCGGAACTCCGCATCGCGCGGCACCACGTTGTCCGCGATGCCGCCGTGGAACTGGCCCACGCTGGCGGTGCTGAAAGGCACGTCGAAGCCTTCATAGCGCGGCTCGTCGCGCTCGAAGCCCTCGGCCATGTCGCGCAGCTTGCCGACGACGCGCGCCGCCATCTCGATCGCGTTGACGGACTGCGGCGTGAGCGAGGAATGCGCCTCCTTGCCGCGCACGCAGCACTTGAAGCGGTACACGCCCTTGTGCGCGATCGCCGGGACCATCATCGTCGGCTCGCCCACGATGCAGGCCAGCGGCTTGATGCCCTGGTCCTTCATGTCGGCGATCAGCTCCCGCACGCCGAAGCAGCCGATCTCCTCGTCGTAAGTGAAGGCGAAGTGCACCGCGAAGGGCGACTCGCTCTCGATGAAGCGCTCGGCATTGGCGAGCGCGACCGCGATGAAGCTCTTCATGTCGGCCGATCCCCGCCCGTAGAGCCGCGGTTCATCGACGACGCGCTCCGCATCGGCGTCGGTCTGCGGCCAGTCCTGCACGATGGCCGAGAGCGGGTCCACGCTCCACGCCTGCCCGTCCCACGGCACCGTGTCGGTGTGGCCCGAGAGGATCATGCCGGCCTTCTTGCCCGCACCCAGCGTGGCGAAGAGATTGGCCTTGGTCCTGTCGGCGTTATAGGTGAGCCGGCTGCGGACGCCGAGACCGGCCAGGTGGTCGCGCACGAAATCGATGAGTTCGAGGTTGCTGTTCGCGCTCACCGTGTTCATGCGCACGAGCGTCTGCGCGAGTTCGAGGCTGCGGGTGGAAAGCACATGTGACATGCGATCCATTGTCCCGGAAGTCCGGCGGCGCGCGCCGTGGCCGCCAAACTGTCATGACGGTGCGGTAGCCTCGGCCCTTTTCAGCCTCGAAAGGAGTCGAAGTCCATGTCGAAACTGCAGATCCCGGCGGCGGCAACCGCAATGATTGCCTTCACCGCCCTCGGCCTCGCTGCCTGCAGCACCTCCGCCACCGGGCCGTCGTCCCGGCTGGCCACGCTCGACGGCCAGCCGCCGCTGGTGGTGGCGCATCGCGGCGCTTCGGGCTACCTGCCCGAGGAAACGATCGAGGCCTACACCCGCGCCATCGAACTGGGCGCCGACGTGATCGAGATGGACCTGATCTCCACCAAGGACGGCGTGCTCATCATGCGTCATGACCCCAATCTCGCCATCAGCACCGACGTGGCCACGCGGCCCGAATTCGCGGCACGCAAGAAGACCATCCAGGTTGATGGCGAGACACAGACCGGCTGGTTCAGCAACGACTTCACGCTCGAGGAGATCAAGCGGCTTGGCGCCATTTCGACCGACGCCGAGCGGCCGCAGCAGTTCAACGGACGCTTCAAGGTGGCGACCTTCCAGGAAGCGATCGATCTCGCGAAGGCGAAGTCGCGCGAGACCGGCCGCACCATCGCGGTCTATCCCGAGACCAAGAACCCGACCTATTTCCGCGACCTGAGCCTGCCGCTGGAAGACAAGCTGATCGCCCTGCTCGAGGCGGCCGGCTGGAACAGCCGCAACGCACCGGTTTTCGTCCAGTCCTTCGAGCCCGGCAGCCTAAAGTACATGCGCAGCAAGGGGCTGAAGACCAAGGTCGTCCAGCTGATCGACGGCGACGGCATCGACATGAAGACCGGCGCGATGACCTATGCGGTGCCGGCCGACCGGCCCTATGAATGGACCAAGGCGGGCGACAGGCGCAACTTCGACGTCATGGTCACCCCGGCGGGCCTGGCCGAGATCAAGACCTATGCCGATGGCATCGGCCCGTGGAAGCGCTACATCGTGAGCGTCAAGGGCACGATCGGCCCGGACGGCAAGCCGGTGGACGTGAACCACGACGGCAAGATCAACGACGCGGACGCCACCTCGATGGCCCCGACCAGCCTGGTCGCGGATGCGCACAAGGCGGGGCTCTTCGTGCACCCCTTTACCTTCCGCAACGAGTCGCGCAGGCTCGCGTCCGACTACAAGGGCGACGGCACGAACGAATACCTCGTCTTCTACCGCCTGGGCGTGGACGGCGTGTTCACCGATTTCACCGATACGGCGCTGGCCGCGCGCTCGGCCTGGGCGAAGGAAGCGGGCCGCTGATCCGGGCAGGCACGGGCTTTGCGGGCACGTCCGGCAAAGCCTAGACTCTGCCCATGAAACTTCTCGATTCCCTCGTCGCCCAGGCCCCCGGCATGGCCACGGTGCGGCGCGACCTGCACGCCCACCCCGAACTCTGCTTCCAGGAAGTCCGCACCTCCGACGTGGTCGCGGCCAAGCTGACCGAGTGGGGCATCCCGATCCATCGCGGGCTCGGCACCACGGGCGTCGTCGGCATCGTCAGGAACGGCACCAGCGACCGCGCGGTCGGGCTGCGCGCGGACATGGACGCATTGCCGGTCACCGAGCTCAACACCTTCGAGCATGCGAGCAAGCACCACGGCAAGATGCACGCCTGCGGTCACGACGGCCACACCACGATGCTGCTCGCCGCGGCGCAGCATCTGGCCAAGCACCGCAATTTCGACGGCACGGTCTACCTGATCTTCCAGCCGGCCGAGGAAGGCGGCGGCGGCGCGCGCGAGATGATCAAGGAGGGGCTGTTCGAGCAGTTCCCCATGGAGGCCGTCTTCGGCATGCACAACTGGCCCGGCATGGAGGCCGGCCAGTTCGCGGTCAGCCCCGGGCCGGTGATGGCGTCGAGCAACCAGTTCCACATCGTCGTGCGCGGCAAGGGCGGCCATGCGGCGCTGCCGCACACCAGCATCGACCCGGTGCCGATCGCCTGCGAGATGGTGCAGGCCTTCCAGACCATCCTCACGCGCAACATGAAGCCGGTGGATGCGGGCGTCATCTCGGTCACGATGTTCCATGCGGGCGAAGCCCCGACCGTGACGCCGAACGATGCCGAGCTGCGCGGCACGGTGCGCACCTTCACGATCGAGGTGCTGGACCTCATCGAGTCGCGCATGCGGCAGATCGCCGAGAGCATCTGCGCGGCGCACGGCGCAGAGGTGGACTTCGAGTTCATCCGCACCTACCCGCCCACGATCAACACGAAGGCCGAAGCCGACTTCGCGCGGCGCGTGGTGGCCGGCATCGTCGGCGCCGAGAACGTGCTGGTGCAGGAACCCGCGATGACCGCCGAGGACTTCTCGTTCATGCTGCAGGCCAGGCCGGGCGCCTATGCCTTCATCGGCAACGGCGACGGCACGCACCGCGACATGCACCACGGCGCCGGCCCCTGCACCTTGCACAACGCGAGCTACGACTTCAACGACAACCTGATCCCGCTCGGCGCGACGATGTGGGTGCAACTGGCCGAGCAATACCTCAACACACCCAGGGCGCCTGGAGGGAAGCCGGCGTGATCGGCATCGGCGAAGCCTTCTCTTCGCGCTACTTCCTCGCGCGCCAGAAGTTCCTGCAGGCCTGCGCGAGCGCGGGGCTCGCGGTGCGTTCGCATGTGCATCCGCTGAAGGGCCGCGACGGCGAGGAGCTTTCGATGGACGTGGCGCTCGAGGGCAATCCGAGTGCCGAACGCATGCTGCTCGTGACCAGCGGCTGCCACGGCGTCGAGGGCCACTGCGGCAGCGGCGTGCAGGTCTTCGCGCTGCACGACGACGAGTGGCGCGAGAAGGCGCGCTCGCAGGGTGTCGCGGTGCTCTATGTGCATGCGCTCAACCCGCACGGGTTTTCGCACGGACGGCGCGTGACCAACGAGAACGTCGACCTCAACCGCAACTTCTTCGACTTCGAGCAGCCGCTGCCGGTGAACGAGGCCTATGCGAGCCTGCATCCGCTGCTGCTGCCCGAGGCGTGGCCGCCGACGGAAGAGAACAACGCGGCGATCGCGGCGTGGATCGCGCAGCATGGCCCCGCGGCCTATCAGGCGGCGGTCACGCGCGGCCAGTACCAGTTCGAGGACGGCCTGTTCTTCGGCGGCAACGCACCGACGTGGAGCAACAAGACCTTCCGCGACGTGCTGCGCACGCACGGCCAGCGCGCGCGCCGGCTCGCCTGGATCGACATCCACACCGGACTCGGGCCCAACGGCATCGGCGAACGCATCTTCGCCTGCCGCGACGACAAGCAGGCCTTCGCGCGTGCCGATGCATGGTGGGGTTCGCCGGGCACGCCGGTGACCTCGATCTACGACGGCTCGTCGGCCTCCGCCTTCCTGACCGGGCTCAACTGGAGCGCGATCTACGAAGAATGTCCGAAGGCCGAATACACCGGCATGGCGCTCGAATACGGCACCGAGCCGCTGCTCGAAGTCATGGCCGCGCTGCGCGGCGACCACTGGCTGCACAACCATCCTCATGCACCCGAGGAACTCGCGACCTCGATCCGCGCCGCGATGCTGCAGGCCTTCTACACCGACACCGATGCGTGGCGCGGCCAGATCGTCAGCCAGGCGCGGCAGGCGATGTTCCAGGCTGTCGATGGGTTGACCGCAGGCGCTTGAGCGCTCAGCCGGGGAGCATGCGCTCTTCAGCGATCACGAGCAGCCCATCCATGATGAGGCTGTCGACCAGCTCGAACTCGCCGTTCATGCTCGGCGCCATCTTCCATCCCGCGCCGCCGGTCATGTAACAGGCCGGCTCCGCATGGCAGTGCGCGCGCACATGCTGGACCATGCGCTCCACCGCGCCCGCGATCGCGTACGTGCCGCCGCTGGTGAGCGCATCGCTGGTGTTGGTCGGAAACTCGCGCACCTCGCCGGTCGGCACGTGCAGGCCTGCGGTGCCGGATTCGAGCGCACGCAGCATGATCCCGTGCCCCGGAAGGATCAGCCCGCCGAGGAACTTGCCGTTGATGTCGACGGCCTCGACCGTGACCGCGGTGCCGATCATCACCACCACCATCGGCCGCGCCGGGCCCTGCGACAGCATGCGATGCCGCGCGCCGATCATCGCGACCCAGCGGTCGGCGCCCAGGCGCGTCGGATGGTCGTAGCCGTTGACGATGCCGGCTTCCGCGGCGCTCGACACCACCCAGCGCGGCGAGCAATCGAAGCGCTCGACCACCTGCTCTTCGGCGCGTCGCCGCACCGCGTCGCCGGCCACCACGCAGCCGAGCATCGACGCGGGAGCCGGGAGATCGGCCCAGGGCCCTTCGGCGAGGCGCTCGATGTGATCGAGGAACTCCGCGCCATGCGCCAGCAGGCCGGCGCCGGGTCGCGCCGCGTCATAGAGTGACCACTTGAGGCGGGTGTTGCCGATGTCGATCGCGAGGAATGCCATGCGCGGCATTATTAACTGCGAGCCGCGTTTACGGCCGCTTGCACATCCGGCGCCGGCCTACGTCGCACCGTCATCCGCCGCCGGTAAAGTGCCCCTTTTTCATCACTGCAGCAAAGGAGAGCACCATGGGTTTGCTGAGTTTCATCAAGGAAGCAGGAGAAAAGCTGTTCGGCGCTTCGGCGGCAGAGGCCGCCACTGCGACGCCGGATGCGGAGCAGGCCGCTGCTGCGGCGATCAAGACCTACATCGAGACGCAGAATCTCGGGCTCACGGACCTCGGGGTGACCTATTCGGCCGCGAACGGCCTGGTGACGCTGTCGGGCAGCGCGCCTTCGCAGGAAGCGAGCGAGAAGGCCTCGCTCGCCGCGGGCAACGTGGCGAACGTGACGCAGGTCGACAACAACCTCGTCGCGCCGCCCGCCGAACCGGCGCAATACCATGACGTGGTCAGGGGCGACACCCTCTCGGCCATCTCGAAGAAGTACTACGGCGACGCCAACAAGTACAACGCGATCTTCGAGGCCAACAAGCCCATGCTCTCGAACCCGGACAAGATCTATCCGGGCCAGAAGCTGCGGATTCCAAAACTCTAGTTCTGCTTCCAGGGCAGGCCGCGCAGGCGCCAGCCGCCTTTGCGGCCGCGATGGCCCTCTTCATCGGCATCGCCCTCGAAGCCTTCGAGGATGTTGTAGGCCTCGATGCCGAGTTCGGTCGCGCGCCTGGCGGCCGCGATCGAGCGAACGCCGCTGCGGCACAGCATCAGCGCCTTCTTGCCTGCCGGCACCGAAGCGCGCACGCCTTCGTCGAAGCCGCTGTTGAGCGCCATCCCCGGCCACTGCTTCCACGCAAGCCCGACGGCGCCCGGCACGTAGCCGACCCACTCGCGTTCCGCGTCGGTGCGCACATCGACGAGCACGCCCTCGCCGCTCGTCAACCACTGCGCGGCCTGCTCGGGCGTCACGTCGCCGGCATAGCCTGCCGCGGGCCTGACGCCGAATCGCTCCTGAGCGGATGGATGGGCCGATGGCGAGTTCGATTCCGGTTGGGTCATCTTGATGGGTTCCTTTGGATCCTCGGGTTGGTAGAGGCGCGATCGCAGCCGCTTCGCTGAAATTCTCCTCGGTTCGCGAAAACCCTCCTTTTCGCGAACGTTCGCCTCCAGGGATGACAGGGTCCGGCCGTCCGGATCGTGCAACGCAATCCCGTTAGCATGGGGCAGTGAATTCGCTTCTCGATCGACTGGCGCGCACCGCGCGCCGCCTCGCCTGGCGTGCCGGGCGCGCGCTGCACGGCATGGGCCTCGCGCAGACGCCGCACGCCGCGCACGAACCCGCCGCCGACGAGTGGGTCGATGGGCTCTTCGCGCACCAGCACCGCTCCGTCGCCTACAAGCTCTTCGTGCCGCGCAGGAACACGGGCCAGCGGCGTCCGCTCGTGCTCATGCTGCACGGCTGCAACCAGAATCCGGAGGACTTCGCCACCGGCACGCGGATGAACCGGCTCGCGCACGCGCATGGCTTTCTGGTGCTGTACCCGGCGCAGACGCGGCATGCCAATGCGCATCGCTGCTGGAACTGGTTCAAGCCCCAGCACCAGCAGCGCGATCGCGGCGAGCCGGCGCTGCTCGCGGCGCTCACCCGATTCGTGATGTCGGAGCGCGAGGTCGACCCGGCGCGCGTGTACGTCGCGGGTCTCTCGGCCGGCGGCGCGATGGCCGACATCCTCGGGCGCACGCACCCTGATCTGTTCGCCGCGGTCGGCGTCCATTCCGGTGTGCCCGCGGGCGCCGCGAGCGATCTCGTGTCGGCACTGGCGGCGATGAAGGCCGGCCGCGCCGGCGCCGGCGAACGCCCCCGGATGCCGACCATCGTGTTCCATGGCGATGCCGACAAGACCGTCCATCCGCGCAACGGCGAGCATGTGGTCGCTGCGGCGCTCGCGGGCCAGGAGGGCGCATCGCGCGCCGGGGAATCGCGCACGCAATCGCGCAATGGCCGCAGCGTGACACGCCGCACCTACGCGGACGCGCACGGCCGCGCCACCGTCGAGCACTGGATGCTGCACGACGGCGGCCATGCATGGGCCGGCGGGAGCCCGGAAGGCTCGTTCACCGATCCGGCGGGGCCCGACGCGAGCGCGGAGATGCTGCGCTTCTTCCTGGCCCATCCGCGCAGCGATCGCCAGGCCGCGAACGCGGCCTGAAACGAGAGCCGCTCAGCCCACGCACGAGCGCGCGCTGCGCTTACATCCGGTTTCTTCCTGCGTGGGATATTCACCTTGGTTTGCATCGCGGACGACAGCGCCGGGCGGACCTGGCGCGTTGAATGGCTAGCAACCAAGGGAGCCCCCATGAATCCACGCAATTCCCTCCTTCCACGCCGCGCGGCCGGCTGGCTGCTGGGACTGTCGATGCTCTTCGTCGGCCTGAATGCCGCAGCGCAGCAAGACCCGCCGGGGCGTGTGGGCCGGCTCAACTTCCAGCAGGGCACCGTGAGCGTGTCGCCGGCCGGTGACGACAACTGGTACCGGGCCGACCCGAACCGTCCGCTGATCGCGGGCGACCGGCTGTGGACCGACCGCAGCTCGCGCGCCGAGATCTACGTCGGATCGACCGCGGTCCGGCTCGACGAGCAGACCGCCGTCACCCTGTCCGAACTCGACGACCAGACGCTTCGCATCACCGCCACGCAGGGCGACCTGCAGATGCGCGTGCGCGATGAACTCGCCGGCCAGCGCATCGAGGTCGGCACCGCGAACCTGGCCGCGGTCATCGAGGGCCCCGGCGACTACCGTATCGACACCGATCCGGGCGCCGGCACGACGCGCGTGGCCGTCGCGGCGGGCAGCGTCATGCTGTTCGGCGAGAACGGCGAATCGATGCCACTGGACGCACACCAGCAGCTGACGGTGTCGGGCCGCAATCTGGCGGCGGACAACGGCGCGCCGCCGCGCGGTTCGGGCGATTTCGATCGCTGGGTCGCGGAGCGCGACCGCCTCGACGATCAATCGGTTTCCGCGCGCTACGTGCCGCGCGACATGCTCGGCTACCAGCAGCTCGACGCCTATGGCGACTGGCAGAGCGACCCGACCTATGGCGACGTCTGGTATCCGCGCGGCGTGGATGCGAGCTGGGCACCGTACCAGTACGGCCAGTGGGTCGAGATCGCCCCCTGGGGCTGGACCTGGGTCGACGCCGCCCCGTGGGGCTTCGCGCCCATGCACTACGGCCGCTGGGCGCGCATCGGCACACGCTGGTGCTGGGTGCCGGGCCGACACCATGCGCGGCCGGTGTACGCGCCCGCGCTGGTGGGCTTCGTGGGCGGCGGCGTCGCCGGCGCCAATATCGCGATCAGCGGCGGCCGGCAGGGCGTGGGCTGGTTCCCGCTTGCACCGGGCGAAGCCTGGCGGCCGGGGTACCGCGCGAGCCAGCGCTATGTCGACGCTGTCAACCGCGCCGCGCTCGCATCGCGCGTGCCGGCGACCAACGTCGCGTTCGCCAACCGGCAGATGCCGGGCGCAGTCACGGTCGTGCCGGCGGATGTCTTCGGGCGTGGCCCGGTCGGACGGCGCGACCTGGTCCAGGTTCCGCAGGACCGGCTCACGGGCGTGCCGGTCGGCATGGGCGCGCCGATTCCGCTGCGCGGAGGTGGCAGCGGCGAGCAGCGCGGCGGCTTCGGCCGGCCGGTCGCGCCGCCACCCGCGGCGATCCAGGCGGCGCAGCAGCATCAGTTCCAGCAGGCCTTGCAGGCGCAGCAGCTTCAGCGGCAGCAGACCGAGATGCAGCAGCGCGCCGCCGCGCAGGCCATGCAGGCCCAGACGCAGCAGATGCAGCAGGCCCAGCGGCAGCAACTGGAAACCCAGCAGCGCGCCGCCGCGCAGGCGGTACAGGCGCAGCAGCTCCAGCAGGCGCAGCGCCAGCAGCAGGAGGCGCAGCAACGTGCGGCCGCACAGGCGTTGCAGGCCCAGCAGGCCCAACAAGTCCAGCAAGCGCAGCGCGCGCAGGCGGAAGCCCAGCAACGCGCCGCGGCGCAAGCCGTGCAGGCCCAACGCCAGCAGCAGGAAGCCCAGCAGCGCGCTGCCGCACAGGCCTTGCAAGCCCAGCAGGCGCAGCAGGTCCAGCAAGCGCAGCGCGTGCAGGCGGAAGCACAGGAGCGCGCCGCGCAGGCCATGCAGGCCCAGCGCCAGCAGCAGGAAGCCCAGCAGCGTGCGGCCGCACAAGCCGCCCAGGCCCAGCAAGCGCAACAGCTTCAGCTGCAGCGCCAGCAGATGGAGGCGCAGCAGATGCAGCAGGCACAGCGCCAGCAGCAGGAGGCGCAGCGCCAGCAGATGGAGGCGCAGCAACGCGCCGCCGCACAGGCCATGCAGGCGCAGCAGCAGCGCCAGCAGATGGAGATGCAGCAGCGCGCGGCACAGGCGCAGGCCCAGCAGATGCAGCAGCTCCAGCAGCAGCAGCAGCAGCAACAGCAACAGCAGGCGGCGATGCGGGCCCAGCAACAGCAGGCACAGCAGATGCTCCAGGCGCAGCAGCAACAGGCGATGCGGCAGGCGCAGGAAGCGCGGCAGCGCGGCATGGGCCGCCCCGGACAGGAACAGGGTCAACCGGACAGGCCCTGACCGCAGCGCTCATCGGCTTCTCCTTGGTGCCGGCTAAAGTCTCGGCTACCCAAGGAGTTCCCGATGCGCACCTTCGACTTCGACCTTTTCGTGATCGGCGGCGGCAGCGGCGGTGTGCGCGCGGCGCGCATGGCCGCCCAGCGCGGCGCCCGCGTGGCAGTCGCCGAATGCGCCGAGCTCGGCGGCACCTGCGTCAACGTCGGCTGCATTCCCAAGAAGCTCTACAGCTACGCGGCCGGCTATGCCGAATCCTTCGAGGAAGCGCCGGGCTACGGCTGGCATGTCGGCGAGACACGCTTCGACTGGGCGCGCCTCAAGGCCAACCGCGTGCAGGAGATCCATCGGCTCAACGGCGTCTACCGCAGCCTGCTCGAGGGCGCGGGCGTGACGCTGGTCCAGGCCTGGGCGCAGCTCGCGGATGCGCACACCGTGCAGGCCGGCGAAAAGCGATTCACCGCGAAGCACGTGCTGATCGCCACCGGCGGCATGCCCTTCGTGCCCGACCTGCCGGGGCGCGAGCATGTGCTGGTGTCCGACGCGATGTTCGACCTCGACCCCTTTCCCAAGCGGCTCCTGGTCGTGGGCGGCGGCTACATCGCGTGCGAGTTCGCCTCGATCTTCAACGGCCTGGGCGCCGAGGTCACGCAGGTGCAGCGCGGCGCGCACCTGCTCAACGGCTTCGACGAGGACGTGCGCGATTTCCTCGGCCGGGAGATGGAGCGCTCCGGCATCGACATCCGCTACAACAGCGAGGTGACGATGGTCAGCCGGCTCGAGAGCGGCCTGTGCGCCCTGCTCTCGCGCGGCCAGCGCGTGGAAGCCGACGCCATCCTCTTCGCGACCGGCCGGGTGCCCAACACGCAGGGCCTCGGCCTCGAAGCCGCGGGCGTGGCGCTCGACGCGCGCGGCGGCGTGCTCGTCGACGCGCGCTACCGAAGCTCGGTGCCTTCGATCTTCGCGGTCGGCGATGTGTCGACCCGGCAGCAGCTCACGCCGGTGGCGCTGGCCGAGGCGATGGTGGTGGTGGACACCCTCTTCGGCCAGGGCGAGCGGCAGCTCGACTACGAGTTCACGCCGACCGCCGTGTTCACGCACCCCAACGTCGGCACCTGCGGCTACACCGAGGCCGGCGCGCGCATGAAGTTCGGCGATGTCACGATCTTCTCCAGCGAGTTCCGCGCGCTGCGCCACACGCTTTCGGGCCGCAAGGAGCGCACCTTCATGAAGCTGGTCGTCGACACCGCCAGCGACCGCGTGGTGGGCCTGCACATGGTCGGCCCCGAGGCCGGCGAGGTGGTGCAGGGCTTCGCGGTCGCGATGCGGGCCGGCGCCACCAAGGCGATGTTCGACAGCACGATCGGCATCCATCCGACCGTCGCCGAAGAATTCGTCACCATGCGCGAACCGATGCCCGGCTGACTGTCATCGGCTCGCTGCACAATGCAGCGATGCCGTACATGCCCGCCTTCATCGCGCCCTCCCGCTTCACCGACCCGGACGCCGCCCTCGAACAGGTCCGCCTCATCTATGCCGGGGGCCTGCAGCATCTGCGCGACGCGATGCAGCGCTTCGTCGCCGGCGAGACCCTGCCGGGGCGTGTGCGGGCCTGCTACCCCTTCGTGCGCGTGCACACGCACACCGCCACGCGGCAGACCCCGGCGGCCAATGCGGGGCTGAGCTACGGCTTCGTCTCGGGGCCGGGCCGCTTCGAGACGACGCTCACGCGGCCGGACCTGTTCCGGCGCTACTACCGCGAGCAGTTCAGGCTGCTGCTCGAAAACCACCGGGTCGAACTCGAGATCGGCACCAGCACGCAGCCGATCCCGATCCACTTCTCCTTTGCCGAGAACGACCACATCGAAGGCACGATGAGCGCCGAGCGCCGAGCCCTGATGCGCGACGTGTTCGACCTGCCGGACCTGGGCGCGATGGACGACGGCATCGCCAACGGCACCTTCGAAGCCCGGCCCGGCGAGGCGCAGCCGCTGTCTCTCTTCACAGCCGCGCGGGTCGACTACTCGCTGCACCGCCTGCGCCACTACAGCGGCACGGCGCCGGACTGGTTCCAGAATTTCGTGCTCTTCACCAACTACCAGTTCTACATCGACGAATTCGTGCGCCTCGGCCACGAGGCGATGGCCGACGCGAACAGCGAATACATCGCCTTCATCGAGCCCGGCAACGTGATCACGCGCCGCCGGGGCCTCTCGGCCGGCGCGAGCGAGCTCTACGGCAGCCTGCTGGACGGCACGCAGGGCACGCCGCCCGCGCGCCTGCCGCAGATGCCCGGCTACCACCTCGTGCGCGAGGACTGCACCGGCATCTCGATGGTCAACATCGGCGTCGGCCCGGCCAACGCCAAGACCATCACCGACCACGTCGCGGTGCTGCGCCCGCACGCCTGGATGATGCTCGGCCACTGCGCCGGACTGCGGCAGGGGCAGCAGCTCGGCGACTACGTGCTGGCGCATGCCTACGTGCGCGAGGATCACGTGCTGGACGAAGAGCTGCCGCTGTGGGTGCCGATCCCGGCGCTGTCGGAAATCCAGCTCGCGCTCGAGAAGGCGGTGGCCGATGTCACCGGCATGCAGGGCACCGAGCTCAAGAAGATCATGCGCACGGGCACCGTCGCGAGCACCGACAACCGCAACTGGGAGCTGCTGCCCGGCAACCAGCCGCAGCGCCGCTTCAGCCAGAGCCGCGCGGTGGCGCTCGACATGGAAAGCGCCACCATCGCCGCCAACGGCTTCCGCTTCCGCGTGCCCTACGGCACCCTGCTGTGCGTGAGCGACAAGCCGCTGCACGGCGAGATCAAGCTGCCGGGCATGGCCAACCAGTTCTACCGCGAGCGCGTCGAGCAGCATCTGCGCATCGGCATGGCGGCGATCGACATCCTGCGCCAGGAAGGGTCGAGCCGGCTGCACAGCCGCAAGCTGCGCAGCTTCGCGGAGGTCGCGTTCCAGTAGCGTCGCGCGCCTAGGCGCCGAAGAGTTCGGGGAGTTCCCGCTGCGCCTTGGCGGTGACCGCGAGGGCGCGGTCGTCGAGGTCCTGGCGGACCCAGTCGCGGCGCAGCGCGAGTTGCAGCCATGCCGCGCCCAGCGCGCCGCCCAGATGCGGGCGCCTTTCGCTCCAGTCCAGGCAGGCGCAGGCGAAACGGCGGCGGGAGCTGCGCAGGGCGTCGACGTCGATGCCCAGGGTTTCGAGCGCGATGGCGCCTTCGGAGGTCAGCCTGTAGTCGCCGTCGTCGGACGTGCCTTGCAGCCAGCCTTGCGCATGCAGGCGATCGTGCAGCGCGACGCCGGCGGCGCCGGCCATGTGGTCGTAGCAGGTACGCGCACTGCGCAGGCGGCTCGGCGTGGTGGGTCGGAACTCGCCGCGCGGCGTGCCCGCGACGACGAGCAGGCTTTCGAGCGCGGTCGCCACCTGACCGCTCGCGAGGCGGAAGTAGCGGTGCTTGCCCTGGGCGACGGACTCGACGAGGCGCTGCTCCTTGAGGCGCGACAGGTGCGCGCTGGCCGTCGATGCCGCGACCTCGGCGACCGTGGCGAGTTCCGTGGCCGTGCGCGCGTGGCCATCCATCAGGCAGCACAGCATGCGGGCGCGCGCGGGCTCGGCAATGGCGCCGGCCAGGCGGGCAAGATCGACGTCGGCATTTGCATCCACATTTCGATCGTAAGCGAAGTGTGTCTGCAAGAGAAAGTCCACACTCCCGCCATGACACACACTGCGCCACCCGGCGACGCCATCGCGGCCGTCACGCATCCGAATCCCTACCCGTGGTACGCCGCGCTGCGAAGCGGTCCGGCCGTGGTCCGCGACGAACGGCTGCGGCTCTGGATCGCGAGCCGGGCCGACGTGGTGCGCGACCTGCTGACGAACGACGCGCTGCGGGTGCGCCCTGTCGCCGAGCCAGTACCTGCCGCGATCGCAGGAACGCCTGCGGGCGAAGTGTTCGGGCAGCTGGTGCGGATGAACGAGGGCGACACGCATGCGACGCACAAGCCCGTGCTGCAGCGCGCGCTGGCCGGACTGGACCTCGCATCGGCGCACGAGGCCGCAATGCACATCGCGGCGCGGATGTCGCACGCACCGTTGTCCGGCTTGTGCCTTGCGTATCCGGTGCGTGCGGTGGCCCACCTGCTGGGCTTCGCCGACGAGGAGCTTGCGCACCTGTCCGACTGGATGCGCGAGTTCGTCGCATGCCTTTCGCCGCTTTCGACGCCCGCGCAACTCGATGCCGCAAGCAGCGCCGCCGCCGCGTTGATGGAGCGCTTCGAGCGCCTTGCGGATGCCCGCCCCGCGCCGCGCGGCAGCCTGCTCGCGGCCGTACAGGCCGAGGCCTCGGAGCCACGCTCGCGCACCCTGCGCGCGAATCTCGTCGGCCTGTTGTCGCAGACCTGCGAAGCGACCGCCGGCCTTCTGGGCAACAGCCTCGCGGCACTGGCGCGCGAGCCGGACCTTCGGCGCAGGCTCGCTTCCCGCTGGGAACTGTTGCCGGCACTCGTCGAGGAAGTCGCGCGCCACGATCCCTCGGTGCAGAACACGCGCCGCTTCGTCGCCCGGTCCACCTTCGTCGACGGCACCCTGCTCGCGCCGGGCGACGCGGTCCTGCTCGTGCTCGCCGCGGCGAACCGCGATCCGGCGCTCAACCCCGCGCCCGCGACCTTCGAGCTGATGCGGACCCATCGGCAAACGCTCGGCTTCGGCTACGGCCCGCATGCCTGCCCCGGCCAGGCGCTCGCATTCACGATCGCGGCGGCGGGGCTCCGGGCACTGCTGTCAGCCGGCCTCCGCACCGAAGCGCTGCTGGCGCGCGGATGGGACTACCAGCCGTCCGTCAATGCGCGGATCCCGCGCTTTCATTGAGCCGAGCAACCTCGGCCCAGTCGCCCGTGCCAGCGAGGAACGGCGACAGCTCCGTGCGGCCCCAGCGCAGCGCAAGCGCGGCGGAGCGATGCAGCGCCGAGACGACCTGCATGCGGAGCAGCCGCTCGGCCCCTTCGAATGCGGCCAGCTCTTCCCCTTCCCACACCACTTCGGCACTCACCGCGACCTGCAGAAGATCACCGGTCTCGAAGTCGATGAACAGCAGGCCGGCATGCGGGTTCAGCGCAATATTGCCGAGCGTGTTGAAGAAGGTATTGCCGTTGAAATCCGGCGCGATCAGCGTGCCGCCCGAGGACACCCGCACGAAGCCCGGCCGGCCGCCGCGATGCGAGACGTCGATGCCATGCGACGCATCGCCATCCCCCACCGACGGATGTGCGGTCGCGATGAAGAAGGTGTCGGCGTTCTCGATGATGCGCCGGGCCGCTGCATCCACACGGTCCATGCGGCGCGCTTCGAACGCGGAACGGCCCTCGTCCACGAACACCGGCTCGCGCGCCTGGATGTACCGCGGGCAGTTGCCGAAGCTCTGCCGCACTTCGACCGTGAAGCCCTGCGCATCGATCTCCGACACGATGCCGTTCATGCGGTTGCGCCGCCGCGTCTGCGGCTCGATGCCCAGCAGCCCGATCGGCGTACCAGCCGCCAACGCACCGGAAAGCGGATCGTCCGCGGCCGCCAACGCATCGATGCGCAGGTGGTGCGCGTCGGGCGAATGCGCGAATCCGGGCGGCGCCGCGAGCACGCTCGCCCACGGCTGGCCTGCTGGGTCGAGGCTGCCCGCGATCATGAAGGGCAGTTGCGCGAAGAAGCTCCGGTGCTGGTCCGGCATGAAGTCGCGCAGGATGCGCGGGCCGAACGCCGCGAGCTTGTCGGCGGCGCCCACGCGCGCCTGCATCGAGCGCTCGCCTTCATGCCAGGGATCGGTGTTCATGCGGCCAACCCGACGCGCGATGCGACCATCGGCACGAAGCCCGGCAGCGCTTCGATGCGTGCCAGCCACGCACGCACGTGCGGATAGTTCGCGAGCGACACATTGCCTTCCGGCGCGCGGGCCACGTAGCTGTAGTTCGCGACGTCGGCCAGCGTCGGCGACGCGCCGGCCAGGAAGGGGCGCGCGGCGAGTTCGTCGTTCATCACGCGCAGCAGCTCGTGCGATCGCGCAATGATCTCGGCCGGATCCTTGGGCAGGCCGAAAAGCACGATGACGCGCGCCGTTGCCGGGCCGCCCGCGAGTTGCCCGGCCGCGACCGACAGCCAGCGCTGCACCTGCGCGGCCCCGAACGGGTCGCGCGGATACCAGCGCCCCGGATCGTCCGCATAGCGCTCGTTGAGGTAGACCATGATCGCGTTCGAATCGGCCACGGTTACGTCGCCGTCCTCGATCACCGGCACCTGTCCGAAGGCGTTGCGGCGCAGGAATTCGGGCGTGCGATGCGCGCCGGCGCGCATGTCGACCTCGACGGCCTCGAACGGCAAGCCGAGCAGCGAAAGAAAGAGGCGCACACGATGCGAGTGGCCGGAAAGAGATGCGCTGTACACCTTGATCGGCTGGGCGGGACGCTTGGCATTCATGTGAGTTCTCCTGACGGGCTGTGATGGAGGTCATTCTGGTTTGCTGCCTGCCGGGAAACAATGGTGCAGATTGCACTTGACTGCTTCGGTTTCCGGTTTAATCGCGCCATGGACCGACTCAAAGCCATGCAGACAGTCGCGCCTAACAGATTGTCAAAATACTCAACAGAGTGTCAAAAACTTCGCCCGACTTGAAAAGTTAAGAATACAGAGTTTCAACACCGAACGCACTCCTCCCAACGGGCGGTGCTTCACGAGCCCTCTCTTTGCGTGCCGCGCACCAACTTCTTCGAACAACGCACGTGAGGTCGTGTGCGGATCAGAAGTTCTTCTCGATCATTCGCGGGCACCCGAATTTGCAATGCCTCCACGTGACGAAGAAGTCCGTACGGTCGTCACGCCCTGTGCTCTCAGCTAGCCTCCGGGCTTTGACTCCGCAAGCTTCCCTCGATAGTATTCGGCGAATACACGGAATGAACGTCATGCCGCACCTCTTCATGATGCCCTCCATGAACGCGATGAATCGCGTGTGTGGAAGCGTGCGTCCGCGGATGCAGAGCAATCGATCGCGAGTCTCGAAAGTCGAGACCTTCCTCGCCTCCTCTGCTCATCGTTCAAATCCAGGAGCCTGAAACGCCCGGGCTCCGTCCCAGGAGCCCATCGTGTTCTCGATACAAGACGATGTCCCGGCAGGCTTCCGTCTCTCTGGAATAGCCCGCCCTCATCCTCACAGGCCCTTCGAGCTGCTGCTACCGCTGGCCCTTGCCGATGAGCTGCGCGAGAAGGAGCAAGAGCGCGCACGGATTGCTCAGGCGGCCCGCGAAGCGGAGGAGGATCTGCGGCGCGAGGAATTTCGGACGCGGTCGAGCCCTCCAGCAGCGGCGCCTGCCGCCCCTGTGCCAAACCCCATCGCATTCGTGACGGCCTTCGAGCGCGGTGTGCTACGGCGAAGGCGCGACCGCCAGCACCCTGTCCTTCGCGGCGAAGAACTGCTGAGGGTGATCGGGCGCATCGCCACCCTTCGTGACAAGGACTACCAGAAGCGCGAACTCGAGCTCACCAAGAAGCTCGAGCTCGCTGGTGCACTGCGCGGAGTTGCCAATCCCGCGTTCCGACCGCAAAAATGGGCGAAAGCTCTTGAATATCTGCGAGAGGCCCATCCGCACTTCGCCGAGGTCACGGACTTCGTGGCTCGCCGTGTGACGCTTTCGACTCACGGACGTCAGCCTCTGAGGATCCCGCCGATCCACCTGTGGGGAGATCCTGGACTCGGGAAGACTCACTACGCCAACGATCTGGCCCGGGCGCTTGGAGCGCCAATCCGTCGGCACTCCTTTGAGAACGCCCAGACCACCTCCATGCTCCTCGGCACCGAACGACATTGGAGTACCGCCAGCCAAGGGATGATCTTTCAAGAGATCTGCCTGGGGAGGGTAGCCAATCCGGTGTTCCTGCTCGATGAGCTCGACAAGGCTCCCAGGGGATCCCAATACGATCCCTTGGCTGCGCTCCATTCATTGCTTGAGCCGGTCACAGCATGCAGAGCACGCGATGCGTCGCTCGATATTGAGTTCGATGCGAGTCTGGCGACTTACATCGCGACATCCAACGATCCAAGCAGGGTGCCCGAGTCGCTTCGCTCTCGATTTCGCGAGTTTCATATCCAGCCCCCGACCGGGGCGGACGCATTGTTGGCTGCGCGAGTAGTTGCGACAGCTGCCACGCAACAACTTGGCATTGGCGGGTTCGCTGCGACTTGCCCTGCAATCTGCAAAAAACTTGCTCATCTCACAGCGCGAGAGATTTATCAGGCCGTGCAGGACGCGGCCGCTCGGGCCGTTGATGCCGGCCGATTTCACCTGCTCCTCGCCGACCTGCCGCTCGACGCTCTTGATCCGGATGAGCGTGGGACAACGCTCCATTGAAGTATTGCTGATCTCCGAATGGGGTCGAGAGGTCGCGACGTTGATCGGGATTTCGGCCCCGCGAATCAGCGCTCCTGAACCATCTCGAAGCGAACGGTGACCTGGTAGGTGGTCTCCCTGCCTGCGAGACTCGGCGGCACAGCGGGATAGATGGCGTTCTCCACGGCCGCCAATGCGGCACGATCCGTCAGCCCCATGCCGCTGGACCGGATGATGCGCGGGTTGCGCGCCACGCCGTCACGAAACACGAACTCCACCCGCGCATGGCCCTGGAATCCGGCATCGCGCGCTGCGGACGGGTAGACCAGGGCGGCCTGGATGGCCGCACGCAGCCGGGCCACCAGGTCGGCCTCGGCCTGGCGATCGTCGGAGGGCGGCCCTGCGGTCGAGGCAGGGGTCGAGGCAGGTGTCGGCGGTGCTGTCGTGGGTGGCGCGGCTTGCGCGGATGGCGCCACCCCGCCTCGGGATTCGGCGTCGCCGGCGCCGGGGAAACAGGCGGCGGCTTTGGCGCAGGTGATGCGCTGACCCGAGGCACCGGTCGGGCCGGCGGTCGAACCGCGGCCCTGGGCGGGTCGGGTGGGTGTTGCAATGGCGCAGGCGGCTGCGGGGTCCGTGGCGCGGGCGTCTGCGGCTCGGGCGCCCCGACCGGATCGACCAGTGCCAGTCGCAGGCCCTCAGGGGACGCGGCGTGGGACCAGCTCGCAGGCTTGACCCACGTCGTGATGCCGCCCAGCAGAACCAACTCCATGAGCAGTGCGAGCGTGATGACGACGGCCGGTGGCAACTCGCCGCGAACCGGGCCCGGCCGCTCGGCTTCGTCGCGCATCACCGGAGATCCTGGGTGGCTATTCCGATCTGCATGATGCCGCTCTGGCGACAGGCATCCATCACGCGGATGAGTTCCTGCAAGGGCGTTGGTTCACTAAAGTTGTGGGAATTTTCGACTAACCCTGATCGGGGTTGCGGAAACTTTGCCAAAACGCGTCGCGCCAAACCAACAGGCGAAGTCATCGGTCGCGAGAACGAGTCTTGAGCAGAAGAGTGGATCGCTCGACGAGCGCTATTGAAATTTCGTTGCGCTCTTAGGGCTATGGCCTCCGAGCACTGGTAGGGCGATGGCCGAGGCGGGACCACGCAGAATCGCATCATCATGATGACCCAGCCGCGAAATCTCTCCGACGAGGATCTTCTCGACCGCGCGCATCAGCTTCGGCTCCTGGCACTTCGCGGCCACGCGGAAGCTCGCGGACCTGCTCACGAGCACGAACGCAAAATCCGGCGCCGGTTTGGCAGTGCAACCACGCTGAGCGCACCGTTAGAGGCGCCTGCGCGCAGGCGTCGCTTTTGACGGTTCTGGTAGCGGCTAAGGGCCAGAGAGACACGGCGAGCGATCGTTTCGGGGCGTCCCTCGCGTCTGCTGTCCGGCCGGTGTGTGCCCCTTTGCGGACATCGCGCCCAGCGGCGCCGCGAGTGCCCCGGGAAAGCGGACGGTCGTGCATCCCGCAGTGTCTGGGTCGGATGTTGAAGCATTGCTCGCCTCGGCTCAGCGGCTCACAATTCTCTGGCGAGCTTCGGAGCCGCTTTCTGCCCCACGAGAGCCTCGAGATGCAAGACACAGCCAACGAGTTTCGCCACCTGTCGAAAGCAAATGCCAGACTGGAGGGCGCGATGCGCGCGGTACACGCTCAGGAACGCGTTGTTCAAGGTCTGCTCGCGCGCAATCAAGACGTCAACGCGTCTTCGTCCGACCTCTCACCGCCTTGTCATCAGCGACGCAGACGATACCCGTCGCCGGGTCTACCAGAGGCCGCTGGCTATGCTTCCAGTTGCTTGGCCTTTCTGAGCGTCGAGCGATAGACCGATAGTCGACTATAAGATACCAGGGTCGAACTTCGAGATCAGCGCCCGGCTCTGTTCATTCATGCCGACGACCCACGGAACTGCGACGGAGCCAGCCGCAGCGGACACCATTGCGGGGCGTCCTCCGGAGAAGGCAATGACAATGCTGATGACAAAGGACGCGAAAAGGCCTACGGCAGGGTCGACGCCGGCGACAAACGAGAACGCAATCACCTCAGGAATAAGGGCGAACGCATCCCCTTCTCTCCGATCAGATCAAATTGATCGTGACGTCGATGTTGCCCCGAGTGGCCTTCGAGCAGGGGCGGTGCGGTGCGCCTCTTGCACCCATAAGGACGGAAACCGTCAATGCGCTCTTGCGGCAGGACAACAATGACACGCTACGTCGCGTCACCTACATCGCGCACGGACTTCCAGTTGTCCCACGCGGTTTCGCGGCCGGGATCCCGATGCGGATCTCCGAGGTCGCCGAATGAAGTGTCTGCATCGGAACCACGTTTGGTAGAGGCGGTATCTGCGAGCGCGGTGTCTCGATGCTCGGCGAGTCGGTATTCGTGCTTCATGCGGGTGATACGTTGTTGATTCAGGAAAGGACCGATGGCGAAGCCATGCGTACGCTTGGGACTGCGAACTCCCGCCCTACCATCGCCCTGGCGAAGAGGTAGTTGCAACGCCCCCGCTCCGAGAGTTCATCCAGGTTGACGTGGCCTGCCGAGTCGCAAGCGAATGCGAATCCTCGGCCCGAGTTGAAGAGTGACAAGAACCTCAACTCGAACCGGCCGATCTGGGTGGCTTGGGAAGTCATGACGCCTCCCCGTATCAGGACGTCAGGTCGAGCCTGAGCGTCGTGACAAGTCCGGACAGGCGCAGTCTCGCGAAGCCCAGCCGCCCGGCGAGCGTCAGCATCCCGGTATTGGTCGCGAGCGTCTGGCCGCTCAGCCGGCGCAGGCCGCGCCTGCGCGCGGCGACGATGAGGCGCGACAACAGTTCGTGTCCCAGTCCCAGCCCCTGCCATGCATCGGCGAGCACGATGGCGAAGTCGGCCTCCAGCGGCGCCTCGATCACGTAGCGCGCGACGCCGACGAGTTCCTCGCGATCCTTCGGCCCAGCCACGGCGATCACCGCGAATTCGTTGGCCGGATCGATGGCGGACCAGCGATGGAGCTCTTCGTCGGTCGGCGTTCTCGGCGAGAGCAGCCGCTTGTACGCCGTCTCCCGCGAGAGGCCATGCACGAAGGCATGCAGCATCGAATAGTCATCGGCACGGATTTCGCGGAACCGGACCTTGGAGATGTCGATCCCTTTCCATGCCGCGTCGAGGAGGGCCTCGCCAGTTGCATCGATGAAGGCAGGGCTGCGAGCTGGCATGTCGACGGGTGCTGCTGAAATCATTGCGATCTCCCGGTTGAAGGTCGATGAGTCCAATGTAGGCAGAGCGGCCTCGCGGACCAAGACGGCCGCCGACAACGCGGTATTGATCTCAGAGAAACAATGCGTCCCCACTGGCCTGGTGCGCGTGAACCACGTCGTGCAGGCGCTCCATCGCCACGTCGCGGATGCCCAGTTCCCTGAGCTTCTGCACGGTGGCGTCGAAGTAGTTGCGGCAGCTGCCGAGCACGCCCCGCCCGCAGTTGATGAGGCGCGCGGTCTCCTGCGGCGACAGCGTGCCGACGTAACGCTCATGCCGTCGATCGACGACGAAGGCCAGGGCCTGCACCGGTACCGAATCGACCCATGCAGTCATCCAACGGGCGTCGTACGTGCCCCAGGTCATCTCGCGGCGCCACAGGAGCGCCACTTCCTCGCCGACCTTCGGGGCCGGGATGCGCAGCAGCATTCCGTTGCAAGAGCCTCCCCGGTCGAGCGCAAGCATCAGGCCCGGGCATTCTGGCGTGCCGCGGCCGACGAAGTTGCGAATGCAGAAGCTGCGATGCCAGCCGTGGATGCGCGCCCGGAACTGGGCGTCGTGTTCCAGCGCGGGGTTCCACATCAAGGAGCCGTAGGCGAAGACATGCAGCGGATCGCCGGCACGGTGACGGCGAAGGATTCGCTCCAGCGTGGCCTCGAAATCCGCATGCGAGCGCATCCGGAAGCCTGCCGGAGCGCTTGCGCGCGCGCTCGCAAGAAAGTCCGCATGCGACAGGCGTTCGCGCATTCCGGGCACACCCGGATCCGGTCCGATTGGCATGCGCCGAATCTACTGAATGGCGCGGCGAACGGACACTGCCGCCAAAGCAAAACGCCATTGCGAAACGCGCAAAGGGCGGCTTCGGCCGCGGGTGCACGGAGTTAAGATCGCGCTCCATTTTGTCGGAGGGCTGCAAGCATGGACCGCATCGCCGCAATGACAGCCTTCGTGCGTGTCGTGGAGGCCGGTACCTTCACCAAGGCGGCCGACACGCTCAATCTTCCGAACGCCACGGTCACGCGGCTGATTCAAAGCCTCGAGGAAGATCTCAAGATCCGCCTGCTCCACCGGACCACCCGCTCCGTCACCGTGACGCCGGAAGGCGCGGCCTACTACGAGCGCGTCGTCGCTCTCCTCGCGGACCTGGCGGACATCGAATCGACCGCCAAGCAGTCCGTGGCCTCGCCGTCCGGGCGCGTGCGGGTCGAAACCGCCGCGGGCCTCGCTGCGCTGGTGATCGTGCCGGCACTCGGCGAGTTCTACCGCAACAACCCGCAGGTGCAGATCGAACTCGGCGCGGCCAATCGCCAGGCCGATCTGGTGGCCGAAGGGGTCGACTGCGCCATCCGCGTGGGCGAGGTCACCGATCAGTTCCTCGTCGCACGCCGCGTGGGCGAGTTCCGGTTCACCACCTGCGCCACGCCGCAGTTCCTTGCCGAGCACGGCACGCCTTCGACCCCGCAGGACCTTTACGCGCTCCCGACCATCGGCCTGAGTTCATCGCGCGCGGGAAGGCCGTTGCCGTTCCGCTTCGTCAACGGTGACGAGAACCTCGAACTCTCGCTCGCCCACCGCCTCGTGGTGAACGACACCAACGCCTATCTCGCGGCGGGGACTTCGGGGCTCGGGATCATTCAGGCGCCGACCTATGGTGTCCATGCGGCGCTGGGCGACGGCAGCCTGGTCACGCTGTTCGACGAGTGGACCGTCGCCAGCATCCCGGTCAATGTGATCTATCCGCCCAACCGCTATCTGAGCGCGAAGGTGCGGGTGTTCATCGACTGGGTGGTCGCGCTCTTCGAGCGCCACGAATATCTCAGGCGCCCGCGGCCGGTGCGCTAGGAAACGCGGCGCGCCACCATCAACCTGGCCGTCGATACCTGCACGACATCGCCGCGCTGCGTGAGGGTCTTCGAGCGCAGGTGGAGCGTGCCCCGGTCGGGCCGCGAGCGCGATGGAATCAGCTCGAGGACTTCGCTCTCGACGTGCAGCACATCGCCCGGCCGCGTCGGCATCTTCCATTCGATGTCGCCGCCGGCGCCGATGATGCCGTTGGCCAGATGCGGTCCGCCGGTGACAAGCAGCCGCATCGTGATCGCGGCGGTGTGCCAGCCGCTCGCGGCCAGCCCGCCGAAGAAGGTGTCGCGTGCAGCCGATTCGTCGAGGTGAAAGGGCTGCGGATCGAACTCACCCGCGAAGCGCTTGATGTCCTCGGCGTTCACCTCGTGGCTGCCGGTCGTGAACGTGTCGCCGACCTTCAGATCGTCGAAGTAGAGAAGTTGCCGGGACATGACTTGCTCCTCGTTTGGGATGCGTGCAAATCTACGCGCGCTTGCTGTGGCCGGAAAGCGCCGCCGCTACAACAGTCTTTTGCGGGATCCTGAATGCTCCGTCTCCGGCTCGCCGGAGCGGCGGGCCGCGATGCACACGCAGTTGAGCGGATTCCGTATCTCGTGCGAGATCCCGCCCGCGAGGAAGAGGAGCGCGAAGCACAGCTTCCTCATGTCATGGCCCCGACGGCGCCGGCTCCGCGAGCAGTGCCTGGATCTTCTTCTCGGTCGTCGCGTAGCTGCCCTCTCCGAAGTGCGAATAGACGATCTTCCCGCTCTTGTCGATCAGGTAGACCGTGGGCCAGTACTGGTTGTCGAACGACCGCCAGGTCGCGTAGCTGTTGTCCTGGGCCACTGCGTGCTTGATCTGCAATCGCTGGACCGCGTCCTGCACGTTCCCGGTGGACTTCTCGAACGCGAACTCGGGCGTGTGAACGCCGACCACCACCAGGCCCTGGTCCTTGTACTTCTCGTTCCATTCCTTCACATACGGGAGGTGGTTGAGGCAGTTGATGCAGGTGTAGGTCCAGAAGTCGACCAGTACGACCTTGCCGCGCAGTTCCTCCAGCTTCAGCGGCTGCGAGTTGATCCAGGTGTCGATGTCCCTGAATTCCGGCGTTGATCGAGACTGTGACGCCGGGGCGCTTCCGGCGCCGGCCGCGGCGAAGCAGACGACCGCGGCGGCGGCCGCCACGCCGACGAGGAGCTGGTTGAGTCGCACGCGCATGCTGCTTGGGATCTTCACGATGGTTCCTTCGATGCAAGGGTGAGGATTGGGAGGGGCACGGCAGCATTGTTGGGCTCCGGGAGCCGATCCGAAGCGATTTGCGTATGCCTATGTATCTGCGAGAGATCGCGCACACACTACTTTTCAATCGGATCCGGCGCTTTGGCGATTGTTGAGGCTTCACCAACAACGTATTGCCCGTTCCCCGCTGTTTCATCTCCGCTTCGATTCCTACATTGCTGTAGGTGCAAGGGAGGCAATCGCTCCCGACATCGTCAATCGGCTCGCGGAGATCCACCATGACCACCCACAACGAAAGCACCGATTCACCGGCCGCAGCGAACCGCGCGAAGCGGCGCCACTGGCTGACAGGCGTCGCAGCCATCGTGACCTTCGGCGCGGTCGCCTACGGTGGCTATTTCGCCGTGGCGGGCAGCCGCTACGAATCGACGGACAACGCCTATGTGCAGGGCAACATCGTGCAGATCACGCCCCAGCTGAGCGGCACGGTGATCGCCATCGACGCCGACGACACGGATTTCGTCAAGGCCGGGCAGGACCTGGTGCTTCTCGATCCGGTCGACGCCCAGGTGGCGCTCGAACAGGCCGAGGCCCAGCTCGCGCAGACCGTGCGCGAGGTACGCACCCTCTATGCAAACAACGGCACCCTGGCGGCACAGGTCAAGCTGCACGAGGCGGATGTGGACAAGGCCCGCAGCGATGTCGCCAAAGCCGAGGACGACGCGCAGCGGCGCACCGCCCTGCTCCGCGACGGCGCGGTGAGCAAGGAAGAGTTCAACCACACCAACGCGCAGCTCGCATCGGTGCGCAGCAGCCTTGCCGCCGCGCAGGCGGCCCTGGTGGCCGCACGCCAGCAGCTTGCGTCCAATCAGGTGCTGACCGACGGCACCACGGCCGACACGCACCCGAGCGTGTTGCGCGCGGCCGCACGGGTGCGCGAGGCGTTCATCGCCCTACACCGCACCGCGCTGCCGGCGCCGGTCGACGGATACGTCGCCAAGCGCGGCGTGCAGGTCGGCCAGCGGGTTGCCGCCGGCACGCCGCTGATGGCGGTGGTGCCCCTGAACGGCGTCTGGGTGGATGCCAACTTCAAGGAAGGCCAGCTGAAGAAGCTGCGCATCGGGCAGACCGCGAACCTGCAGGCCGACGTCTACGGCAAGAAGGTCGAGTACCACGGCAAGGTGGCCGGACTGGGCGCGGGCACCGGCTCCGCCTTCTCGCTGCTGCCCGCGCAGAACGCCACGGGCAACTGGATCAAGATCGTCCAGCGCGTAGCAGTGCGCATCGAACTGCAGCCCGAGGAACTCGCCGCGCATCCGCTGCGGGTGGGCTTGTCGATGGACGTGACCGTGGATGTGCGCAACACCGCGGGCAAGACGCTCGCCGATGCGCCGCGCGATCACGCGGTCGCCAGCACGACCGTGTTCGATGGCCAGCTGCACAGCGCGGACGACCGCGTGCGCGACATCGTTGCCGGCAACGACACGTCGCACGCATCCGCGCCGGTCGACGTTCGCAGGGTCGCGGCGGTGCCGAAGTCGACGCCCGCGGCGTCCGCACTCTGATCCGCAAGGGAACCCGCACCATGTCCGCCTCCGTCGCTGCCGCACAGCGCCCGCTCTCGGGCGCCCCGCTCGTCCTGGGGACGCTCGCGCTGTCCCTCGCCACGTTCATGAACGTGCTGGACACCTCGATCGCCAATGTGTCGCTGCCCGCCATCGCCGGCAATCTGGGTGCGAGTCCCAACCAGGGCACATGGATCATCACCAGCTTCGGGGTGGCGAATGCCATTTCGGTGCCGCTGACGGGTTGGCTGGCGCAGCGCGTCGGCGCGGTGCGCCTGTTCACCGCCAGCGTTCTGCTCTTCGTGCTCACGTCCTGGCTGTGCGGGTTCGCGCCCACGCTGGAGGCGCTCATCGTCTTCCGCATCCTGCAAGGCCTCGTGGCGGGGCCGATGATCCCGCTGTCGCAGACGCTGCTGCTGTCCACCTATCCGGCGGAGCGTTCCGGCACGGCGCTTTCAATGTGGTCGATGACGACGCTGGTCGCCCCGGTCGCCGGGCCGCTCCTGGGCGGATGGATCACCGACAACGTCTCGTGGCCGTGGATCTTCTACATCAACGTGCCCGTGGGCGTCCTCGCGGCGGCCGTGACCTGGAGCATCTACCGCCATCGCGAGACGCCCACGCGCAAGCTGCCGATCGACGCGGTGGGTCTCGGCCTGCTGGTGCTCTGGGTCGGCACGCTGCAGGTGCTGCTGGACAAGGGCAAGGAGCTCGACTGGTTTCACTCGCCCGCCATCGTCGCGATGGCCGTCGTCGTGGCCATCGGCTTCGTCGTCTTCCTGATCTGGGAACTGACGGCCGAGCATCCGATCGTCGACCTGCGGCTCTTCGCGAGCCGCAACTTCGCCATCGGCGTGATGACGCTGTCGCTGGCCTGGCTAGTCTACTTCGGCAACGTGGTCCTGCTGCCGCTGTGGCTGCAGCAGTACATGGGCTACACGGCCACGGCGGCGGGTTTTGCGCTGGCGCCGGTCGGCGTGCTGGCGGTGCTGCTGTCGCCCTTCATCGGGCGGATCCTGCCCCGCGTGGACCCGCGATGGATATCGACCACCTCCTTCGCCGTGTTCGTCGCCGTGCTGCTGATGCGCTCGCAGTACACGCCGCAGGTCGACCAGTGGTCGATCGGGCTGCCGACCTTCATCCAGGGCGCGGCCGTCGCCTGCCTCTTCACGCCGCTGGTGGCGATCATCGTCTCGGGCCTCGAGCCGTCGAAAATCGCCTCGGCCACCGGCCTGAGTAACTTCGTTCGCATCACGGCCGGCGCCTTCGGCACGTCGATCACGACGACGCTGTGGGACAACCGCGCAACCCTGCACCACGCGCACCTGACCGAGTTCTTCACCTCTGCGAGCCCCGACGCCACCGAGGGATTCGCCGCGCTCGGCAAGCTGGGGCTCGATGCGCAGCAGGCCGCGGCGCAGATCAACCGGTTCATCGACCAGCAGGCCTTCACGCGGGCGGCGGACGACATCTTCCTGGGCTCCGCCCTTCTGTTCGCGCTGTTGATCGCGGTGGTCTGGCTGGCCCGGCCGGCGCGCACGTCAGCGCCGATCGATGCCGGCGGCGCGCATTGAGGCCTGGCCTCAGCTTCGCGGCATCCGCGCCTCCCTGCGAACCGCCTGCGGGGGCACGCCGAACCCTCGCATGAATGCCTCTCGCAGGTGACGCCGGTCGCGAAAGCCCGTCTCTTTCGCGACCACCTCCACGGGATGCCGGCTGCTCTCGAGCATCAGCCGGGCCGCTTCGATCCTGAGACCCTCGACCGCCTTGGCCGGCGACTGGCCCGTCTCGGCCGCGAAGACGCGGCTGAACTGGCGCGGGCTCAGGTGCGCGACGTCGGCCAGTTCCTCCACGCTCAGCGAATGGTCCAGGTGGCGCCGCGCATGTTCGAGCGCCTGCTGGATGCGGTCGGACTTGGGCGCGAGCTTGAGCATCTCGGAGTGCTGCGACTGGCCGCCCGAGCGACGCTGATGCATCACCAGCCGGTGCGCGACGGATCGGGCGATCTCGGCGCCGAGGTCCATCTCGACCAGTCCCAGCGCCAGGTCGATCTCCGCCGTCATGCCGGCCGAGGTCCACACCGGTCCGTCGGTGACGTAGATCCGATCGGCTTCCACTTGAACGGCGGGATGTCGCTGCTGAAGCGCATCGGCCCAGTACCAGTGGGTCGTGGCGCGGCGACCCTCGAGGAGCCCGGCGTCCGCCAGCACGAACGAGCCGGTGCAAAGCCCGCAGGTTCTTTGAGAGCGCCCGCCGAGCTTGTCCACCAGCCGCAGCAATGCGGGCTCGATCGAGGTCGCCAACGGGTCGATGACGCCGGCCACCATCCAGGTGTCGGCACTGCTGCGGGCCGTGAGCATCCGGGCGCGGACGGTCAGCCCGAACGACGAGCGGACCGCTCCGCCGCCGAGGGCGTAGTTCTCCACCTCGTAGACCGTCCGCCGCGCCAGCAGATTGGCGAACTCGAAGACGGGCTGGGTGCTGAACGTCATGACCTGAAAGCCTTCAGGAAGCACGTAACCGATGCGATGCATGGAATGTTCCTCGCCAGGGTATGTCCGTATTCATGACTATATACGTCCTTTACGCCATGGCGTGGAGACTGCACCATTGACCTCGACGATCCCCTTACGTCACCGCCTGGAGAGAACTTCATGAAAGCCGTCATCGGCGCCTACGCGCGCTCGCCGTTTCACTTCGCCCGCAAGGGCCGCCTCGCCGAGGTGCGGCCCGACACATTGGCCGCGCAGGTCGTCCAGGGCCTGCTGCGCCGCACCGATCTCGATCCGGCGCTGATCGAGGACGTGATACTCGGCTGCGCCTACCCCGAGGCGGCGCAGGGCAACAACCTGGCGCGCATCGTCGGCCTGCTGGCCGGACTGCCGCAGGAGGTCGGCGGCATGACGGTGAATCGCTTCTGCGGCTCGTCGATGCAGGCCGTGCACATCGCCGCGGCGCAGATCGAGGCCGGCATGGGCGAAGCGTTTCTGTGCGTCGGCGTGGAATCCATGACCACGGTGCCGCAGGGCGGCTTCAATTTCTCGCCCAATCCGGAGCTGAAGGCGAACACCGACGCCTACCTGTCCATGGGCGAGACGGCAGAGAACGTCGCGCAGCGCTGGAACGTGAACCGCGCGGACCAGGACCTGCTGGCCCTCCAGTCCCACCAGAAGGCCGCTGCGGCACGCGAGCAGGGCCGGCTGGCGGCCGAAATCGTTCCGATCGCACTGACCGATGGCGAGGTGATCGACATCGACGGCTGCATCCGCCCCGGCACCACGCTGGAGGCTCTCGCGGCCCTCAAGCCGGCGTTCCGCCCCGATGGCGTGGTGACGGCCGGCACCTCGTCGCCGCTCACCGATGGCGCAGCGGCGGTGCTCGTCACGAGCGACGAATTCGCCGCTCGCCATGGCCTGAACCCGCTCGCCCGAGTGCGCAGCTTCGCAACTGTGGGGGTCGACCCGGCCATCATGGGCATCGGCCCGATCCCGGCGACCCGCAAGGCGCTGAAGCGCGCCGGGCTGGCTGTCGCTGACCTGGACGTCGTCGAGATCAACGAAGCCTTCTCCTCGCAGGCGCTGGCCTGCATCCGTGACCTGGGCCTCGATATGGCCAAGGTCAATCTCGACGGCGGTGGTCTGTCGATCGGCCATCCGCTCGGCGCGACCGGCGCGCGCATCACCGGCAAGGCGGCGGCTCTGTTGCAACGCCAGAACGGACGCTACGCGCTGTCCACGCAGTGCGTCGGGGGCGGCCAGGGCATCGCCACCGTGCTCGAGCGGCTGTGAGCGCGGCGAGCGCTTCAGGTGAACCGGAAATCCTGCAGATCGATGGCGACCATCAGCAGGTCGCGCACCGGCTTGCCATCGGGGCCGCGCACATAGGCGCGACGGCGGGTCGGCAAGCGGATGCCCTGCGCTTCCACGATCCGGTCGACGTACTGCGCCGCGGGGAAGGAACCCGCAATGTCCACGTGGTAGTCATGCCGGCGCAGCAGGAAGTCCTCGCCGAAATAGAAGTCCTGCTCCCTGCTGTGGCTCGCGATGTGGTCGGGAAAGCGCGCCCGCAGGCCTCGCCACTGCTCGCCGCCCTCCTCGATCGGATCGATCTCGCTGACCTCGAAGCCCGGCATCGCCACGAAGAACGGCGTCGTCAGGTAGGTCCACATCGCGTACCCGTTGAAGTAGGCGCGGTGAAGCGGGTCCCACGCCGTGTTCATGGTGTGGCCGTCGAGTGACGCACGCGGGTTGTCGCGTTCACGCACGACGGTGCCGTCGAGGGTCTCGATCGCCACGCGCCCGGGACGGAAGCTCGTGCGCCAGTCGGGCTGGCCGAACGGCGTCACCGAGGCGAACTCTTCCTGCGTGGAAACCGTCATCTGGCGCGGTGCCGCGTCCTGGATCAGCCCCTTGAGCGCCCAGAGCCCACCCCCGGTCGAGAGCTGGGCCGTGACGCTGCTGAACTGGTTCCACCGATCGAGGCCGCCATGCGCCTTCAGCACCTGCTGCAACAGATCGTTCATGACTTTCCTTCGCGGCCGCTCAGCGGCCCTTGAAATCGAGAACTGGCCTCGGCTTGCCCGCCTTCAGCGCATTGACCGCCGAGGTGAGGCCGCGCCGGACGTCATCAGTTTCGAACAGCGGCATAGCGATGTCGAGCATTGCCTCGTCAGCGGAAGAGACACCGCCGACGGCCCATGCACGCAGCAGCGCCTTATGGGCCGCGTAGGCGCGCGTCGGCCCTTGCGCGACCTTGCGCGCGAAGGCGCGGGCCTCCTGCAGCAGCTCTGCATCCGGGACCATGCGGTTCACGATGCCGAAGCGCTCCATCGTCGCGGCCGGCACCCGTTCGGAGGTCAGGGCCCATTCAGCGGCGCGCGAACGGCCCGCGCGCTCGGCGGCCCGGTAGATGCCGCCCAGCACGGTGACGATCCCGAGCGATTGCTCCGGGTGTCCGAAGGTGGCCGATTCGCCGGTAAAGATCATGTCCGCCCGCAGCGCAAGCTCGAAGCCGCCGCCAAAGCACAGACCTTGCACTGCCGCGATCACCGGCATGGGCAGGCGCTCGAAGCGGTTGAATACCGACATGTAGTAGTCGAAGCGCTCGCGCAGCGACTGGATGCTGGCGTCGGGCCAGCCCATGATGTCGCCGCCGAAGCTGAAGTTCTCGCCTTCGCTTCGCAGCAGCACGGCGCGTACATCGCTGCGCTCGATGGCGGCCACCGCCTCCGCGAGCTCATCGACCATCTGGTCGTCGATGCGGTTCTGCGGCGGGCGGTCCAGCACGATGGTGGCGATCTCGTCGAAGTGCACGGTGAGGTGGGACATGGTGCGATCCTTTGTCTTGATGGGGTTGGGAGGCGAGCTCAGCCCAGGTGCTGCTTGAACCACTCGACGGCAGCGCCGCTGGATACATGGAACTGGGACAGGTAGGGGTCGAAGTGCCCGCCCTCGATCGTGACCAGGCGCTTGGGCTGCAATGCGCGCTCGTAGGCGGCCAGTTCCAGGTCGGTCAGCGTGATGGTGTCGCGCATCGCGACCACCATCAGCAGCGGCGTCGGCGACACCCGAGCGATCCACTGGCCGGGCTCGTACATGCGCGCGGCGCGGGTCGAGCGCACGGTGACGTTGTTTTCCCAGGCGCCAGGCGGCACCGGCTGCAGGTAGAAGTCGATTGCATCCCTCGCGCGGTAGGAAGCCGCGATGCGCATGTCGTCGCTCACGATGGCCTGCCGCCGTGGGGGCTCGCCGCGAAGCTGTGCGCGATCGTCTTGCGCGAACATCTCTTCGATCGTCGCCACGTTCTCCGGCGGAATGCGACGCAGGCCCTGCTCGTAGCCGCTGATGGTCGGCACCTGCGCGACGACGCATTTCAGGCGGCGGTCCGTCGCCCCGAGCACCAGCGCGTGGCCGCCGGCATAGCTGGTCCCCCAGAGGCCAATCCGCTTCGGGTCGACCGCGTCGAGGGTTTCCAGGTAGCTGATGGCGCGCCGCCAGTCGGCAACCTGTCGCCACGGATCGACGTCATGGTGCGGCACGCCCTCACTGGCGCCGAAGCCCCGGTGGTCGTGAAGCAGCACGACGAAGCCGGCCTCCGCGAAAGCCTTGGCGAAGGGCTCGATGCCCTGCTCCTTCACGCCGGCATAGCCATGGGCCATGGTGATGGCGGGACGACGGCCTTCGCCAGGCGGCACGAAGAGCCAGCCGCGAAGCTTGACGCCGCCGTCGGCTTCGAATTCCACATCGGTGCGTTTGATCATTTCCGTTCTCCTTGGAAGGTGTGCGCCTCAGTCGGCGCCATAGAAGTGGCTCGCATCGACCCGGCCCTGCAGCCGCCGGCCGAGCTCGGCCGAGAACTTCAAGGCGCCGCCGAGCGGCCGGTGATGGATGGCGGCGCGGACGATCTTTCCTTCCTCGTTCCGGGTGAGGACGGTGATGCCGCTGAGCTTCTCGCCGCCGAAGGCCTGCGCCTCCCATTCGAGGTAGCTGCGCGGGCCGCTGGTCGATTGGTGCGTGAAGGCGAGTGCCTCGTAGATCCGGCTGGCCGTGCCCATCACGGCCTTGACCAGTTCGGCGCCGGCCACGGGCTTGGCCAGCGTGCTCGCCTCGAGGACGATGTCCGCAGCGAACGCCTCGGCGAAGGCGTCTGACGACTTCTGCTCGAATGCGCGGGTCCACCCCTGTTGCGCGGTGGCTGCGCCGGCGCTGTGGTCGACGGTCGAGAGAAACTCTCCGAGCGCCTTCGCGAAGGATTCCGGTTGTTCTACGTGCGCCCAGTGGCCGGCGTTGCCGATGCAGGCAAGGTCCGGCGCGTCGAAACGCGGGGCCACGGCATTGTCGACAAGGTCCGCGGTGACGAAGGAGTCGCCCTCGCCGCGCACGATGAGTACGGGGCCGGTGAAGCGGGAGTGCGATGCGCCCAGAGCGTGGCCACGGTTCCAGAGATCGGCAAACACACCGACCGAAGCGGGATCCACCGCGTCGCCCATACGGCCGAGCGTTTCGAGTCGATCCCCATCCAGGTTGACCGACAGATGGCGGCGAAGATCGCGTTGAGCGCCCGGGTTGCCACCCAGCGTGCGGAAGGGCTGCATCATGTCGTCGGGCATGCCCGTGCCGGCCAGCGGGACCGGCGTCAGCAGGACCAGCGCGCGCACTTGCGAGGCCAGATCGCCCGCGACCATCTCGGCCACTTGTGCGCCCATGCTGTGGCCCACCAGCACCACCGGTCGTTCCAGCGCGCCCACCTGCTGCGCGACATCTTCGGCGAAGCCGTCGAGATTGAATGGCCCGCGCTCGCCTGAGCGCTCCCCCATGCCGGGGAGGTTCACGCACAGCGCATCGGCTGCGCGCGCACCAAGTGCCTGGACGACGTCGTTCCAGACGGCAGCACCATCCAGAAAGCCGTGGATGAAGACGAGCGAGGGTTCGCGGCCGGCGTCAGCCGCCGCTGGATGGACCGAGGTCATGAAGTGCTCCTGTGAGGTGTGTCGGGAATCAGCGCGTCGCGCCGGAGGCGGACCACTCTTTCGAGTCGATCGGCGAATAGCCATCCGCGTGCCCGTCGAGGCGGCCGGCGCGCTTGCCGCGGAAGGAGCTCAGGAGCTCTTCGTCCAGGGGCGTGGTGAAGGCGTTGTGCACGAGCGTGTATTCGGCGGCCAGGCGACCCACCGCTTGCAGGGCGCCGGTGTCGATGCGGCCGCCGTCCATGTACACGTCATCGCGGATGTGGAAGCGAACGACCTCGCCGAACACCACGTGGTCGTTCATGCCCCCCATCGGGATGATGCGGTCGAGCTTGCACTCCAGCGAGATCGGCGCGTCCTTCACGCGAGGCACCTTGACGATGACCGAATCCGCCTTCTCGAGGCCGATCGCAGTGAATTCGTCGACGTCCGATTCGAACTCGAATGCGCTGCGGTGCATCGCATGCGCTAACGGCAGCGTGGCCATGTTCACCACGAACTCGCCCGTGTCGCGGATGTTGACGAAGGTGTCCTTCAGCGTGACGCCGTCGGAACGCGGCTGCAGCGAGATGGAAACCACCGGTGGCTTGCGCCCCACGGCGGTAAAGAACGAGATGGGTGCGAGGTTCGCGATGCCGCTCTTGGATTGCGTGCTCACCCAGCCGATGGCGCGCGGGAGGATGGACCCGATGAGAAGCTTGTAGTTCGAGGTCGCGTCCAGGTTGGAAGGGTCGATGATCATGGGGTGCTCCTATGCGCTGTGGGTAGGCGGATTCTGGGAGCACCCTCCTCGGAGAGTTAGACGGCACAGGCGAAAGCGCCTTTTCACTTTCCGCAATGGTCGCAGCGTGTGAGGTCTCGCTCATCAAGAGGACAAGAGGACTCAAGCTTGACGAGTTGAAAGCGAAGGACTACAAGCGCCCAATTGGCTGTGGTCGGTGTACATACGGCGTCTGGGCGGTCGCCGTACGCCGTCCTGCGTCCGAGGAGGGCAATGGAATGTCACAACAAATCTCTGTCAACGGTGCGCGTCGGACTGTGGAGGTGGACGGAGACACGGCCGTCCTTTGGGTGCTGCGTGACGTGCTCGGAATGACCGGAACGAAGTTCGGCTGCGGTATGGGACTTTGCGGTGCGTGCACGATTCACGTGAACGGAAGCGCGACCCGCTCCTGCATCACGCCCGTGGAGTCGGTGGTCGGTGCCAATGTCGGAACCATTGAACAACTCGGGGATTCGCGAATCGGTCGGGCCTTGCAGAAGGCGTGGGTCGATCTCGAAGTTCCTCAATGCGGCTATTGCCAATCCGGGCAACTCATGTCGGCTGCAAGCCTTCTCGCGAAGAACACTGCACCCACCGACAAGGACATCGACGAGTCCATGGCCGGCAACATCTGCCGCTGCGGTACCTACGCGCGCATACGAGAGGGCATCAAGACAGCTGCGCGCACGCTGGCGACCAACCCTGGCAAGGCCAAGTCATGATCACCGATCGCATCCAGGACGGTGCCTCCATGCCAGGCTCCTTCGGAGTCTCCCGCAGGACCTTGCTGTCCGCCAGCCTCGCGGGGACTGGCGGCCTCCTCATCGGCGTGGGAGTTCTGTCGGCCTCGGAAGCCGACGCGGCGCAGACGGCGGCTGGCGCCCCCTTCACGCCGAATGCATTCGTGCGCATCGACCCCGATGGCAGGGTGACGCTCACGATGCCGTACGTCGAGATGGGGCAAGGCACCTACACATCGATCCCGATGCTGATCGCCGAGGAGTTGGAGGTCGACCTCACGACGGTACACGTCGAGCATGCGCCGCCAAACGACAAGCTGTACGCCAATCCGCTCCTCGGCTTGCAGGCAACGGGCAATTCCAATGCCATCCGAGGCGCCTTCGAGCCGATGCGACGTGCCGGGGCAACCGCTCGCGTCATGTTGATCGAGACCGCTGCACAACGCTGGAAAGTCGACGCAGCGACCTGTCGGGCGGCGCACGGTGAAGTGACGCATGGCCCGAGCGGCAGGAAGGCCAAATACGGTGCGCTGGCTGCCGATGCGGCCAGGCTGCCAGTCCCCGAGAAGGTGGCCCTGAAGCCGGTAGACGGGTTCAAGTTGATCGGCACACCTGCCAAGCGCCTGGACACTCCGTCCAAGGTGAACGGCACGGCAAAGTTCGGCATTGATGCGTTGCTCCCCAACATGAAGGTCGCCACGCTGGCGCAATCTCCGGTATTCGGTGGACGCCTGCGCAGCGTCGACGACAGCAAGGCCATGGCCGTCCACGGCGTGCGGCAGGTCGTGCGACTTCCCGACTGCGTGGCTGTGGTCGCCGACCACATGGGCGCCGCAAAGAAAGGCCTCGCTGCGTTGGTCATCGAATGGGACAACGGATCGAACGCCAATCTTTCGACCGCCGACATCGTGGAAGCGATGACGAAAGCATCTGCCGGACCGGCGGCGGTGGCGCGCAGCGAAGGCGACAACGCCAAGGCCATGCAAGGCGCGGCCACTCGCCTTGAGGCCGTCTATGAGTTGCCCTTCCTCATCCACGCCGCGATGGAACCGATGAACTGCACCGTTCACGTGCGCCCGGACAGTTGCGAAGTCTGGGTCGGCAGTCAGGTCCTCAGTCGTGCACAAGCGGCGGCTGCGGCCGTCACCGGATTGCCGGTAGAAAAGGTGACGGTGCACAACCACCTCCTCGGTGGTGGCTTCGGGCGCCGGCTGGAGGTCGATGGCGTCACGCGCGCGGTGCAGATCGCCAAACAGGTCGACGGCCCGGTGAAGGTCGTGTGGACGCGTGAAGAAGACGTCCAGCACGACATGTATCGACCGTACTTCTACGACCGTGTCGCCGCCGGTCTTGATGCACAAGGACGCCCGGTGGCCTGGAGCCATCGCATCACGGGTTCTTCCATCGTCAAGCGCTGGGCACCGCCGCTCTTCAGCAAAGGCCTTGATCCGGAGACGGTGGACGGCGCGGTCCACCCGCCCTACGACTTGCCGAACATCCTGGTTGAATACGTCAACCACGAACCGCCGATCCCCACCGCGTTCTGGCGCGGCGTGGGTCCTGCGCACAACGTTTTCGTCGTCGAAAGCTTTGTCGACGAGATGGCTGCGGCGGCAAAACAAGACCCGGTCGTCTATCGAAGCTCGCTGCTTGGAGACAATCCGCGGGCCAAGGCGGCGATTCAACTCGCGGCCGAGAAAGCCGGCTGGGGATCGCCACTGCCAGCCGGCCAGGCTCGCGGCGTATCCCTGCAATTCGCGTTCGACAGCTACCTTGCTGTGGTGGCCGAAGTGGACGTCTCCAAGGACGGCGACGTGGCGGTGAAACGCGTGGTCTGCGCCATCGATACCGGCGTTGTGGTCAACCCCGACACGGTGCAGGCGCAATTGCAAAGTGCCGTCATCTTCGGCATCTCGGCTGCTCTGTATGGGCAGGCAACCTTGAAGAACGGGCGCATCGAGCAATCAAACTTCCACGACTATCGCGTGCTGCGCATCAACGAGGCGCCGGTGGTCGACACATTCATCGTCAAAAGCACGGCGGCACCGGGCGGCATCGGAGAGGCGGGGACCGCCGCGATTTTCCCTGCGATCACCAATGCGATCTTCGCGGCGACGGGTCGGCGCATCCGCAAGCTGCCCGTCGATTCCGACTCGCTCAAGCGCGCCTGACGCTGGAGGATCAACGCGCAGGTGGGCTTTCTTCCCACCTCCCCCGAGCGCGAGAAACACGTTGACCTGGTCCGACGCCAGCTTGCTGTCGGCTGCGGCAACGGACTGCTCGACGACGGTGAGCGTGCGCGTCGCATCGAGCACCGGCAGATAGCCCAGCCTGCCGAGCGCGAACAACTGTTGCGTATCGTCGGCCGCGCGGCTTTCCTTCTCGCGAGCCGCTTCGAGCAATGCACGCCGCTCCAGGTCGCGGGCATAGGTCTCCAGGGCGCTCTCCGTCTCCTTCAGCGCATTCAGCACGGTGCCATCGAAGTGGGCAAAAGCGATTTGCTGCTCCGCATCAGCCGCGCGAATGCGAGCCTGGATGCGGGACCGATCGGGAAACTGCCAGCTGATCAGCGGCCCGAGCGAGAACTTCAAAGTGTCGGCATCGAGGAAGTTCTTATTGAGTCCGACCGAGCCGATCGATGCACCCAGCGTGACCTTCGGGTAGAGCCGTGGCGACGCCGATGCGGGCGGTCGCCGAATGCAGTTCGAACTCGCTGCGCCGGATGTCGGGGCGACGACGCAGGAGGCTGGCACCGTCGCGGACAGGAATCGGACGCGCCAACTGCGGTTCCTGATCGCAGGACTGGACTGCGTGCGGGAAGTCTTCGGGCGCATGTCCGGTCAGCACCGCCAGTCGGTAGAGCGCCACTCGCTTCTGCGCATTCGATGCGCGAGTGGTGTCCAGCGTGCTCCCGCGGCCCGCGCGGACCAGTGCCCGGGTGAGCTCCGTGCTCTTCTCCAGCAGCGCCACCGAACGCTGCGCCACGGCGATCTCGCGCCCGCACGAGCAGACATCGAGATAGGCGCGGGTGGTTTCCGCGACCACCGTCACCCTGGTCGCGTCGTAGGCGGCGCGCGCGGCACCCGTGTCGGCGTCCGCCGATTCGATGGTTCGCGAGATCTGGCCGAACAGATCGACCTGGTAGGCGATGCCGGCCCCAAGGCCGTAGACGAAATTGTTCGAGAGCGCCTTGCCGGGCCTGAGTTCCTCCTCTGCCGATCGGCGCGAATAGGTGGTCGTAGCCTGCAGGCTGGTGGTCGGATTGCGCGCGGCGTCGGCATAGTCCTGCCCCGCGAGGGCGCGTTCGATGTTTCCCGCCGCGGCGCGCAGATCGGTGTTGGCCGCCAAGGCTTGCTGCACCAGGTCGTCGAGGGCGGGGCTATCGTAGAGGCGCCACCAGTCGGCCGGGACGGGTTCGGGATCGAAGACTGGATTGCTTGCGCCAAGGAATGGGGCCCATTCGAGGCTTGGCTGTTGACCGCCGAGTCCGCAGGCCGTTCGTAGTTGGGCCCCACGGCGGTACAGGCCGCGAGCATCGCGGCAACAAAGAGCATGAGAAGCCGCGCCATCACCGAACTCCCTGCGCCACGGTTGAGGCGGCGCCGTTCGGCGCCTCGACCACTTCGACGGTCGCCGTTCGCCCCATGATCAGCCTCGTGTCCGGAGGCACATGGTCCAGTTGCACCCGCACCGGAATGCGCTGTGCGAGCCGCACCCAATTGAAGGTCGGATTCACGTTGGCGAGCAGGTTCGTGCTGCCGCTCCTCGGCGCTCACGTTTTCTGACCCACTTGCGCTCACCCGAAGCTGACCCAGCGAGTGCGCAGGTGTTTGTGATTGCGCGGTGGTCGAGTGGGGATGGGCGAAGGCGATGGTGTCGTGCGCGGCGCAGGAACCATGGCAGCGCGGTGGGCTGACGACGCGGCAGGCTCACTGAGCCCTTGGCTGGGGCTTGTGGTCGGCCTTGGGGGTTGGTGAGGGTGGCGCATCGGGCGCGGCGGCGGCGCGCAGGGACGGCCCGGTGATGCGGATGGTGATGCAGTGGTGCTGCAGTCGGTCCAGCAGCGCATCGACCAAGGGCTTGTTGTCGAACAAGCCATACCACGCGGGGTAGTCAAGGTTGGTCGTCAGAATGGTGCTCACGCGCCCGTAGCGCTGGTCCATGAGTCGGAAGAATGCGTTGACCTGTTCGCTTTTCAGGTTCAGATAGCCGAGCTCGTCAATTACCAGAGGCTGAGTGCGACTGAGTGCCGTGAGCAGCTTCGTCGTGGAGCGATCGGCCAGCGAGGCGTACAGCTCGTCGAACAGCGTCTGCGCGTTGTAGAAGCGCCCGCGCCAGCCGTTCACGCAGGCCTGGCGCAGCAGGGCCAGCGCGATGCCCGTTTTGCCCGTACCGGTCCCGCCGATCAGAACCAGGTTCTCGGCGCGTCGCACGAAGTCCAGGCCGGCCAGACCCTGGATCTGCGCCTTGTTCACGCCGGGCTGCTGTTTGAAGGGGAAGGTGTCGATGGTCCACTGCCAGGGTAGGTGCGCCCGGGTCAGCCGATTGACCATGGCGCGCTCACGCTGGAACGAGGCCTGCTCGGCGAGCAGGCGCTGCACGAGTTCGGCCGCCGGCGCGCCATCGCGCTCGGCGCGCTCGAGCTCGGCGTCGAGGACGCGCTCCATGCCCTTGAAGTTCAACTCGTGCAGCAGCGCGTGCAGCTGCTCACGCGTCGTCAGGGGTGTCGTCTTGGCCATCGTCATCGAGCGCGAAGAAGTCGCCCGCCACATGCCGCAGCACCAGGGTCTCCAGCCGACTCAGATCGAACAGGCCGTACTTCAGCGCCTGCTCCACCGCGGCCAGGAAGGGCTGCGGTGGATAGGAGCGCTTGAGCTGCAGCAGCCGGTTCAGGGCGCGCGTGCCGCGACCGTGCAGGTGCGTGCCGAGCGCGGCGACGTATCGATCCAGCGTGGGGTGCTCGCCGCACAGCAGCTGTGCGTGCAGTGCGGGCTGACGCGGCGCGCGCCGTGGCACCGTGTGATGCCCAGGCAGCGTGTGGCGCGCATCGCGCACGCCGACCAACCGAGGATGGCTCGCCACCGGCACCCGGCGGTAGTGGATCTCGATTCGAGCATAGTGCTTGTAGATGGTCACCGTCTTGCCCACCAGACGCTCGGGGACCGAGTAGCGGTTGGTGTCCACGCTGACGAAGCCGTACAGGTCCACCACGCGATCGAACACGTCGTACACCGCCGGGACCACCGCCGGCAAGCTGCGCAGATGGGGCTTCTCCATCACGTACGCCGCCTCGGGCGACATGCCCAGGCTTCGCTTGGGTTTGGCGTTGGCCACCTCGATGCACCAGCGCAGCGCCTGCGCGTTCAGGTCATCGAAGGAGGCGAAGCTGCGCCCGGGCAGGAAGTTGGATTCCACCCACCTGAAGGGCCGTTCGATCCGGGATTTTCGATTGGGATCATTGATGCGGTGGGCGAGGAACTTGAAGCCCAGGCTGTGCGCGAAGGCCGCCATCTCGGGCGCGATCACGGCGTGCGCCCCGCAGCCACCGGCCAGCACGACACTCGTGTTGTCGATCACGCAGCGCCCACACGTGCCGTCCATGAACTGCGCGGCCAGCAGCAGGAAGTGCTTGGCCTCGAAGCGTGTGAAGGCGGGGTAGTACTGGACCAACAGACGGCGCGAATACGCCAGCGTCAACCCTGCACACTGCGCCTTGATTTTCTTGCCGGCGACCTCGACCCGGTGCGGCGAGGTGTCGTGCTGCATCTCCTGGCCCGGCTCGAAGTGGTACTCGCCCGAGCGCTTGGGCGGCTCGCGCAGCTCGGCCTGGCGCACCCAGCGCGTGAGTGTGCTGTAGGGCAATTGTTGGTCGTGCTCTTCGGCCAGGATCTGGCCCATGCGCACGGCGTTGCCATCGGCGCGCGCATAGACCTGCGCAAGCCGCTGGCGCATCGCCTCGTTCACCGCACCGACGCGCGCGGCCCGCACCGCCGGCTCGCGCAGGATGCGCCGCACGGTGTTACGCGACAGCCCCAGCAGCCTGGCTGTCTCGCGCAGTCCCGTGCCCTGCTGCTGCAGCGTGAGCACGGCGTTGCGCATCTCGATCGGCGTCATCGCACAACCTCCCCACTTCGCCCGCCACCCCGGGCAACGCGGCTCGCACGCGGCCACACGCACGCGCAATCGGCGTGGCCACCGGCGTGCTCAGTCGCTCGAGCCGCCGGTGCACGCGCTCCAGCAGCGCGCGCAAATGGCCAAGATCGCCCACCACGTCGCGCTCGGGCCCCTCGCGCAGCTGCTGTGCATCGCGATCGAGCTCGCGCTGGTTCAAGGTGTGGATGAACAGGTGCGGATGCTCGACCATGCGTTCGCGCTGCTCACGCTGCGCGCCCTGGTAATGGTCGAACCAGGTGCGCAGCTCGCGCGTGGACAGCATGTGCGCCTCCAGGCTCGCCAGCAGCCGGTTCGCGTGATCGCGGTTGGCGCGCGCCAACGGCGCGAACACGCGCGTGGCCGCCCAGCTCGATACCTGCGCACTGCGTACCGCCGCCAGCAGCGCCTCGGGCAGTTCGCCCAGCAGCACCAGGCGCCGCTGCACCCAGCTCACGTCGCGTGCGCACTGACGGGCTGCGTCGCGCAGCTTCAATCCGTGCGCATCGATCAGCTCGCGCAGCAGCAGCGCTTCCTCGATGGGGGTGAACTGGCGTGAGCCCGAGCGCGCCAGTACTTGCGTCAGCGCCTGGCCCACCGGGCAGCTCCAGCACTGCACCTGCGCGGTGTCGCGTCCCAGTCGCCGAAGCGCAGCCACGCGCCGGTAGCCGTCGATGAGTACCAGGCTCGCGGCCTCGGGATCGCCCGCGGCCACGCACTCCACCAACTGACCGCACTCCTGGATCGAATTGGCCAGCCGCTGCACCGCCGGCGCGTCGTTGATGCGCATCGCCGCAAAGCGCAGCTCCAGACGGTGCAGATCCAGCTCCATCGCAGGGTCCTCGCACCTCGTCTACGGGGTCGCGCCAGGTGCGCCGCCATCCGGGTTCTCAGGGTGATGGGCCATAAGGTGCTCCTCGGCGACTCCAATCCGCAGACTGTTGGGGCGTTCGAGCGCGACGCAGGAAGTCGTGCCGAACCTCGCTGTGGCCGGTGCGCGCACACCAGCAGCAATGCCATTGCCGCCGCGGTGCTTCGCCATCCGTGCCCTGTGCCACTTCATTCAACTTCGCCGCCAGTACATCACCGCCATCCACCGCCTGGGAAGACTGATGCGTCACGGTATTTGGTGGTGATGATGGCGGTGGCTGCTGCTGCTGCTGCTGCTGCGGCGGCGGCGGCGGCGGCGGCGGCCATCGCCGCCGCTGTCGATAGCGGCGCGCGCGCCGTGCATGGGCGACGCTTCCTGCGCGACTGCTCTGATAGCGTCGCCCCGCCTCGCGCAACGACGCACCCCGCGCCTGCGAGCTGCATTCACTGCCGCAGTAGCGCCGGCCTCGGTCGCATACGTTGCACACCACCACCTCGGCCTGGCAGCGTGCGCAGACGAACCGTCGGGCGCTGATCGGCCTGGCAAGGGGCCCACTCGTCGTTCCAGCTGCAGCCATCGACGCGCTCGCTCCAACCTCCAGAGCGCGCTGCGCGGACGGACCAATCTCCCCACACTGGACGGCATCGCCCGCCGATGCAATACTTTGCGCGCACTCGTGGTGGACACGGTGGGGCGCGGCAATCGAAACAACTTCCCGGTCATTGCGGCTGTCGCGCCCGTTCTACTTCACGGTGAGGTTCTACCTCGGCAAGACGCTCGGCGTCCACCGTGCCGCGGTCTGGGAGGCACCCCCCCGGTCCAGCCGTCGTCATTCAAATCAAGCCAGCCGCAGCGACCTCGCCTTGCTTGCCATGCATGCCGCGGGCTCGAACATCGCCGACCCGCCACGCCGACCGCGCGCCCTGATGGCCTGCAACCCCGACCCGTCAAACCACCGCGATCCCATCGCCCGACATGCAACCCGGGTCAGTTTGCGTGAGCAACAGTGGGTCAGTTCCGGTGAGCGTCAAAGGCCGCTTCGCTCCCGGTCCTCGATGGCCGTAGCGATGCTGTCGACATGACCCTCGAGCCACCGCGTTTCGCCGATCATGCGCACGCGCACCGGCGCGCCGACATGGATGCGTCCGAGCTTGGGGTAGTCGTACTTTCCTCCGTGCATGTATGGACCCTGCGCCTCTTGCAAGCTCTGTTCGGTGACGTCAAACGGTCTGCATGCATGTATACGGCTCGCCGGTGGGCGCGCCGAAACATGGCCGCAGTCTCGATGAGATCCGCACGCCCTGTCCTCAGTAAATTGACGGCTTGAGCCCGAAGGCGCAGCCGGCACGAAAAGCAGGCTTGTGGGCGTTGGTCCAACCAGTTCTGTCATCACTTCCGAAAGCTTCGCAAACCAGTGCTGGGGTGATTCCTCCCTGAACGAAATGCGGTTCTTGCCGATCGGTGGTCGAATTTGCTCAATGCGCTCCGACGCTCGGGCGGTAAGGGGCGTCTCGGCTGAGCAGCGCTTGGATCACCCGTGCATTTTTGTTGGCCAGTGCCACCGCCGCGCGGTTGTAGCCGCGTCGAGCGATCAGATCTTGCAGCCACCGGCTCTGGGCATCAGTCTTGCCCACCGCGTAGCGCAACACAGATCGGGCACCGTGAATCAGCGAGGTACGAAGATAAGTGTCACCCCGCTTGCTGATGCCCTTGAGCTGCGACTTGCCGCCGAGGAATACTGGCGTGGCACTAACCCGAGCCAGGCAGACAGATGTCGACCGTTGCGAAACTCCTTGGCATCGCCAACCGCAGCGACTACCGCGGTTGCAGGCGATTGCGCCATCGTCACGCCGCGCTCACCCAATATGCCCCTGGCTTGGTTAATCAGTGCGGTGCGCTGATGGACCAGCAGCTCTCGCACACGGTGCACCGCCTGCATGTCCTGCTGCTTGACCGACTTCAGGGTCACAAAGTTCATCGTCGGACGGCTGGCGGCCTCGACGATGGCTTGCGCATCATTGCGGTCGTTATTGTTGGTCTTCACGAACGGAGAAACGTACTGCGGGCTGATCAGCCGCACTTCAAATGCCCATCGCCTGGAAACATCGGCCCCAGTGGTGCGCCGAGCTGCACGCCTCCATTGCCACGACGCGCGGACGCAAGGTGCGCACCGCCTCCAGAGAACCGTCGCGCGCGACCTTGGAGCGATGCAGGGCGCGACCGCTGCGATCCGCACCGTGAAGCTGAAACACACGCTTCGCCAAGTCAATGCCCAGGATGTCGATGTCCATCGCAGACCTCCAATGAAAACGCTTGATGAGCCGCTCAGTGTCGTATCGGGGTGGCGCCGGTTCCATCTCAGTAGATTGGTACGCTTTGACCGGGGGGCGGGCTCTCTCATTCGCGGCGAACGGCGAACGCAGCATCGATCTGCCGGGCCCGCTTGACTTCATCATTGCTTGGGTCCAGTTCCATTGCATGGCGTAGTTGGGCCAGTCCTTGTTCGGTCTGTCCATCCGCCAGCTTGGCCTGACCCTCACGAAATTCGCGGTATCCAGCGCAGCCTGCCAGGCCCAAAGTCATAGAAATGATGCCAGGGCACACCATCACTTTGCCGGAAGGCCCGGGCATGTTCGCCGGCACGGCTTCGCGCGAAGTCATAGACGACGGCCTTCATCTCCTCGAAGACCCCGGGGCAGTACGCCCACAGGTAGGCCTTGTGGGTCTTCTTCTTGAACGGCGCGAGCATGGCCACTGGGGTCTCGTCGGCATGCAGAACCCCGTGGCCCAGAACCTCCTGCTTGAGGGCATCGACCAGCGGCTGCAACTGCACGCCGCAGGTGCCGACCCACTCGGCCAGGGTCGAGCGCGAGAGCGCCATGCCGGCGCGCGCAAAGATGCTCGCCTGGCGGCAACTACGCGGGATACCTGCTGGGCGCGGTGCTGGCGATCCGAGTAAAGGCGGCGCAGGCGCATCGTCTGTGCCTGGCGGCCATGCTGGGCACGGCCGCCTGCCTCGCGTAGGTGGCGGTGCTCGGCAATGCCTGGGCCATCGCCGCGGTGTGCGGACTGGGCGGCGGCTTCAGCGCGCTCGCGATAGCAACAGCGATGCGCGGCCACTGTATTCGGGCGTGGTGATCGGCATCGCGCTGACGTCCGAATCTGCCGGCTATCCGGCTCGGCAAGGGCGCCATTGCGGGCCGCATGCATGTTGGCATAAAAAGATGGATGTTTGTCATTTGGGACAAATGGCAAACCCCTACATTCGAGCTGTCAATCCACTCCGACATGAAGGAATCCAGATGATCGCAACCGACAACCCCAAGGGCATGCCCAGCCTTTTCGATCCTCTCAGCCTCGGCAGTGTCCAGTTGCCGAATCGCATCGTCATGGCGCCACTCACGCGATTGCGGGCCGCGGCGCCCGTGCACGTGCCAAATCAGTTCATGGCCCAGTACTACGTACAGCGGGCGAGTGCGGGATTGATCATCACCGAAGGCGTACCGGTGTCGCCTCAGGCGATCGGCTACCCGAATGTTCCAGGGATCTGGACCAAGGAGCAGGTGGCCGGGTGGCGGCGCATTAGCGATGCGGTCCACACTGCCGGAGGGCGGATGTTCATGCAGCTGTGGCACGTGGGACGTATCTCGGACCCGCAATACCTGGGCGGCGATCTGCCGGTGGCGCCGAGTGCGATCGCGGCGCCGGACCATGTGTTCCTGCTGAGCCCGAAACGGCCGTTCGTGGTTCCCCGTGCGCTGGCGGTCGAGGAGATTCCTGGAATCATCGAGTCGTTTCGCTTTGCGGCGCAAAACGCGAAGCTGGCTGGCTTCGATGGCGTAACCCTTCACGGAGGCAACGGCTATTTGCTCGACCAGTTTCTCCAGGATGGCACGAACCACCGGACCGACGGCTACGGAGGCAGCGTGCAGCGGCGTGCTCGGCTTATGCTCGAAGTCACCGACGCCGTCGCGGACGTCTGGGGCGCGGACAGAGTCGGCATGCACCTCGCGCCACGCGCTCCGAACCACGGCGTGTCTGACAGCCATCCAGAGACGACGTTCGGCTATGTGGCGTCGGAACTGGGCAAGCGCGGGCTAGCATTCCTCTTCATCCGCGAGACTCGCGGGCCGGGTGCGCTCCTGGAAAAGCTCAAACGCGAGTTCGGCGGCGCCATCATCGCCAACGATGGCTTCGACTTCACTGCAGGGGCCGAGGCTGTGAAGCAGGGATTGGCCGACGCTGTCGCATTCGGCAAGGACTACATCGCGAATCCCGACCTCGTGCACCGCTTCAAGATCGGCGCGCCGCTGAACCCGGTAGTAGCAGAGACGATCTACGACCTCCCGGCGTCGGGAGCCCGGGGCTACACGGACTATCCGTCGCTGGGCGTATCAAGCCTATGAAGGGGTGTGGCACACGGGATCTGGAAAGGCGGGCGCCGGATGACTTCCGTGCTCGGGCCACTGTCGCGGTGAGCACCAACACGAAGAAGGAGAGGGGATGTTGGCCGAGTAGACCGCAAAGCAGAGGAAGTCGGCGAGCTTTCTCTGGGGCGGGTCGGACGGAGTCTTGGTCTTCATTTGCACCTTGCGCGCGGCGGTTGATGGCTCCATGTTATAGCGCATGCGATGCACTCGCAAACGATTTGATGCAAATTTTCCGGAGCAGGCGTTGACGTCTTGCGGAACGATTCCTACCATTCATTTAACGCGCATGCGATTTAATCGCTTTCGATAATTATCCAGTTCAACCACAGGAGCTCAGCATGCCTCCCCGAATCCAGAAAATCCTCTTGACCGGCAAGACTCACACGACCGTCTCGCAGAACAGGGCCTCCAGTAGCGGCGAAGACCGTCTCGACATCGAGCTTTCCACGCCCAACAACCCGAACCTGGTCCACGCCTTCGAGGGCGTCCAGGCGCACCCGACCGCCGAGCAGCTCTTCTCCGGTGCCTGGTCCGCCTGCTACATCAGCGCGCTGGATGTCATCGCCAAGCAGATGAAGGTGCGGTTGCCCAGCTACCGGGCCGTCGACCTGGAGGTGGACCTGGGCATGTCCGGCAGCGCCTATCTGCTGCAGGCCAGGCTGAACGTGTTCCTGCCCGGCCTAGACAAGGCCCTGGCGGAGGAGATCGCCCATTCCGCCGACGAGATCTGCCCGTACTCGAAGGCCACCCGGGGAAACGTCCACATGACGCTGAACGTCCTGACGTCCTGAGACCGGCTGCACAACCCACGCGCAAAGGATCACCCATGAAAGACTCGACACGCCACCGGCTTACCGCCGGCGTCTTCCTCGGCTGCACCCTGCTTGCCGCCTGCAATGCGGCCGTGGATGCCCCGCTGCCCGCCGCGGCCGAGGGCTCGAGGAAGGAGGCGGCCCGGGCACCCGCGGCCCCCGAGTTCCAGGGCCTGGACACCTGGTTTAACTCCCAACCGCTCTCACTCGAGAAGCTGCGAGGCAAGGTGGTGCTCGTCGACTTCTGGACCTTCGACTGCATCAATTGCCTCAACCACATGCCCTACGTGAAAGAATGGCACAGCAAGTACAAGAACCAGGGCCTGGTCGTCGTGGGCATCCACACCCCCGAGTTCGCATACGAGAAGCCCGCCGGGAATGTCCGGAAGGCGATCGAAAGGCTCGGCATCGAGCATGCCGTGGCCCAGGACAACGAGTACAAGACCTGGAAGGCCTTCGGCAACCAGTACTGGCCGGCGACCTACCTGATCGACAAGAACGGCCGCATCGTCTACAGCCATTTCGGGGAGGGGCGCTACGGCGAGACCGAGCGCAGGATCCAGGCGCTGCTTGCCGAACCCGCGCCCGCCGCGGGGAGCTGACACATGCGCAAGCTCTGGTTCGCCCTCCTCTTCTTTGCCGGCGGGATGGCGCACGAGTTGCGCCATCCGCTCAGCTGCCAGGCCATCTCCGTGCGTCAGGGCACGGATCCACGCCAGCGAAAGCGCGGGCCCTGAGCGCGCCTCTGCTCTATCCCCAATCCAGAGAAAGCGGTGCATGCCATGTTGACCATCCTTGTTGCCTTCCTCGGTGGCGTCCTCACGATCGTGAGCCCGTGCATCCTGCCCGTCCTGCCTTTCGTGTTCGCGCGCCGGGCGGGCTCGTTCCGGGCGCACACGTTGCCGCTTCTTGCCAGCATGGCCGTCGCGTTCACGGCGGTCACCAGCCTGGCGGCGGTCAGCGGCGCCTGGGTGGTGACGCTCAACGAGGGCGCGCGCTATGCCGCGATGGGGCTGCTGGCGCTTTTCGGACTCGCGCTCCTCCTGCCTTCGGTGGGCGACTGGATCAGCAGGCCGCTGGTGACCTTGGGCAGCCGCATGGTCGACGCGAGACCCGGGCGGCCCGATGCTTCCTCGCTCCTGCCCATCGGGCTGGGCATTGGCACGGGCCTGCTGTGGGCGCCGTGCGCGGGCCCGATCCTGGGACTGCTGCTCACCGGCGCCGCGCTCAACGGTGTGAACGTCCAGACGTCCTTGCTGCTGCTTTCCTTCGGATGTGGCGCGGCTGCGGCACTGGCCGCGACCCTCTGGCTGGGGCGCGGAATGGCGACGGCCCTGCGGCGCTTCCTGCCGGTGGCCGACGGCCTGCGCCGGCTGGCCGGCGCCGCCGTACTTGTCGGCGTCGCCATGACGGCACTCGGTTGGAACACGACGCTGCTCTCGCGCTTCTCCACGCCGGGCACCACGCGGCTGGAACAGCAGCTGGTCGACCGCATCCGTCAAGCCGGCTCGCCTGCCGAGCCGGCCGCAACAAGCGGACCGCTCGCGTCGCTGCGCGATGCCGACGAGTGGATCAACACGCCGTCGCTCGGCGCGCCCGACCTCGACGGAAAGGTCGTGCTGGTTGACTTCTGGACCTACTCGTGCATCAACTGCCTGCGCACGCTCCCCCACCTCAAAGCCTGGGCCGGGAAGTACAAGGATGCGGGCCTGGTGGTGGTCGGCGTGCACTCGCCGGAGTTCGCCTTCGAGAAGAAGGCGTCCAACGTGCGCAACGCCGTCGGGGACCTGGGCATCCGGTACCCTGTGGCCCTGGACAGCCAGTTCAGGATCTGGCGCTCGTTCGGCAACCAGTCCTGGCCCGCCTTCTATCTGCTCGATGGCCGGGGACGCGTCCGCTACGAAGTCGCGGGCGAGCATGACTACGAGCGGACGGAGCAGGCGATCCGGCGCCTTCTTTCCGAGGCAGGGCACACATTCCCCGGCAGTGGACCCGTCCACCCTGAGGCCCGTGGCGTCGAGGCGCCCCCGCAGCTGTCGACGCTCTACTCCGGCGAGAGCTACCTGGGCTACGCGAAGGCGACGGACTTCGCGCCGGGCGCCACGCGCGCCAACCGCGACCGGGACGCGGCCTACATGCCCGCAACCGAACTGGGCGCCAACCAGTGGACGCTGGCCGGCCCCTGGCGGCTGGAGTCCGAGCGCGCGGTGACGACCGGAAAGAGCAGCCGCGTGATCCATCGCTTTCGCGCACGCGACCTGCACATGGTGCTGGGCCCATCCGACGACGGGCAGCCTGTGCACATCCGCGTCACCCTCGACGGCCACCCGCCGCTTGCCGACCACGGCTCGGACATCAACGCCCAGGGAGAAGGCATCATCGACCGGCAGAAGCTCTACCAGCTCATTCGCCAGGCAGCACCGGACAAGGACCGGATCTTCGAGATCGAGTTCTTGGAGCCCGGCGCCGAGGCCTACGCCTTCACCTTCGGCTGATGCGAGCAGGCCCGCAGTGGCCGCTCAGGATCGCGGCGCGCGCGCTTCGCTTCGCACCGCCTGCGGCGGCACGCCGAAGCTGCGCATGAAGGCCTCTCGCAGATGGCGCCGGTCGCGAAAGCCCGGCTCCTTCGCCTCTCAGGGCCCGAAACTCGATCGGGCGTGTATGCCCCAGCGTCCCTCCACGCGCGTCATGATGTAGAGCGACTCGTACACGCCGATGATGCTGTGGTCTGCCCGAAAGCGCGTGTAGGACAGCGCCACGTGCGTCTTGTCGACGTTGTGCTGGATGACCTCCCTCGACTCCCAGCGGCTGTAGGACCAGCCGTCTTCCGCCTGTAGGCGCGAGAAGAGGTCCATCGGGTTGTCGCCGGCGGCCTGGTAGACCTTGATTGACCGGCCGGCGAATCGCGTGTGCGGGAAGTGCATGCAGGCATCCATCCCCGCCGCATCGTGCGCATTGAGCGCAGTCATGAAGTCGTCGAGCACCGCGTTGCACAGCGCCTGGATTGCACCGCGGTCCGCCGCGTCGAGTGCATGGTTCGTCTGCATGGCTCAATCGATGGTGATGCCGGCCTGCTGGATGACCGCGCCCCATGTCTTGTCTTCCGACGCGAGGAAGCGCGCGTAGTCGGCCGGGGAACTCGAGGTCAGCTCGAGCCCCTGATCGGCGAACTGCCTCGCGACCGCGGGGTTGTGCGTGAACTCGTCGATCTCCCGGTGCAGGCGTTCGATCACCTTCGGCGGTGTCTTGCCGGGCACATGGATGCCATACCACGCCATGAAGCTGAAGTCCGAAACGCCTGCTTCCGCGAAGGTCGGCACGTCGGGCAGGAGCAGACTGCGCTTGGGCGAAGTGACCGCCAGCGGACGCAGCTTGCCGGCGCGGATGTTCTGCAGCGATGTGATGAGACTGTCGAACATGAAGGTAGTCTGCCCGCCGAGCAGATCGTTCATCGCCGGCGCTGAGCCTTTGTACGGGATGTGCGTGAACCGGGCGCCGGTCCGCTGCATCAGCAACGCCGCTTGGAGATGCGGCGACGAGCCGTTGCCGTAGGTCCCGAAGGTGAGCATTTCCGGCGACTTCTTCGCCGCCGCGAGCAGGTCCGCCACCGTCTTGTACGGGCTCGAAGCGTTCACGACGAGGACGTTGGGGCCTTGCGCGATCAGCGACACGGGCGCGAGGTCCGCGTTCGGGTCGTAGGGCAGCTTCTTGAACAGATGCTTGTTGACCACGGCCTGGCCGATGGCTGCGAGCAGCACCGTGTGGCCGTCCGCCGGCGCCTTGGCAACCAGGTCGGTCGCGATCACGCCACCACCGCCGGGCCGGTTGTCCACGATCATGGGCTGCCCCATGGCCTGCTGAGCATGGTTGGCGAGGTTGCGTGCGATCACGTCCGTGATGCCGCCCGGCGGGAAAGGCACGACAAGCTTCACGGGCTTGTCGGGGTAGCCCTCGGCCCTGGCCAGGGAAGGCATGCCGAGGGTGGCAAGGGTCCCGGCAGCGAGCGCGGCCGAAAGAAAGAGGCGTCGGGATGTCATGGATATCTCTCCAATGGAGTCAGTCATCGAGGGACGGGGAAGAAAGGCCGAAGCGCGAGAGCGACGAGAGCGCCTCGCGCATCTCCTTCTCGATACGCGCGACGATGTCGGCGAGCGGCTCGACGCGATCGGCGAAGGCCACAGCCTGGCCCAGCGACAGCGCGCCGTTCCGGCTATCGCCCGTCTCGTAAACCTTGCGTCCGAGTTGGCCCGAGACATGCGGGCGCAGGACTTCGAAATCGCCGCCGTGCGAGCGCTCCAGTTCGTTCACCAGGTCCGTGGTCTCGTTGCGGAAGGCGCGAACAGTGTTGCGCACGCTCTGCATGATCAACGCGGTGTCGGTCTCGCGCGAACGCACGAGCACTTCCTTGTACTGGCGATGCGCCCAGATTTCCTCGGCGACCAGGAAGCGCGTGCCGATGGTCACACCATCGACACCGAGCGCGAGCGCCGCCATGACCTGCGCACCCGTACCGATGCCGCCACCCAGAAGCACGGGAATGTCGAGCCCCCTGCCGGCGAGTGCGCCCTGCACGATCGAGCCGACGAGATCGACGCCGGGATGACCGCCGCACTCTGCACCCACCACGGAGACGGCATCCACGCCGATCGACTGCGCCTTGAGCGCATGGCGCACCGACGGCGCCTTGTGCAGCACCTTGATGCCGGCCCCGTGCAGCAGCGGAAGATAGGGCTCGGGATTGCGACCGGAGGTCTCGACGAAGCGAACGCCGGCGCGCATGATTTCTTCGAAGGTCTCTTGCACACGCTCGCCCGCCGCGGGCGCAGGAAGCATCGAGACGTTGACGCCGAAAGGCAGGTCGCCCGCCAAGTCCTGGCAGCGCGCGATCTCGTCACGCAATCCCGCCGTCGTCGCATGGCTCGACGCGGTGATGAAACCCATCACGCCCGCCTTGGCGGCCGCAGCAACGTAGTCGGCATTGGCCAGCCATTGAAGCCCCCCGGCCACGATGGGAAGGCGGGTGCCGAACAGGTCGGTGATCGGGGTGCTGAACTGTGATTGCATACAGGGAGCTCCAAAAAATAAAAAGTTCTTCGTTTGGAACTCATGTTCCATTTAAATCATTCTTGAAAAATGCTCTCGCACTGTCAACTCGCAAACGCAGCGACCCTTCTATCGAAGCGACCTTTCTGGTCCCTTGCGTTTTTGGATGATTATCTAAATAATGGATCAACTGTTCCACATCCAAGACCCAATATGAAAGCATCCAGGACTTCACCGCCAGCCCGGCAAGCCGAAGAGATCGACAAGGATCAAGTCTCCGCGCTCGCACGCGGACTCCAGCTGCTCGATGCGTTCCGTTCGTCCGAGCGATTCCTGACGGTGCAGGACCTGGTGGAACGGAGCAGCCTTCCCAAGGCGACGGTGTCACGCCTGGCGCATACGCTGGCGGCCAACGGCTACCTCGAGTATTTGGAGGACCAAGGCCAGTTCTACTTGGGCGCACGCGTGATCTCGCTGGGTTTCTCGGCTCTGGGGGCGCTGCGCGTGCGCCAGGTCGCACGACCCTTCATGCGCGAGCTGGCCGAGAGCTGCTCGGCCTCGGTGGGCATCGGCTCGCGCGATCGCCACACCATGCTCTACATCGAGAACGCGGCCAGCGCGGCCAACCAGAACTTCAGGCTCAACATCGGCTCGCGCGTCCCGCTGGCCACCTCCGCGATGGGGCGCGCCTATTACTGCGGGTTGAACGAACGTGAACGCGAGCAACTGCTGTCCGAGCTGTCGCAACGCGCCGGTGCCGACTTCCGGCAGATCAAGGCCTCTTTGGATGCGGGCCTGAAGAGCTATGCCGCACTCGGCTTCTGCATCTCGGCCGGTGAATGGCAAAGCGACGTCAATGCGGTCGGCGTGCCCTTCCGGCCTGCAGACGGCACGGTCGTCCTTGGCTTCAATTGCTGCGGTCCGGCTTTCCAGCTGCCCGAGCGCGACTTGCGCGAGAAGTGGGGTCCGCGTCTGGTGAACATGGTGCGCAATGTCGAGGCGGCCACTTCATCCCTCTGATCTGAGGCGATCATGACAACCCCTGCATTCCTGCGCCTTCACGACGTGCCTGCGCGGTGGGCCACGCAGACGCCCGACGCCGTCGCGCTGCTGGAGGACCGCCGGACCCTCACCTACGCCCAGCTCCAGCGCGCCATCGACGACGCGAAGGCCGCGCTCACGGGACTCAATGTTGCGCCTTCGCAGCGCGTGCTGCTCGTGGCGGAGAACTGCGTGGCCCTGGTGGCGTTTGCGTTCGCGGCCAGCCGCCTTGGCGCCTCGTTCGTGCTGGTCAACGCGCGACTCTCGGCGCCGGAGATCGACGCTATCGTCGAGCATGCGCAGCCGCAGGCGGAGGTCTACATCGACGCCGGTTTCAAGGAAGGCGTCGCGCATGCGCTGCGGCGTGGCGCAATGCCGCTGGATTGCGGCCGGGCAGGCCCCGTGCGAGCGCTTGCCGCTGCGCGGAGCTTCGAGCCTCAGCCCGACGATGTGGCGGCGCTCATCTACACCTCCGGCTCCACGGGCAAGCCCAAGGGCGTGATGCTGACGCATGCGGGGCTGTTGTTCGTGGCGACCACCCTCGCCAACTTCCGGAAGCTGTCGCCCGAGGACCGCAGCTATGGCGTGCTTCCCATGTCGCACACGATGGGGCTGACGAGCGTCCTGCTCAGCACGCTCGTCGCCGGTGGCTCGGTGCTGTTGAGCCCGCGCTTCGAGGTCGAGGCGCTGCTCGAAGCGATCGAGACGCAGGGGCTCACGCTCTTCCAGGGCGTGCAGGCTATGCACACGGCACTGCTGGCACACCTCCGGCGCCACGGCCGCACCTTGCAACTAGGCCAACTGAGATACGTCTATGCGGGCGGCTCGCCGCTCGACCCCACGCTGAAAGCCGAGGTGGAGGCGCTCTTCGGCCTTCCGATGCACAACGGCTACGGCCTCACCGAGAGTTCGCCGACACTCTGCCATTCGCGCTTCGGCGAGCATCGCGAGGATGCCTCGGTCGGTCCGCCGATCCCGGGCGTCGCCATTCGCATCGTGGATGCCGAAGGCAAGGATGTGGCGCCCGGGGAATCCGGTGAACTCTGGGCGAGCGGCCCCGGCGCCATGCGCGGATACTTCCGCGATCCGGAGGCCACGCGGGCCGCCCTGTGCGGGCCGTGGCTGCGCACCGGGGACATCGCGCGCCAGGATGCGGACGGCAGCGTCTTTCTCGTCGGCCGCATCAAGGACATCATCATCCGCTCGGGCTTCAACGTCTATCCGGCGGAGGTTGAGGCGGCGCTCAACGCGCATCCGGCGGTCGCGCAGTCCGCGGTGGTCGGTCGCGAGGTCGAACGCAACGAAGAGGTGATCGCCTTTGTGCAGCCCCGCCCCGGCCAGCCCCTCGATAGCGCGACATTGCTCGCCTTCCTGAAGGACCGCATCTCGCCCTACAAGCGGCCGTCGCAGATCGTGATTCTCGATGCGCTGCCGACCATGACCAACGGCAAGGTGGAGCGCACCGCCCTCAAGAAGATGGCGAGCGCCCTGCCGCAGCAGCGACCACAGACCGTTCCGTCGACCTAATCCCCCATCTTCGGTCCACCGGCCTGAGATCCATGCGCCTCGCGCACAGCCCGGTGCGATCCGCCTATTCAAAACCCTCAACAGGAGATCCCCATGCGTCAAGGTTCCTTCAGCATTCCCCCGATGGAGCGCGTCTTCTTCGGCCGTCCGTACGTCGAGGTCGTGATGGAAGAGGTTGAGCGTCTCGGCGCGCAGCGCGTCTTCCTTCTGGTAAGCAACACGCTCAACAACAAGACGGGCGAGATCCGCAAGATGCAGGACGCGCTCGGCAGCCGCTTCGCCGCGATCTACGACGACATCCCGGCGCACATTCCGCGCGATGCGGTGCTGCGCGCCGCGGCCATCGCGCGCGCGGCAAAGGCCGACCTGATCGTGACGATCGGCGGCGGCTCGATCACCGATGCGGGGAAGAACGTTCAGCTGTGCCTCGAACACGACATCACCGAACTGGACCAGTTCGAACCCTTCCGGCTCAAGACCGATCCCGTCACGAGCGTCGTCGAGGCGCCGGTGTTCCGCGGCCCGACGGTGCGCCAGATTGCGGTCCCGACAACGCTGTCGGGCGGTGAGTTCCACCAAAGCGGCGGCTCCAACGATCCCGTCAAGAAGCTCAAGCAAAGCATCCGCAATCCGCTGATGATTCCGCGCACCGTGGTCTTCGATCCGGCGCTCACGATGCACACGCCGCTCGGCCTCTGGCTGTCGACTGGCATGCGTGCCGTAGATCATGCGGTGGAGTCGTTCTATTCGCCCTATGGCAGCCCGTTTGTCGACGGCACTTCGCTGCAGGCGCTGCGCGTGCTGCCCGATGCGCTCAAACGCACGAAGCGCGACCCCGACGACCTGGAGGCACGCGCCGACGCGCAGGCCGGCATGTGGCTCTCGCAGATGGGCATGTGGTCGCTGGTGCCGATGGGCGCGAGCCACGGCATCGGCCATGTGCTCGCGGGCACCTTCCATGTGCCGCATGGGCATTGCACCTGCATCACCCTGCCCGCGGTACTGCGCTTCAATAAGCCGGTGACCGAGGCCAAGCAGAAGCTACTGAGCGAGGCACTCGGCGACGCGCGGCGCGAGACGGCCGACCTCGTCGCGGCGTTCATCGACGAACTGGAGATGCCCAACCGGCTGCACAAGGTCGGCGTGCAGCGATCCGACTTCGCGCTCGTCGCGAAAAACGCCCTGCTCGACCGCTGGACCCACAGCAATCCGCGCAAGTTCAGGAGCGAGCAGGAGATCGTCGACCTGCTCGAGACGGTTGCCTGATCGCAGAGGCATGTCATGGCGCACTACGAAACCCTGCGGCTGGAGATCGACGACGGTCTCGCCACGCTGACGCTGGCCCGCCCCGAGACTTTGAATGCCTTGAGCCCGCAGATGCTGGCGGAGCTGCGCACTGCGCTCAAGGCAGTGATTGCATCGCCGGCCCGTTGCCTGGTGCTGACCGGCGAAGGCCGAGCGTTCGGCAGCGGCGCCGATCTTCAGGCGCCACGCGACGGCCTGGAGCCGAACGACCCGGACGAGTTCCTGCGCGACTGGTTCGCACCGCCGTTCCGCCTGTTGGCCGAGCTGGAGATTCCCACGATTGCCGCAGTCAACGGCCCGTGCGCCGGGGCCAGCATGGGCCTCGCGCTCACCTGCGACATCGTGATCGCATCGCAGTCGGCTTACTTCCTGCAGCCCTTCGTCAACATCGGACTGGTTCCGGACCTCGGATCGAGCTGGCTTCTGCCGCAAGCCCTCGGGCGGGCGCGGGCCACCGGTCTGATGATGCTCGGAGAGAGACTGCCTGCGGAAGATGCCGCGGCCTGGGGCCTGATCTGGAAGACCGTGCCCGACAGCCACCTTCGCACCATCGTTCAGGCGACAGCGCGCAAACTCGTCGACGGCCCCAGCCAGAGCCCCGGCATGATCAAGAAGCTGATCGCGCGATCGCTGCGCAATGGCCTCGAGGAGCAGATGCGCGTCGAGATCGAGATGCAACGCGTCGCACTGCGAAGCACCGATCACATCGAGGCGCGCGCGGCATTCAGGGAAAAGCGTCCGCCGCAGTTCATCCGCTGAAAGCGCGTTGTGGTCCACTCTAGACTAAAGTAGCGTTGGAAATCTTGGAAAGGTTCCAACATAGGGTTGGTCTTGCCGAAGGAAGTGTTGCTTCTTCCTGCGCGCGTCATTGATTGACGAGTTCGTTCTTTAGCAGCTTTCTGGCATGCAGCGATCTACCGCGAACAGCTGGTAGGCGCGTCGCTGCACCGTGCGAACCAACCACACGCCGGGTTTTTACGCCTGCCTGCGATGCAGACCTTCTCAGTACCGCACAGCTCCAATTTCGCCAAGGACCGCCCAGTCATCGTCGGTGAGATGGTCGCGGGCCATATCCATCCATCCTGCCAGCTCGGCGATCGCATCGCCCAGGATCTTGCTGCTGCCCTGTAGATCCAGCATGAGGGCAAGCAGTTCGAACAGTTCAACGTTGGGGTGCTCCATCCCTTTGGTTTGCGCCGCCGATTCCGCGCGAGTCGACGTGCTGCCCTTACTCGCCGATCCCGAATCTCTGAAAGAGTGCCGACTTCAGCCGCTTGATCTCCACCATCGCGTCTGACTTCGGTGCCTGCTGCCCCGACAAGACGGCCGCAGCCTCCGCCGCAGCATCCCTTGCAACGCGAGCATTCAGTGAGCATCGAATCAATTCGTACTTTCGATCCGAAGCACAGGGATGAGTGCGCCCGCGATGGGCCAAGTGGCCGAAAGCCACCGAGAAAACGGCTCGGAACAGACCTGGATGGACCTGCCATCGAAGCAAAGCGATCTGCAGCTGGCTGTCAGTCCCTGGGGCCGCTTCGCCGCCGGCGTTTTGAACACCATCCCTAGACGCACCGCAGCAGCAAGACGCCGACGTCCGAACCGAGATCCCCGTCCTCGAAGTTGGCCTGGATGACTCGCCGACCCAGGCGCCCAAGCTCGATCGGTCAGAGTTGCGCTAGAGGACGTGATCTCCGCGCGTGGGCATGGCGTCCGGGCTGTACCGTACTTCGCTCCAACGTTCGCGTTCGCCTGCGACTCGGCAGGCCACGTCAACCTGGATGAACTCTCGGAACGGGGGCGTCGCAACTATCTGTTCGCCAGGGAGATGGTGGGCCGGGAGTTGGCAGTACCCAGCGTGCGCATGGCTTCGCCATCGGGCCTTTCTTGAGTCAACAACGCATCACCAGCATGATGCACCGTTCCGAGTATTCATCGTGGGCCTCCGTCATTGCATGTGAATCACGACGACAGGCGCCGGTGTGGCCGCGACGCTTTGCAGGCAGGCCTGGGCGTCGCCGGCCAACCCATCGGCCTTGTATAGCGCGACCTGGGTCGGCATCTCGCTGCCCATCGGACCCATAGCGACTCACCGCGAGGGCGTCCGCGCTATAGACGCCTGCGGCCACCACCAGTGCATTTGCCACGACAATGGGCCATTCCCGAAGCGTCGCATGGCGCTTTGCGGTCTGTGAACTGGCGCTTTCGACCACCCACTCGCCGACCATCCGGTTACGGCGCTCGCCGTTCCTTTCCCGGTCAATCCGATCTGATCGAACATTGGCACGCTCCCCCCTACGATCAGGAGAAGAAGTTGAATGTGAAGGAGGATCCTCGGCCCGAGTTGACGCGAAATCACGCAGCTGCGCGAGAGCCAGGCGGCGACGGCCGCGGCGGTTCGCCAACTGGAAACCCGACAAAAGACCAACCCCAGTGCGCCGAAAACCCCACGCGCGAAGAAACCTGCCACGTAAGCCGTCAGGGGTCCCTGGGCTCCCAACAATTGCATCGGATCTTCGCTCGATTTCCGCCAGCGCGGCCGTGTCGTTCTGCGTCGAAAGCATGATTGCCCCAACCAATTCTTCCCTGAACTTCCTCATCCCGGAACTGCTTGTTGACGTGTGGGTCGGGTCATGGTGATCATGCTGACCCCGTAGGCCATGACCGATTTGCCAGCAAGAATGTTGGAAGTTCAGGTCAGCTCGCAGAAATGTTGGCGACTTGCGTCACGGTCTCATTGACGAGAATCTCCAACTCTTCGACCTTTTCCGGCTGCTCCCTCGAGGGGACGCCCAGTGCGACAGATGTTGGGTCTTCATGACACCTGGGTGTCGATGCGCTGGTTCGAGATGTCAGGAAAAAATCGCATGAGAAGCGCAGGCGGAAGCGCACTGATTTGTTCAGAAAGTACAGTTACGCAGGAACGGCCATACCCTCCAGCGCCGGCGGGAGCCGCGGACAAATGAGTTGCTCACAAGCGTGGGCGAAGCGCAGCAACGCGGCTTCTGCATAAGGCTTGCCAACCACTTCGACGCCGACCGGAACGCGCCCGCCAGAGAAGCCCGCCGGCATGCTGAGCGCCGGCAGATGCGACTGCGAGGCGATGACAGTGTTGGTCGGGAAGGTCAGGCAGGTCCACTTGTTCGACTCCAACTCGCGGTAGGTCGGAGGCAGGACCTGGACGTCGGGATACATCAGAACGTCCAGGCCGTGCGCGGCGTAAACGTTGAGCAGCAGCCGCTGAAACTCGACCTGTGCCAGTCGCTGCGAGTAGTACGCCGCAAGGTCGGGCTCGGCAGGTCCGGCAGCGAGCGCGTGAAACAGGTCATTCAGCGGATGGAACCAGCCGTTCGCGTAGATCTGATCGAACGTCCGCCGCGGCGCAGCTGCGCAGCCGGCCATGAAGCGGTTCAGGTCGGCCTTGGATTGCAAGGTGTAGAGCGAGGTGCGCAATAGCCAGTCCTCCAGAGAGGGAATCCGCACGTCGACGGTTTGCGCGCCCGCTTCCCGCAACCGCTCCAGCAGACGGTGGACAACCGAATTGACCTCGGGCGACGACGGATCGTCGCCGCCGAAGCCTTCCTGCAATACGCCGATCCGGACGCCGTCAATGCGCGCTCCGTCGAGCAACGCCTCGTAGTGCCCAGCGTCGGCGGCCAGCGAGACAGCGCCGGTGTAGGGGTCGGCCGCATCGTAGCCGACCAGCACGTCGAGCAGCTTGGCGAGGTCGCGCACGCTGCGCGCCATCGGCCCCGGCGTGTCCTGGAAGTGGAGCAGGGGCGCGAACCCGGTACGGCTGATCAACCCCGTCGTGACGCGCAGCCCGAACAGGTTGTTGAACGAGGCCGGAATGCGGATCGAGCCGCCCGTATCCTCGCCGACGCCGACGAGGCCGAAATTCGCGGCCAACCCGGCACCCGTGCCGGCACTGGAGCCGCCGGCGTCGCGCTCGGGTGCGTATGGGTTGCGAGTGCGCTCGGTGACCGAAGAGAACGAGAACCAGCCGGCGGCGAAATCGCACATGCTGGTCTTGGCCAGGATCACCGCTCCGGCCTCGATCAATTTGCAGATGATGAACGCATCGGTGGCAGGCTGGTAGTCGACATAGGCGCGGTTGCCAAAGGTGGTGGGGACGAAGCTGGTCTCGGCCTGGTCCTTCACGAGCACCGGCACGCCGTGAAGCGGCCCTTTCAGTACCCCGGTGCACGCGAGGTGCCGGTCCAATTCGCGAGCACACTCCAGCGCTTGCGGATTCACGTTGACGATCGCATGCAACGCCGGTCCCTGACGGTCGTAGCGGCAAATGCGGTCCAGGTACCCTTGGACGAGCTGGGTGCAGCTGAGCTCCCCCGCTTTCATCCGCGTGTGGACATCCCTGATGGTGGTGTCCAGAAGCGAAAGCGATTCCTCGGTCATGCTGGGCTCCAGACTCCGCCGCCACGTGCTCGCCGTCTGGCTGCCGGCGGCGCAGCAGCAACGGTCAGAACTTGACGAAGCCGCGCTTTGCGGCCAGCGCGAGGGCCTCCGCACGGCTCGTGGCGTCGAGTTTCACGAACAATGTCTTCAGGTGGCTCTTCACCGTACTTTCAGAAATGAACAGGTGCTGGCCGATCGCGCGGTTGCTCTTACCTTCGGCGAGCAAACCGAGGACCTGCACCTCGCGTTCGGTGAGCGGCTCCTCCTGCACGCGCTGGGCCAGCTTGGCCGCCACCTTGGGCTGCAGGTACGCGTCACCGGCGTGCACGGTGCGGATGCAGCGGAACAGCTCTTCAGGTTGCACGTCCTTCAACAGATATGCCTTGGCACCGGCGCGCAGCCCGGCATAGATGTCTTCGTCGTGGTCGAAAGTGGTCAGCACAATGATCGCGGCCGCAGGATCCTCGCCGCGGATGCAACGGATTGCCTGCACGCCCTCCATCACCGGCATGCGTATATCCATCAGCGTGACATCGGGCCGCAGTTCCCGCCACAGTGCAACCGCCTGCTCGCCGTTGGCGGCCTCGCCCACGATCTGGAAGTCGTCTTCCAGGCCGATGACCGCGGCCAAGCCGCGGCGCACGAGTGCGTGGTCTTCGGCGATCAACACACGGATGTGACGCGCGGCCACGCCCTGCACGTCGGCAGCCGGGTTGGAGCGCGCAAAGGCGGGCATATCGGGTCACCCGCCGCGCAGCGGCAATACGGTCTCGATGCGCGAGCCCTCGCCGACGCGGCTCGCCACCACGAGCTGCGCGCCGATGCGCTGCGCGCGCTCGCGCATGCCCTGCAGCCCGAAGCCTTCGTGGCGGGCCGCCGGATCGAAACCCACGCCGTCGTCGGCCACGGACAGACGCAGCTCGCCGGGCGCAAAGCACAGCAACAGCTCGACGCTCCGAGCCCGCGCGTGCCGCAAAACGTTGGTCAGTGATTCCTGTGCGATCCGCACCAGCTCGGCCTGCGTTTCCAGCTTCAGAGGCAGCGCTTCCCCGCGTGTCAACAGCCGCGCGCTGACACCGGCGCCGGAGGCGCGGCCGACTTGCAACTCGAGCTGGTGCATCAGGTCCGACGGCTGCTGCATCGGCGGCCGCAGCGCGCGCACCGAGATCCTCGCCTCATCCAGGCACGACTTGGCCAGCCCGTGAGCGTTTTCCAGATGCTGCAGCGCGACGTCAGTACTCTGCTTGCGCAGGGTCATGCTGGCCGCCTCCAGGTTCAGGATGATGCCGGTAAAGCCCTGCGCCAAGGTGTCGTGGATGTCGCGCGCGATGCGGTTGCGCTCGCCAAGCACAGCGGCTTCGCGTGCCTGCTCGCCCAGCCGGGCCATCTGCACCGCCAACGTCGCTTGATTGGCCAAGGCCTCTGCAAGATGAATCTTCTCTTCCATCTCGGCGGGGTCACGCTTGCGGCTGCGCACGCAAATCCAGCCGACAGGCTCGCGGCCCAGCAGCATCGGCACGGTGAGCAGCGCATGCACCCCGAGCGAGCGAACGTAGGCCTGGTTCTCCTCAGGCATGCCGGCGATCTGATCGGACATCATGTAGGTTTCGGGGCCGTCGGTCGGGAAGGTCGAGATCCCCTTGCCGCCTACAGGCAGCAGGCGCAGCGCCGCCGGATGGCGCGATTCAGATGCTCCAATCACCCGGCCGCCCACGTACTCGAGGTGCAACCGGACGCCGCCACTCGGGGGGGCGGGGAACCAGAGCGTGCCGCCCTCGCAATGGAGTTGCTGCACCGTCACCTTCAGCAGGTGGCCGAGGAAGCGATCCAGGCTGGAGCCGGCGGCCAGGATCCCGAGAGAACGCAGCAGCACACGGGTCTGCGAACGCGCGGCTTCCTCTGCCGTGCGGCGTTGGACGACTTCGCGCTCGAGCGCGCGGTTGGCCTTCTCGACCTCGCTGATGCGTTCATTCAGCGCCTCGACCTGGCGCGCCAAGTCGGCGCCGGACACGATGGAGCCCGGGCCCTTTCGCTCCTTCGCGTTCAACTGCATGCTCGTCTCCCGCCGTCGAGAGGTACCCATCCTAAGGCAATTCGGGCCCACGCAGTGCGGACGGGCAGAGCTCGACATCGAAATGTCTCTAGCCTGGATTTCCACGCACCACTTTTTGGCTAACGCTGCTCGATAGGGCAGACCAGTTCTTGCTCGCGCGCCCGAGTGGCCAGGAGCCCTCCAGCGTTAGCAATTTGTGCGCGCCCACCCATAGGCCAGACGGCCCCCATGCGGGGCCGTCTGCGCTTGTGCATGGCTCGCGCCAGCCACGGGCAGATCACCTGCCCAGCCGCATGCAGCTTGACTTTTTGAGCGATCTTCACTGGTTCGGGGGAGATTCTTGTTGACATGGCTGTATGTATGTACAACAATGCTTTTATGGGTATAGGCGTACCTAAAGACATAACAGATATCCGACGATTCTTCGCCGAGCCCTCCCATCCCCGCCAGCGACAGTACGAAGCCCTTCGCGCCTTCTTCGTCGAAGGTCACCCCTCCCACGAAGTCGCCCGCGCCTTCGGCTACACGCCAGGGTCCTTCCGTGTGCTGTGCCATCAGTTCCGCCGCGATCCCGATCCGCAGTTCTTCGCCTCTCCCAGCCATGGTCCGCGCACCCAGCCGCACAAGTCCAAGGCTCACGACTTGGCGGTCGCCCTGCGCAAGCAGAACCATTCGGTCTACGAGATCAGCCAGGCCCTCAAGGCGCACGGCACGCCCCTGAGTCCCACCGCCGTGCGCGAGGTGCTGCGCGAGGAGGGGTTCGCGCCGCTGCCGCGGCGCGGCGACGACGAGCGACTCGATCGGCTGGGGCCCATCGCCGAAGCCGTGGCCGATGTGCGCGAGTTCGCGCTACGCCCGGGCACGCAGTTCACCACGCGCTGCGGGGGCTTGCTCCTCTTCCTGCCCGATCTGGTGCGCCTGCAGTTCGAGGAGATCGCCGCGCGCGCCAAGCTGCCCGGCTCCAGGATGATCCCCTCGTCTCACGCACTGCGCTGCGCACTCGCGCTCAAGCTGTGGTCGATCGAGCGCAAGAGCCATGTCATGGCCTTCGTCACCGATCCGGGCCTGGCCCTGTTCTGCGGCCTGAACGTCGTGCCCAAGAAGAGCTACTTGTGCGAGTATTCCTCTCGCGTCGAACGTGAGCGCACCGTCTCGCTGCTGGGGGCCTGGCACCGCGCCGTCACCGAGGAGCATCTGTTCGATGCCCGCTCGTTCAACCTCGACTTCCACTCGGTGCCGTACTACGGCGACGATCCCCAGGTCCAGCGCCACTTCGTGTCCGCACGCAGTCGCGCGCAACCCAGCGTGCTGGCCTTCCTCGCGCAGGACGCCAGCGGTCGCGCCTTCTGCTACTCCAATGCCGATCTGCGCAAGGGCGAGGAGGCCGAAGAAATCTTCCGCTTCATCGAGTTCTGGAAGCGTCAGCACGGTGAGCTCCCGCGGCATCTGGTGTTCGATTCGCGCCTGACCACCTACGCCCACCTGGCGCGCCTGGACCAGATGGGCATCACCTTCATGACGCTGCGTCGCCGCTCTGCGGCGCTGCTGCAGGAGGTGGACGATCTTCCCGCCTCGGCCTGGCGCCGGGTCAGTCTCGATGTGCCCGCCCGCAAGTTCAAGAACCCTCGCGTGTTCGAGCAGTCGATCAGCCTGGCCGGCGCCACCTTGCGTCAGCTCTTCGTCGTCGATCTCGGCCACGAACAGCCCACGATCCTCCTGACCAACGACCGTGACACCTCTCACGCCAAGCTGCTCACCCGCTACGCCCAGCGCATGCTCATCGAGAACGCCCTGTCCGACGCCGTTCGCTTCTTTCACATGGATGCGTTGTCCTCGGCAGTCGGAATGAAAGTGGACTTCGACATGACCCTGCTGGTCATCGCCAGTGGCCTGTACCGGCTGCTGGCGCGTCGCATGCGCGGCTACGCCGATGCCCAGGCTCGCCACATCTTCCGTGACCTTATCGACACGCCCGCCGACGTCTCAGTCACCGACTCCGAGGTCCAGGTCCACTTCCACCGCCGCGCCCACTTGCCCATCATCCTCGCTTCCGGATTGCTCAATACTCCGGTTTCCATCCCCTGGTGGAACGGCCATTCCTTGCGCATGTCGGCGTAGCCTTGTGGAGCTCAGCAACAGGCCCCTCTGTTAGCCCAACTACCCCGCGTGGAAATCCAGGCTAGGCGATTCCCATCGCAGCGAGAAGGGGCGGCCATCGATGCTTCCACGGCTGGGCGGCCTCGAAGCAGGCCGAGGCTCTGAGCACCGTCGCGTCGTCCAAGTGTCGGCCGATGATCTGCAAGCCGACCGGCAAACCGTCATCCGTCCATCCGGCCGGAATTGAGGCGGCCGGCTGGCCCGTGAAATTCAGGGGATAGGTAAAGTGCAGCCATTCGAACGGCTCCACGTCGAACCCGTCGATATTCGAGGGTCCCTGAATACCCACTTCGAACGGCGGCACGGCCAGGGTGGGCGTCAGGAACAGGTCGTACTTGCGCATGAACCGCCACATCTTGTTGTTCACGGCCTTGCGCGTCATCACCGCGTCGGTGAGTTGCTCAGCCGTCCACTCGGTCCTGAGAAATTCTCGCAGGTGCGGCGTCATCCTGTCGCCTAGCTTTGCTTCCATCGCTCGCATGCCCTTCAGGTCCGAATCGCCCGCCAGTAGGGCCCAGAAGGCGTCGTACGGATTCTCCCAGCCCGGGTTCGCTTCCTCGACGATGCATCCCAGGTCGCGCTCGAACACCCTGACCGCCCGCGCCACGATGTCGCGTACGCGTGGGTCGACCCGCGCGTAGCCCAGGTCAGGGCTGTAGGCGACGCGAAGTCCCTTGATGTCGCCTCGAAGCGAGGCCATCCAGTCGAAGCCTCGCTCGTGCGGAATCGATCGGTTGTCGCGGCTGTCGGGGCCCGCGATGACCGAGAGCATCAGCGCGCTGTCCGCTACCGTGCGGCTCATGGGGCCGATGTGTTCCAGAGCCTCCCAGCTCGACACCCCCGGCAGTCGCTCGTCCTTGACGCCGGGGTACAAGGGCACGCGTCCCATCGATGCCTTCATGCCGTAGAGACCGCAAATGCTGCTCGGGATTCGGACCGATCCGCCACCGTCGCTGCCGATCGCGAACGGTCCCATCCCGCTCGCGACGGCCGCTCCCGACCCCGCGCTGGATCCGCCTGACGTCAGATTGGTGTTCCATGGATTGCGCGTCGTCTCGAACACGTTGTTGTGGCCCACCCCGCTGTAGCCGAACTCGGGCACGTTCGTCTTGCCGAGCAAGATGGCGCCGGCGTCGCGCATCCGCTCGACCACGACGTCGTCTTCATCCGGCACGAAGTCGGCGTAGGCTACCGACCCCGACGCGGTCTTGACCCCCGCAGTACAAATTAGGTCCTTGCAACCCCATGGGACGCCCGCGAGGGGGCCGACTACCTCGCCGGACCCGAGGTGCTTGTCGACCTGCTTGGCGGCTGCGCGTGCCAGGTCCGGCGTTGGCGTGCAGAAAGCGTGCAACTCGGGCTCCAGCATCTGCATGCGTGACAGGACCGCATCGGTGACTTCCAGCGCCGACACCTCCCTGGAACGAATGAGCGCGGCAAGCGCTACGGCGTCCATCGAGCAAAGCTCGTTCGAGAATTCGTTTGTCATGGCCATCCCCTTGTCCCTACCGCTCCACTGCCATCGAATCGACCTGCGGCGCGAAGCCCGCGCTCAGGGACCAGTAACCGACACCACCCGCGATGAACGCGCTCAGAGCAGTCGAGAGCTGCGGCGCGAAGGTCTCGACCAGGTAGGCCACCGCCGAGCCGACGGCCCACGCAACGAAGGCCCGCGGACGCCAGTCGGAATCGATCGTTGCGCCAGGCCGAACGACATACAGGTCGACGAGCACGATGGCGCCGATGGGCGGCACCACGATGCCCAACACTGACAGCCAAGGAATGAACAGGGCCCAGACGTTGGCTGCCGCGACCACGATGCCAATCAATGCCAGCCCAACAGCAAAAAGGCGCATGCGGCCACCGCCGATGCGCGACCATCCGACCGCCGAGTTGTAGAGGCAATGCGCGCAGACCGAACCGAGATTGCAGACCAGGAAGACGAATGCGAGGGCCGACAGCCACGGCTTGTGCTGCGCCAGCATGTATCCGAACATGTTGTCCAGGCCGAAGGCCTGAGGCTCGGGTACGGCGAGCGCCGCGGTCATCACGCCGCCCACCAGCATCGCCAGCAGGTTGGCGAAGGGGAATGCGCAGAACGTAGCAATCAATGACTGACGAGAGTCCTTCGCCCAGCGATTGAAGTCGGCAGTGACGGTTCCGGCGTCGACGAACAATGAGAGAACGATCGTCAAGCCGACGCCGAAGGGCATCGACAACTCCGGCTTTGTGCCCGCGTACGCGAGCACGTTGCTCCAGCCCGCACCGGCGGCAGAATCGATCGCAACCCAGCCCCCAAGCAAGACGAACAACGGCACCGACACCAGGCCGATCCAGTGCAATCCCTTGATGCCGACAAATGCGATCGCCAAGTACAACGCACCCGCCAGGATGGTCATCGTCAGGTAGTCGAGATGAAATGCGGCGTGGATCAGGTTTCCTGTGATGCCGGTTTGTACGGCATACCAGCCAAGAAGCAAGGTGGACAGCAGGCCGGACGCCAGCACATAGCCCCTCTTGCCGAAAACTGCGCTGGCGATCAGTGCAAAGGTATGCCCGCGCTTGGTACCCAGTACGCCATTTGCGCCTATGTATGCGAACAGCAGGACGTTGCCAATGATCATTGCCCACAGCGCCGACATGAAACCCATGCCTGCCACAAGTATTGACCCTGTCATGGCTCCGGTAATGATCATCGGAAAGCCGATCCAGACCATCGAAATGGAGAAGAGGCTTCGTCGTGCAGACTGAGGGACGGCCGTGTGTTCGTACTCGTCGCCCAGAACTTCATTTTCCGGATCTCGGATGGCGTCATCTTCGATGCGTGACCTGCCGTTGCCACCGCCCGCCGTGCGATATTTGGCGGGGTACTTCGTTGATTCAATGCTCATGGGGGCTCCTCAAGGTAAGAACTGTCAAGGGCGCATGCGGACGTGACCAAACTACAAACGGGGAACTCGCCGGTGAACGCGCGGACAGGTTTGTTGCACAGTCGATTGCAGTGCCGGAGCCGGCGCGGTCCCGACGGGGCCATTGTGGAAGTTGGCTGCCTGCACAACAACGCGCGCCAGGGTGATTTGTGGGTGTGCGTTCGGGCTCGGCCCAATCACCCTTTCGGGTGAGTCAAAACCTGAAGACGTACTTTGTGGGAGGCGCGATGGCTCCTGAATCTCGCCGCAGGCCCAATTGCCGAGCATCCGGTCGGTCACATCGACGAATTGCTTCTGAGAACTCGGCGCGAACCACGTTGAGCAACGAGAGGTGGCGTGAACTGACGGGAGGCGCGAGCGCTGGCGCCGTCCTGCTGAACGTTCCCGCCGGCAGCGCTTGTTAGGAGCTGGCAACAGGATCGTTCTCATCGAGCATCCTGCTTGGGTCCCGGTTCAGCGGATCCTCGTTCGCGCACGGTTTGCATGCACCGCACCAATCACTGACACATCGTGATGTGATCCCTTCCAGCCATCTCATCTTGTCACTGAAAGAGCCGAAATGAAGTACCCCAAGCCAGGATTCCTGACCATTGCAGTCGCCGTGAGTGCCATGGGCCTCGCCCAGTTGTCCCTCACAAGCTATGCGCAGACGACGGCCAACTCCGATGCCAATGCAACGACGCGCGTCGTGGCCGCGGACGAGTCCATCCGTCCCTTCCGCGCCAGCTTCCCGGACTCGGCCATCACAGAACTGCGTCAACGAATCGCGGCGACACGCTGGCCCGACCGAGAGACAGTGAGCGACCGATCCCAGGGCGCGCAGCTGGCCAAGATCCAGGAGCTCGTGCACTACTGGGGCGCGGACTACGACTGGCGCAAGACGGAAGCCAAGCTCAATGCCCATCCGCAGTTCGTGACCCGGATCGACGGACTCGACATCCACTTCATTCACGTCAAGTCCCGTCATCCGAACGCGATGCCGCTGATCGTCACGCACGGCTGGCCTGGCTCGGTGTTCGAGTTGCTGAAGACGATCGGGCCGCTCACGGATCCCGCCGTCTACGGCGGTCGTGCCGAGGACGCCTTCGACGTCGTGATGCCTTCGATGCCCGGCTACGGCTTGTCCGGCACGCCCACGGCCGCCGGCTGGGGCGCGGTTGTGGCGCAGGCGCAGGGCCGCCAGGCGCCGCAAGGGTTGCTCGGCATCCACGTCAACATGCCCGCCACCGTGCCGGCAAACATCGCCAAGGCGCTCAAGAGCGGTGCGCCCGCGCCGGCCAGCCTGACCGGCGACGTGAAGACGGCCTACAACTCGATGAACAAGCTCTACACCCAGGGCGGCGGCAACGCAGGGGTGATGGTGACGCGCCCGCAGACGCTGGGCTACAGCCTGTCCGACTCGCCTGTCGGGCAGGCGGCGTGGTTCTACGACAAGTTCGCAGACTGAACCTTCAGCGACGGTGACCCTGAGCGTGCGCTGACCAAGGACGAGATGCTCGACGACATCACGCTCTACTGGCTGACCAACAGCGCCACTTCGGCATCGCAGCTTTACTGGGAGAACAACAACAATAACTTCAATGTCGTCGAGCAACGGACGCGGGAGATCAAGGTGCCCGTCGGGGTGACGGTGTTCCCCGGCGAGATCTATCAGGCGCCACAGAGCTGGGCCAGGAAGGCCTATCCGAAGCTGGCCTACTTCACCAGGGTCGGCAAGGGCGGCCACTTCGCCGCCTGGGAAGAGCCCCAGCTCTTCGCCGAGGAAGTGCGCGCCGCGTTCAAGTCCCTGCGCTGAGAGGCGATCGACCAGAACGGGCGCATCGAGCAATCAAACTTCCACGACTACCGGGTGCTGCGCATCAACGAGGCGCCGGTGATCGAGACTCGCTTCGTCAAGAGCACGGCGGCGCCGGGTGGCATCGGAGAGGACGGCACGGCCGCGATCTTCCCTGCGGTCACCAATTCCATCTTCGCGGCGGCGACAAGAGCTCGAACGGTTCCGCCCCGCGCCCGAGACTCTCTTCTCGCACTTCATTCTGTCTCCCTGACGTCGGTCGTTTCGCCTGTGAAGGCAATGTGTCGCTGGCATCCGATGGACTTTCCTATCCCTTCCCTACTCCAGTGCCGCACGTGGCACGACAATGCATCGCCCGCGAGTCAAAGGCACGCGCGGCGGGGGTGAGCCCATGAACCATAGTGCCGCCTGCAATGCGGGTCCAGCATCTCATTCTGAAGCTCTGGTTCGGAGCGCGTTGTCGAGTCCGGCCTTCTTGACCTCGGCGAACTCGCCCGTGGCGTGAGTAAGCTGGTGAGTATCGAAGTGCGCGCTGAGCGCGTTACGAAGGCCCTGCATATCCACTGATCGATTGAGCGAGCGCTTGACCAGTCGTAGTGCGAAGGGCGGTGCCTGCCCGATCTTCTGGGCAAACGCCAGGGTCTTCGCCTCCAGTTGGTCGTCCGGCACAACCTGGTTGACCATGCCGGCCTGCAGCGCCTCTGCCGCGGAAACTGGAAGCCCGGTGAAGAGCATCTCCTTGGCCTTGCGCAGGCCGAGTACCCACGGATGGATCAGTACTTCGACCGAGGCCGCTGCCAGAGTGTGGACAACCGGGTCTTGGAAGTATGCCGATTCCGAGGCGATGATCAGATCGCACATGTTGGCCACCATGAAGCCTGCCGAGATGCAGGCGCCCTGAACCTGCGCGATCACCGGCTTGGGAAAGTCATAGATCTCCAGGCAGTAGTCGAAGAAGCGTTTTTCCTCGTGCATCCAGCGCTGCTCCACACCGTAGTGGGCGCGCTCGGCCTGGCCTTCCCGCAGATCGTGGCCCGCTGAGAAATGCGGCCCGTTCGCTGCCAGGACCACGACGCGCACACCCTCGTCCTCGCGCAGCGCGGCGAAAACCTCATGGAGTTCGTCCAGCAATTGGGTGTTCTGCGCATTTCGCGCCTGCGGCCGGTTCAGCGACACACGTGCGACCTTGTTCAGGTGTTCGATCGCGATAAGTTCCATTGACGTTCTCCTTCAGGATCAATCCAGTTCCAGTTGGCGATTCAGGGCTATCGCGGGGCCCGTGCGAAGACCTCACCGATAGAAACGGCACGAAACGGTGTCGGCGAGTCTGCGTACGGCGCGTCTGGTCCCACCTTCTCGGTAGCGGAAACGTCTGGAGACTGCTGCGCGTCCTTCAGCCCCTTCCGATCGCCCGTCTCGATAGGCGGCAAGGACGAAGGTCGAGGGTTGGTCCAAGCAGTGAAAACGCCCACAACCACCGATGCTCCCAAGCACGCCGCGATGGTGACTACCACCGTGATGCTTCGTCGAAGCGCCTTAACGGAAAGCGCACGTGGTGCCCGCACTGAACTCGAATTGCTATCCATCAGAACACTCTTCGTTGAGAAGACACCTCCACCTAGGCCTGCGCGTACGCATCAGAGACGTAGTCGGTCAACGTTGCCATTGCGAGGTGCCTTGCATCTCAGCAGTCGAACCACCGGATCGAATGCTTGTTACGCGACAGGTTAGAGGGGTGACAGGCCCCCCACAAGTACGCACCTGAAGGTGAGCTATCGACCCGCTGGTCAGTCGGCAAACGACGATTCAGCAGCGCGCATGCGATGGCATCTCCACGCCTTCCTCCGAGACGTGGCCGTGGGTGAACGCAAGACTCGAGGTCGTGCGCACGACGTGGCCTCGTACCCCGACGAACGCAGCCCCCAGCACCTCACCAGCAGGTGCGCATCCCACTTCCTCGTGCGTACTTGTGGGGGGCCTGTCACCCCTCTAACCTGCATCGCGACAGGCAATCGACTCATGTGATGGAGGTGGCAATGGCCGCGTATGTTGTAGTTGTCCGGGAGAAGACTCGCGATGCCGCCGAACTTGCGGCGTACTCCCCCAAGGCGAAAGCCGCCTCCGCGGGGCATCCGTTGATCGTTCGCGCGTTTCATGGACGCTACCGGATCCTGGAGGGGCCAGACATCGAAGCTGTTTCGATCCTGGAATTCCCCACCTTCGAGGACGCCGAACGCTGGTACGACACGCCGGCCTACCGCGAGGCGCTTGCGCACCGCCTACGCGGTGCGGACTACCGCGCTGTCATTGTGGAGGGCCATGCTGTCGAAAGCGGGACATCTGTCATCACATAGGGAAACGCCGCTCGATGAGTAAGCAGAAGCGTTGCTCGCGTGGCCTCGCGCCACACACCCTTTGCGACGATCCTCGCTTTCGGCTGGCCGCCGAGACGACAGTGCGCCAGACCAATGCCGGCGATCCGAATCTCCAGCTCCAGTTCGACACGACAGTCCGCTACAACCTGAGACTACGCACACAAGACCTCGACCAAAATTTCAGTGGTAACGCCGCGGGGTTGGGCGACGTTACGGCGTTTCAGTCGGATCCCTCCCACTGGCGTCGCCAGCTCGACCGTGGTAAGCCACTATTTACCTCTATTGCGCGAACGAGGACTTCGACCCGTTCCTCCTGAGATTCTCCTCGTTGCGTCCCCTACAACGGCCCAAGCTGTACATCATCGGCAACGAGTGCGCCAAGTGCCCAGTTGCTCAAGCGCGGCATCGCCTTCGGGCGCTGGATAACGGCGTCATGTCGTGCGTCGACCCGAAGGCGCTGCTGCGCATCTGCGACGCCCCACCCATGACTCGTGTATCAGGCACTGGCGACCTCGAGATGCGGGCTGGCGAGCCTTGAGACGGAGGCGTCACGACAGTCGGCCCACTGCAGCAGCCCATCGAGCGCCGGGCCAAGCAACTGGCCCCATTCCGTGAGCTGGTACTCCACCTTGGGCGGAATCTGCTGATAGACCGTGCGCGTCACAACGCCGTCCTCTTCTAGCTGGCGTAGTTGCTGAGCCAGCATCTTCTGGGAAATGCCGGGGGTCAAGCGCTCGAGGTCCGAGAAGCGTCGCACCTTGCCGTCGAAGAGGTGGAACACAATCAGCAGCTTCCAACGGCCAGACAGACATCGGAAGACCGCCTCTGCGCTGAAGGCGGCCGCATTCGGTCTGTAGCACGTGCTTTCTCTCATGTTATTTTCCACTCACAGGTTTAGTCTCATATGTCCTAGACAATGGGAGCGCCAACATCACGCGACCGTGTTGGAAGCGCCGTGCGTGCTGCACTTTTGACGTCTGCCGCTGTACGCATCCCCGCGCCTGCCCCATCGCGCATGCGTGCGAACTCGACGACCTGTCTGGCCATCAGCTGCAGTTGCTTGCTGATCGCGCTGTCCAGGCAGTTGCCCTCGGTGTCGAAGATCTGCGAACTGCTGTTGACTGCCACGCCAACGGGCGTCGGCCAGCCGCGAAGCGCATGCACGATCGATCGCAACGCGGCCAGCGTGCTGCCGGTGGCCTGCCATCCGAAAGCGCAGGCTACGCAGCCCACCGCACGACCGTCCAGGTACGCCGCTTCGTCCTCGCGCATGTCTTCAACGTAGTCCAGCGCATTCTTGATGAGGCCCGATACCGAGCCGTGATAGCCAGGCGACGCGACGATGACCCCGTGACATCGGCGCAGCAGAGAGATCATTTCGCTCGCGCTGGAGCAACGCTCCGTCCTGTCCTGCGAGTACATCGGGAACTCCAGCAGGGGCCCGGCCACGATCGCGGTCTGGGCGCCCGCGCGCTGCGCCGCATCCAGCGCAAAGCGCAGGGCCACCTCCGTTGTTGAGCCGGCCCTCGCCGTGCCCCCTATCCCGACAATCAAGGGAACAAACGTGTTCATCTGCGATCTCCTGAGCAGATCGTGGAAGCGTCTCTCTGCACGACGGTCGGTCGTGCAAATTCGAAGTCGACGACGGCTCGCGCATACAGGTAGTCGTTGCGTGCCAAATCGCTCAGACTGTTCATCTCGACACGCCCCTGGGCATCGCATGGAAATGCAAGCACCTTTTCCTGCCGCTTCAGCGACTGGTATCGAAGCTGATAGTGGGCAGTGCGAGAGGATTGGTTCGATTGCATGGCGTAGTTGATGGAACGTCAGGAAGAAGACATCGGTTCGTCCAGAGACCGAGTGAGATCGAAGACGTGAGAAGGGGGGTGCCCGGAATGCATCTCCACGCAGCCGCCGATTCGCAGGCTCGCATCGCTCGCGAACGCAGCGTCGATGTCCGCCCAGTCCGCGACAGTCAGATAACGCCGAGCGGCCGGCAGGATCACTCCCTCTTCGCGTCCCAGATGCTCCCAGATGAAGGCGGCGTAGTGGGATACGGCGTTTTCGAGCGCACGAATGGCAGAAGCGCGTGCCTCATCGCCAATGGCCGCCGAGACAGCTCTGACACGCCGGGCCACGACGGCGACAAGGTGACGATCCTTGTCATGTTGGCGCTCGAGTTCATCGATCTCCGCATCGAAGGCAGACGTGCGGGCTTTCAGCCGCCGAAAGAGATGGTCCTCCTCCCTCGGATGGTGCTGCGCGACGCGCATGCGCTCGAGGTAGTAGACGACGGCATCCATCAGGGCCGGATCGGGCACATCGCCGCGGGCGCGGGCCACCGCCAACGCATTCATCCCTGCATGCAGTACTGCCGACAGCGATCGATGCTCGTCGCGGATAGTCGCGATGGCGCGCGTTGGCGGCTGCACCGCGCCCCGCGCGAACAAGAGAACGGGAAGGCCCGCATGCGCCGCCGCGTCGATGGTCTCGGAGAAGAACGCCATCGCGGTCCGGATGCCATCAATGTGCGACGCCATGAAGATGAGGTCACAGCCCCGGCCCTGTGCGGCTGCCACAATCGCGCCCTGCCGGCCTTCGTTGCATCCCTGCATCGAGTCGCAAGGGACGCCGTTCGCATGAGCTGCGCCTTCTGCCTTGGCCAGCAACTCCCGCACCTGTCCGGCGTGGACACCGGTTGCTGCACCCGCCGTCCGCGCCTCGGTATCGCCGCACGGCATACCGGCATAATCCGGAGCGGTGTAAAAGAACGTGATCCGCGCGCTTACTGAGCCCGCAAAGTCGACGGCATTCGCCACCAATTCGGCAGACAGATCCGTCGCGTCGATGGGAACCAGGAGATGTCGGTACATTGCTTCACACGCATGGGAGTGGGCTGATGGAACTCATAGTAGGCAGGCGCCTCGCGCCCACCCTCCACTCAATGGGTAGGCTAGGGTCGCCCCCTATGCGAGCCGTAGACTGCTGCCGTTGCAATCTGTACCCATTCGGGCATGCCGTCAGGCATCGCCTAGTCCTCTGAGAGCCCGTGGCTACCCTTGTGCCCCCCCTCCGTCCAGATGACCTTCTCCTGAAGGTCACCCCTCCGCGTGTCCCACCGCACCTCGTGACCCGCGAGCGGCTGCTGTCCAGCGACGTGAAGTTGCGCAGCCATCCATTTCTGCTGGTGCAGGCGCCGGCCGGTTTCGGCAAGACATCGCTGCTCGCCCAATGGCGACGCGAGCACCTGGGCCGGGGCGCCGTTGTGGCGTGGCTGTCCGCCCAGGCGCACGACGACCCCTTGCGCCTGGTTCAGGCCCTCGTTCTCGCGGTCCGCGTCGGTGCCGGCAGGCCAGCCTTCGGTAGTGCGTTGCTGGATGGGCCTGTCGATAGCGCCCTCGAAGGCACCACGACATGGCTTGCCGAATTGGCCCAACTGGCGTTCGAGACGGTGCTTATCGTCGACGAGGCCGAACGCCTGCCTGGCGAATCGGTCGAGGTGCTCGCCTACCTGATGCGCAACGCGCCGCCCAATCTGAGGGTCGTGGTCGCAGCGCGCGCAGCCCTCGAGCTGGGGGTCGATGACCTCATGGACTACGGGCAGTGCCTCGTGATCGGCGCTTCAACACTTCGATTCGAACTCAACGAAACACTGGCTCTCGTGAGCGGCCGCTTCGGTTCGCGCGTCGATCAGGACGTGGCTGCGCGCATGCACGAGCTGGTCGAAGGCTGGCCCCTCGGCCTGCAACTTGCACTAGCGGTGATCTCCTCCGGCAACGATCCCCGCACCGCTCTCGCCGCCTTGGCGGCGGGCGGCGGTGCGCTGCGCGAGCAACTCGTCGGCCTGCTGCTTGCCAACCTGAACCCCGCGGACGTCAACTTCCTGGCAAAGATCGCGATCGCGGACCACCTGCAACCGGAGCTCTGTCGAGCAATTTCCGAGTCAGACGACGCGGCCGAGCGCCTCGCGCGCCTGAGCCGGGACACTCCCCTGCTTGCCAGACACGAGCACGGCCACTGGTCACACATGCACTCACTCGCGCGCGAGGCGCTGCGCCAGCGTGTCGCTTTGCTGCCTGGCGAGCAACAAGCCGGGTTGCATGCCCGGGCCGCGGCCTGGCTTGCCGATCATGGGTTCCTCGAGGAGGCCGCCCGCCACGCGCTGTCCTCCGGGCAAAAGGAGATGGCCTACGCTCTGGCCGAGCGAGGCTTGTACGAGGCGGTGATGGCCCGCGGACGGTATGGTGCCGTGTTCGACTGGCTGGGCATGCTGCCAGACGAAGAGCTTGATCGGCGGCCGCGCTTACTGCTGGCGACCGCTTGGAGCCTGGCGCCCAGCGACCGGCGTGAACAGGCAGGCCGACTGGTCGCACGCATTCTGGCGCGGCCCGATGTCAGCGACGCACTGCGCTGCGAATGCGGGATCATTCTGAGCGGTGTCGCCGTCTTCACGGACGATCCGGATCGCCTCGCCGCCCTGCACGCCCCCTGGTCAGAGGGAGCGCCACTGCGCGACCAGACGCTGCAGCAGATGCACGTCAATCGAAGCACCTTGCTCGCCCTACAGCAAGGCAAGCCAGCACTCGCCCGCTTGCGGCAGCAGCAAGGCCCACTCAGCGACTCGGGACTGCCGTACGACTACCATCGAAGCTGGCGGGAACTGCTGGTCGGCCTCAGCTATCTGTGGGAGGGGCAGGTGCTATTGGCCGAGGCCCAACTGCGTCCCGCACTGACCGGCGCAGAAGCCGACCTCGGACGGCGCGCCCCCATGACATGCATGGTGGCCTCGCTGCTGGCCACCGCGCTCTTGGAGCGCGACAATGCGACGGAAGCAGCTGCGTTGCTCGCAAACCGGCTCGACGTGCTGGAACACAGCGGAATGCCGGAGGCCTTGTTGCTGGGGTATCGCACCATGGCACGCATAGCGTTGGCCAGTGGGGCCGAGCATCGCAGCTTGGAACTGCTGGGCGCATTGCATGCCGTCGGAGTTAGCCGAAGCCTGCCTCGCCTTTGCATCGCAAGCCTGGCCGAGCAGGTCCGCATTCACGCACGTCGGTACCGAGCGGAAACCTGTCGCGACCTGGTCAATCGAATCGACGAACTGACCGCCGATCCCACGAGAATGCAAGCAATGTGGCGACGCAGCGTTGAATTGCTCAGCGGCCCCGCCCATGTCTACGAGGCGATAGCGGCACAGGACTGGCGCCGCGCGCTCGATCTGTTGGAGCCAGCGGACGCCCTCGCGCAGCAGATGGAGCAGCACCACTCACACATTGAGCTCCTCGGCTTGCGCGCGCTTGCACTCGACCGTTGTGGCGAGAGGTCGCAATCTCTCCTGCGCGAGGCTGCCGACCTCGCGCAGACCTACGGCTTGCTGCGGGTGTTCCGCGACGTCCATCCAGCGTTGGAGGACCTGGTGTTGCAACTCGCGCCGGACGGACCGGACGCTTCCAGCGCGCGAGCCGCGCCGATGCGAGCATCGGCGCAACGCCCGAACCCGGTACGCACGACGCCGAGCATGGCACTGACCCCAAAGGAACGCGAAGTCCTGGCACTGCTCGCACGGGCCCTCACGAACAAGGAGATGGCACTGGCGATGCAGGTCAGCGAAGAGGCCATCAAATGGCACATGAAAAACCTGTTCGCCAAGCTCGATGCCGGAACGCGCAAGCAGGTCGTCCAGCGCGCGCGAATCCTGGGCCTGTTGGAAGGGACTGACTGAAACCTGTTCAGTGATCGATGGCGAGAGTCACCTTCCCAAAGTGGTGCTGCCCTTCCAGGTGAAGCAGCGCCTCGGGGAGGTCCGTCAACTGACGGCTGACCTCGACGATTGGGCGCAACCGCTGATGCGTGATTGCACGCATCATCGACTCGGCACAATCGCGGCTACCGCTCATGATGCCGTCGATATGTGCCTCCTTCGTCATGAGCGGATAGAGCGAGACCGAGGCGGCAAAGCCGCCAAGAACCCCGACTTGGGATATGTGCCCGCCGTTTGATAGCGCGATCACCGACTGCTCCAGGGTACCGGCGCCCACGACATCCACGACCAGCTCCATGCCCCGCCCCCCGCTCTGCTCGAGGATCGCTGCACCCCACTGCGGATTCGCCCGATAGTTCAGAACATGGTGAGCACCCAGTGCCTTCGCGCGTGCCAGCTTCTCGTCGTCCGAAGAGATCAAGAAGGTCTCTGCGCCCGCCGCGAGTGCGAACTGAAGGGCGAACAGCGAGACGCCGCCTGTGCCCTGGATCAGAACAGTGCTCCCTGGACGAAGGGTGACATGGCGTGTCACCGCGGCCCAAGCTGTCACAGCGGCGCAAGGCAGCGTCGAGGCCTCAGCGTCGGACAGGTGCGCCGGCACATGCAGCAGTTCCTGCTCCGATAGCACGAGGTACTCCGCCGCAACCCCGTCGCCGTGCCATCCGCGGTCGCGCGCGAACTTCTCCGTCGCAATGGTCCCGTCGATCCAGTCCGGGTAGTACGTGGGACAGACTCGATCGCCGACCTTGACCCGCCCGACGCCGACGCCTGTCTCGACCACTTCGCCAACCGCATCCGAAAGTGGAATGCATGGATACGTGACAGGTACCGAGCCCTTTGCAATCAGTAGATCGCGGTAGTTGAGGGATACCGCCTTCAGCTTCAACCGGACGTGCCCAAGCGGGACGTCCTTCTCACGCCTTTCAGCGAACCGTATCCCATCCAAGCCTGGGCCCACGAGTTCCATAACCTTCATTTTTTCTCCTGTTGATTGCGCGATCGGCCCAAGTCCGCCGAGACCAGCGGGTGAGCTACGCCGCCCGCAAGTCGGCCGGTGCATCGACGGCATGCTCCCAGATCTGAATCATGTTGCCGTCCTTGTCATAGAAGATGAAGGAACGGCCCATGTTTGCGCACGGCCACACGTAGTCGGTCTGGGTCCTATATCCGGCGGCACGAACCTTCTCAAAAAAGTCGTCAATGTCATCGAGCACCAAGCCAAGCTCGCGGATGCCGCTGTGGCCATACAGCAGCCGGTCCGGCGGCGTCTGCTGAACATGGGGCGTCTGAGGTTGCAGAAGCTCGATCATCGCCCCCTCCTTCGAGATCAAGACGGCGACCCTCGCGGTGGCGCCTGGCACCTTGTAGAGATCCTCCAGCAGTATCCTGGGCGCCATGACTGTGGGCCCGTATTCCTCCCCATCGGGAATGATCAAATCAGCCTTCAACGTGAAGCCCATGAGGTCACGCCACAGGCGGATCGCCTCCTCCATATCGGTCGTCACGATGCACATGTGATGGAAACGCATGACTTGCTCCTGACTCCCGCTAGATCAACCAACGCTCTTCGCTGCGAATGCGCGTGGTATGCGACTTGCTGAGCCTCCACACGTCCCCGACCTTGACGTACCGATCGTGGTAGTGGCCCCAGCCTTCGAAGACGCAGGTCGGCAGCATGACCACATCGTGCAGAGCCCATATCCCGACCGCCGTATCGGGACCCGTCATCGTGATCTCGCTGGAATGGACGTGGTGGATGGTTGTGCAGTCAACCAGCATGGTTCTGAACAGTCGTATGAAGTTCTCGCGCCCCTTCACGCTGCCACTGATCGGCCCATCCTTGTGCATCCGCGGCATGGAGTCGAAGTGCGCCTCATAGTCGTCGGTGAATAGCTCCCCGAGTTCATCCCACTGCTTGGTGTCCCCGAATCGAACGTAGCGTGCCTTGAGTTGCCTTATCGCCTCGATCTCCTGAAGTTCTCGAATGCCTTGCTGTTCCGCCATGGTCGCTCTCTCTCTTGGTGATCAAATCGATAGTCCGCCGTCGATAGGCAGATCAATACCTGTGATGAAACTCGCCTCGTCCGAGGCCAGGAACACGCAGCCATGCGCAATCTCTCCAGGTTCGCCCCAACGCTGCATCGGCCCCATGCTCGCTGCTGCGAACGCCTGAGCGCTGGCATCCCGGGTGGATCCCGGCGTTCTGATGAGTCCCGGATGCAGCACGTTCACTCGGATTCGGTCGGAGGCCAGGGCAAGCGCAGTGGACTTCGTGAGCTGGCGTACCGCCCCCTTGGAAGCGTGATAGGCGGCGTAGCTGGGCCCGCCGCGCAGCGCGAACAGAGACCCGATATTGATGATGGAGCCTCCGCCGCGCGCGCGCAGGTGCGGAACCGAGTACTTCGTCGCCAGGTACGCGCCCTTGACATTGATGTCGAGGATCCGATCCCATTCTTCCTCGCTCGTCTCTTCGGCCGTCTTGCCGATGCCGACGCCCGCATTGTTGACCAGCACATCCAGGCCTCCATATGTGGCAACGGCTCGGTCCACCAGTGCTTTGACCTCGGCCTCCTGGCGCACATCGGCCTTCACGAAGAAAGCATGGCCACCTTCCGCCCGGATGGAATCGCTCACAGCCTCCCCGGCGCGGGAATCAACGTCGGCAACAACCATCCGGGCCCCTTCGCGCGCAAACACCCGCGCAATGCCTTCCCCGATTCCCGAACCACCGCCGGTGACGATCGCCACTTTGCCCTTCAGTCTCTCAAGACTCACTGTCGACATCTGTCCCTCCCGGGAGAATAAAGAGAACACTCTCTCACTTGCAAGTCTCCTTTGCTGTCTCTGCCTACAGCCAGTACGCAAAGAACCGCGCTTCAATGCTCTCGCGCGGCACAGCGTCGGGATGCCTGGCCGTGTCGTTGAAACTGCTGTGCATCACCGTCTGGTCGTCGTTGAACTTACTGTCGTAAGTCTTGAACAGGAGCAGCTCGTTCGCGCGCATGTTCGAGAAGTAGTACCACTTGTTGCTCCGGTCGTGGAGTGCGAGCCGCGTCTCGACCGAAGGACCCTCGCCCTCCAGGCCGGTCACGTTGTCCATGACGACATACTTGCCGCTCTTCACGCTGAAGCCGTCCGCCAGTGCCAGTGGGAAGTCCTGCGGCGGCGGTGACACGGCGCGCCATGCGTTGTACAGGGCAACCCGGCGATACGGGGGAACTGTCACCCCCTCGGCCTGCTGGACATAGCTCGCCCATTGGAGGAATGTCTCGCGGGTCACATCCGCATGCACAAAGCCGGCCGGTCGCGTCGTTTCGTCCCCGGTCTCGCCGGGCGCACGCTGGGACAGCCGGACCTGACAATAGGCCCGGTACGGAAGGACGACATCAGCGCCAGTGAGCTGCTTGACCAAAGGCCCAATCTCATCGTGGTAGACGCCTTCCAGCTGCTTGGCGTCGCGAAGATGCGAAACGCTGCTGTGGTGGTCCACCAGAACGAACCCCTCCCGGTCCAGGTCCAGTCGGTCCCGGATCGGTCGGGCATCCCGGATCTCCACCTCATGGGCCTCCAGCGGCCGGTGGGTCTTGGCCGGGTCGATCAGATTCGACGTTGCGCGCGGAATGTCCTGGCTGAAGTTCAGTTTGCCAAGAACGATAGGAAGATCGATCTCTTTCTCTTGATTTGGAAGTATTGCAGTGCCGGTCATTCGGAGTCTCCTTCTTTAGTTGTCCTGCTGCTGCCACCGGCTCTTCCAGCCTGGCGGCGGCGGCGCGATGTGATCGGCCGCGTTGTTGGCCTTGGCCATCTCGTAGGCGGCCTGACACCCGACGATGACCGACAGGTCCGGCCCACCATCGGGCCTGACGCCGCAGAGCCCACCGAAAATAATAGAGAACTGCAGCACATCGTCTTTGCCGATCGTGGCGCTGTGCGCGATGGCTGCACCTTCGCCGATGTAGTTCTCGGCGAAGATGTGGCCGTACTCGTACTCGAAATCACCGGTCATGATGTAGCCCTGCGCCTCCTCGAGGTGATAGTGCGGCTCGACCGCCATCCCACCGGGAACGTTCAAGATCATCACGAGCATCTCGCGGCGCCAGTCCACTGCCAGCAGCTTGAACACCGGGCCGTCTGGGGTGCCGACGAGATTGAAGGGCGTCCACGGCAACCTGTTCACACGCACGACGTGTGCACCATCGGGAAAGTGTCCGCCCTTGTGGTCGGGTAGCCTTTCGATGGTCTTCAATCGTTCATCGATCGATAGCATTTTGGAAACTCCTCATGTGGTTGGTAGTCAGTAGCGAAACGTGCGCAGCGCAACGAGCTTGCCGCCACTCCTTCAGTCCGGAAGCAGCGCCCGGCCGTTGTCAACAAACACTTTCCTCAGGATCTCCTGGCTCTTGCCCTCCAGGCTCCTGACGAAGCTCCCCATCGGGTCCTTGCCGCCCTCGTGATGAGGAAAGTCACTGGCGTAGCAGAACACGTCCTCGAAGCCATAGCGATCGATGTAAGTGCCGACCGGCTCGAAGTCGAAACACGCGACGCGAAGGTTACGCCGTACATACTCTGAAGGCTTGAGCTTCAGTTTGGTGTGCGACTGCGACGATGGAAAGGGCGTGCGGCCATAGAAGCGATCCATGTTTTCCGCAAGCGGCCCCACCCAGTGGCCGGTGAATTCCGCGCATCCGAAAACAAGACCGGGATGCCGATCAAACACGCCTCCCAGCACCATCGTCATCACGTAGTTCTGGATCTGCAGGTGAATATTCGTCAGAGTCCACGGATCGAGCGAGAACTCCGCACCGAGCATCCACCCCTTGAATGCCGGGGCGTTGCGCCACTCGAGTGTGGAAAGAAGCTTTTCGCTGATCGAGATATGGCCCACGATGGGGCATTTGGCTGCTGCCAGCAGAGACCACAAGGGGTCGAGTCGCGGGCTCGCCGGCGATACGCCGCCGGGAGGCTCGTCCGTAGCGAGCATGAAGAGACGCACGCCTTTGCCCACCAGTTCCTTGGCCTTCTCGTACATCGCCTCCGGCGTCTCATCGATCAGCAGCGCCGTCGGACGCACCCGATCCTGTTCGCGCGAGACGCGCGCGCACCAGTCGTTGTAGATGTTCATCAGCCGGTAGGCGTAGGCCTTGCGATCACCGGTGATCGATCGAAACACGCTCGGGTCGTCCGCCTTGTTGTAGAGTGCGTGGGCGTAGATAGGTGCAATGCCCGGATACATGATCTGGCGATGGACACCGGTGAAGTCCATCACCTCGATGCGTCGCTTGATGTCATAGGAACCGGGCGCCTTCTCCATCTTGACTTTCCAGACGGACTCCACCGTGATTTCCGTGTCGTCGCCGTCGAGGTCCGGATGTTGGATGATCGCCTCACCCTCATTGCCGGCGTTCAGCAACGCAGCAGCGAGCGGCTGGACTTCCGCGCCGTACGTATCTCCCCAACGCTTGATCGGCATGGCCTCGTGCCCGTCTGTATCGTTGATCAAGCCTGCGAATGACGCGATGGGGTCGGGCAGTTGGTATTTCGTGGACGTCGCTTGCGTAGTGTCTGGCATGTCTATCTCCTTCATTCACTTCACCGGATCGGTGTGCATCTCGGACCCGAGGTTAGAGTCGGCTATGCCCACCACACAAGCACGTACGAGAAAGTGGGCCACTCACCTCCATGTGCGTGAAGGGCGACCGACCTCCATCATCTCGTCGAGTCCATAGGGGTGAGTGCGCAACGCACCTTCGGGTGCGTACTTGAGGTCCAAGGCCGGATGCCTTCAACTCCATTCCGAAATGGACACACGACTGATGCAGCACATTCCACATCGCGCGAGGCAGGGAACGTTTGTTCCTTTGATTGTCGGGATAGGGGGCACGGCGAGGGCCGGCTCAACAACGGAGGTGGCCCTGCGCTTTGCGCTGGATGCGGCGCAGCGCGCGGGCGCCCAGACCGCGATCGTGGCCGGGCCCCTGCTGGAGTTCCCGATGTACTCGCAGGACAGGACGGAGCGTTGCTCCAGCGCGAGCGAAATGATCTCTCTGCTGCGCCGATGTCACGGGGTCATCGTCGCGTCGCCTGGCTATCACGGCTCGGTATCGGGCCTCATCAAGAATGCGCTGGACTACGTTGAAGACATGCGCGAGGACGAAGCGGCGTACCTGGACGGTCGTGCGGTGGGCTGCGTAGCCTGCGCTTTCGGATGGCAGGCCACCGGCAGCACGCTGGCCGCGTTGCGATCGATCGTGCATGCGCTTCGCGGCTGGCCGACGCCCGTTGGCGTGGCAGTCAACAGCAGTTCGCAGATCTTCGACACCGAGGGCAACTGCCTGGACAGCGCGATCAGCAAGCAACTGCAGCTGATGGCCAGACAGGTCGTCGAGTTCGCACGCATGCGTGATGGGGCGGGCGAGTACGAGAAGCTTGTGATCAATAACTGAGGCTGCACCAGAAAGCCAATAACACGATGACCACGCAACCCGACACCCTGGAAAGCATCGATCCGGCTCAATTCCGCGCTGAAGTACGTGCGTTTCTCGATCAGGCTTTGACCCCCCAATTGCGGCAGGCCGGATCCGGGCAGATCGGTGTCTTCTCGCCACCCGAGATTGGGCGCCTGTGGCACCGCAGACTTTACGAGCGCGGTTGGATCACGCCCACGTGGCCCTTGGAGCACGGAGGCCGAGGCTGGGGGCCGCAGCAGAGATTGATCTTCGAGCAGGAGTGTGCGTTAGCGAACGCGCCCACGCTATCGTCGGCAGGCCTGCTTATGCTCGGGCCCCTGCTCATCCACTTCGGCACGGCGGAACAGAAGGCGCGCTTCCTGCCGCGCCTGCGATCGGGAGAAGACTATTGGTGTCAGGGCTACTCGGAGCCCGGCGCCGGCTCGGATCTTGCGGCACTGCGTTGCCGCGCCCGCCGTGAGGGCGACGACTACATCATCGACGGCACCAAGATATGGACCACGCACGCCCATTGCGCAGACTGGATATTCGTGCTTGTGCGCACCTCGACGCATGAGCGCCCGCAGCAGGGCATCAGCTTCCTTCTGGTCGACCTGCGCTCGCCGGGAGTGACGGTCGAGCCGATCATCAGCATGTCCGGCGAGCACGAGGTCAATCAGGTCTTCTTCGACGGCGTGCGAACTGCAGCGGCCAACCGAATCGGCGAAGAGGGCGACGGCTGGACCATCGCCAAGCGTCTGCTCGAATTCGAGCGCAGTGGCGTCTACGGCCCGCGCGTCCGTCGAATGCTGGCTCATGCGCGACGGCTCACCCAGAAAGACGGGCGGCGCTGGCGAGATGCGGACTTTCGTCGCCGCTTTGCGGAAATCGCTATCGAGTGCGATGCACTCGAGGCCGGCGAGCTGCGCATCCTGCTCGGAAGCGAAGCAAAGAGCAGCGGGGTGACGACCTCCCTCCTCAAGCTGGCCGGCACCGAGACGCTCCAGCGCGCGACCGAACTGTGCGTCCTGGCGGGAGGTCCCGGTTCGATGTACGCGCACGATCCCACGAGGCGGGATGGGACAGCTCACGAGGCAACGGTGGCGATGGCGCGGTACCTGAACACGCGGGCCGCCACGATTTACGGTGGATCCAGCGAGGTCCAGCGGAACATCCTCGCAAAGATTGCGTTGGACCTGTAACGCTGAGGCGAACGTGGGAATCGGCAAATTGGGCATGGCAATGTCGACACAGGGATCGATATGGATGGCACACTGAGTGATGAGCAGCGCATGCTGCGCGAAATGGTGGAGCGGCTGGCCGCCGAGCGTCATGGGCTTGACGTCCGGCGCACAGCCATCCTCCACGAACAGGGCTTTCATCGTCCGTTCTGGGAGGAACTCGGGCAACTGGGAATCCTTGGCGCGACATTGCCCGAGGGATGCGGCGGTTCAGGCGCGGATCCAGCGGCTGCAATGATGGTCATGTCGGCGTTCGGCAAGAACCTCGTGATCGCACCCTACGTCTCGACGGTGATTTGCGCGGCCGCACTTCTCGCCCGGGTTGGTACGACTGCTCAGCAAGAGCGGTATCTTCCAGCTGTCATCGGCGGCACCAGCGTCATCGCGTTCGCATGTGACGTCGCGAATGACGCTGCTCACATCAATGCACTCCAAGCGTCGGCCTGGCCGACCGCGGGTGGATTCGAAATCGAGGCGCACAAGACGGCTGTCGTGGGCGGGATTTGGAGCGACCACGTCATCGTCATTGCGAAGATAGAAGCCGAGGGTGGTGCAATCGGTGCTTTCATCCTGCCTGTCGATGCACCCGGTCTCGGGATGCGCCACGCTCGAACCATCGATGGTGGCAGCGCCTCGACGATACATCTGCACAAGGCATTCGTACCGGACAGCGCCCGGATAGGCGGGCGCCACGATCTTCGGGAAGCGATCGAGCGTATCTGCGACGAAGCGACCGCTATGCTCTGCGCGGACGCGGCTGGATCGATGGACGCCCTCCTGCGCGCTACAGTCGAGTACGCGCGCACACGCAAGCAGTTCGGCAAACCGATCGGTTCGTTTCAGGCGTTGCAGCACCGCATGGTGGACATGCTGCTGGCGTGCGAGCAGGCTTCATCCATCACGCAGCGAGCCGTATCGACGCTCGATGGTGATCCGGCCGAGCGGCGGTCCGCGGTTTCCGCAGCGAAGGCACTCGTCGGGAAGGCCGGCCGGATGGTGGCTCAGGCGGCCGTTCAGATACACGGCGGCATCGGAATCACCGATGAGTTGGACGTAAGTCACCACTTCCGCCGCATCGAAATGATCAATCTCCAGTACGGCACGGTCGATCAGCATCTGCAGCGCTATGCCGAACTGCTCGACGCACAAGGGAGTTCCAGCCATGTCCGCTGAGCCGATTCGGAGTGCGGAGGTACCGGTCGTGCCGTTCCTGGTTATTGGCGCCGATGCCAGCGCCCACCTGGTCGGTTCGCGCTGCCAGGGCTGCGGCGCCACCATTCCCGGAAAGCGCAGCGTGTGCATGGCGTGCGGCGCCCGCTCCGGCCTCTCGCCGGTTCGGCTCGCCGAGCGGGGGCGCCTGTACAGCTACACCGTTGTACATCGCAGCTTCCCCGGCGTGAAGACACCCTTTGTCGCGGCCATCGTCAACCTGGACGGTGGCGGAACCCTGAAGGGCACGCTTCTGGGGGTTGCGCCCGATCCTCAGGCCTTGCCCTACGACATGCCTGTGAAAGTCGTCTACCGGGAATCGGGTCAAAAGGCGGCCAGCGGCTCCCCCTTCTTGGCCTACTACTTCGTCCCGTCAACCGGAGATCAAACATGACCGAAGCCTATATCGTCGGGATCGACATGATCGCATTTGGGCGCTACCCGGGGCGCACCGTGGCCGAGCTCGGCGCGGAAGCCGCGCTGCTTGCCTTGGACGACGCTGGCCTCGGAATTCGAGACATGCAGGCACTTTATTGCGGCAACCTTCTGGAAGCGCATCTGATGCTGGGCCAGCGCATCCTCCGGGAGATCGGGCTCACCGGAATCCCGGTGATCAACACCGCCAATGCCTGCGCCACCGGTGCTACTGCGTTTCGCGAAGGTCTCATTGCAGTGAAGGCCGGGCTCCACGAACTAGTGCTTGTCGTCGGCGTGGAGCAGATGGGCCGCGGCCTGCTGGGCGGAAGTTCCCGCCCGGATGGCTTCGTCGAGGAAGGTGTCCTCGGATCGAGCACCATGCCTGCCATGTTCGCTCAGATCGGCGTCGAGCATGCGCGCAAGTACGGCACCACCTTCGAGCAGTTCGCCAAGGTGGCGGTCAAGAATCACCATCACTCGACAATGAACCCCAAGGCCATGAGCCGGCGCGAGACTTTGCTGCGAGAGGTGATGGAGTCGGAAATGATCTCGTGGCCCAACACGAAGTTGATGTGCTCGATCAACGTGGACGGGGCGGCGGCCGCCGTGATCGCCTCGAGGTCAGTGGCACAACGCCTCGGTCTTCTGGGCCGGGCAGTGCGAGTGCGGGCCTCGGAGATGACTTCCGGACCGTACACCCCACAGGAATTCGCCATCCCTGATTTCAATCAGGTCACCCGCAACTGCGCGCGTGCCGCCTACGAAGGGGCAGGCATAGGGCCGGATGACCTGGACCTGGTCGAGCTTCATGACTGCTTCGCCACGGCTGAGCTGATCCACTACGAAAACCTCGGCCTGTGCCCGGATGGAGACGCGGGCCGAATGATCGACGCCGGCGAGACTGCGCTGGGAGGGCGCATCCCAGTCAACGTATCAGGCGGTCTGCTGTCGAAGGGCCATCCGCTCGGTGCCACGGGCATCGCCAACCTCTACGAGGTTGCGACGCACCTGCGAGGCTCGGCAGGGACACGGCAAGTGGAAGCCGCTCGCATCGGCCTGACGCATGTCGTCGGCGGCTCGCCCGGACGCGGGTCGGCCTGCGTGGTCCACATTCTCGAGAAGGCTTGAGTCCCGCATCCCTGGGACTCAGCGGCGCTTCACTCGCGCCAATTCAAGGCGAGCACGAAGCCCCGCCGGCGCACGAGATGCTTTGGTTGCTGGAGATCAGGCCGTAGGCCAGCCCGGTGCAGGCATGGCCGTCGTCCGTCACGACGTAGGCGTCCGGTGAAGTCAACTTGACGCCGGCCTCTGTTTCGAACCCCGCCAGAGTCAGTCGGTTGCGGTCCCTGCATGCCATCGGTGCGGCAGTCGTCGATCCGGTGCGTGAGCAGCGCGCTGGAGGACACCTTCAGGTACGCATAGCGCCGAGAGGTCCAAGCGCATGACCGCCGCGGCGCGCTCGCCTGCTCGCATGTGTTGGCGCAGCAGGGCGAAAGACCAAGGACATTGTCCGCAAGGTCAAGCGGATGCCCATCTCTCGTTCAGCGACCTCGCGCGGCGCACGGCTTGTCGCACAACACTGCGAAGAAATGGGTCAAGGCACCCGCGAAGATCGAGTCGCGATACCAGGAATATGCAGGCAGCTACCGCCGGCTGCCCGACTTCAATCGGGCTTGGCGGTAAGGGAAAGGCCAGTGCGACAGACAAGGCGTTCGTGCCGCTCGCGTCCCCGAGGTCAGTTCACTCGACAGGTTCAGGGAAATGCGTCCTTCTTCGGGGGTACGAGACGATGGGCTGCTACGACATCGCCTCGGTAGCCGCCGGGCATGCTCGAGCTTCGAGCACGGGGGGATCGGAAGCTCGCGCCTTGGAGCTTGAACCGACGCGAGGCAAAAGGAAATGCGACAACGCCGGGATCAGAATCAGCGCGCCGATCATGTTCCAAAGAAACATGAACGTCAGCATGATGCCCATGTCCGCCTGGAACTTGATCGGGGACCAGGCCCAGGTCACCACGCCGGCGGCGAGCGTGATCCCCACCAGTCCGACCACCTTTCCAGTGAATGCAATCGCCCGCCGATATGCCTCTAGCAGGGTCAGACCTTCGCGCTGCTGAGCAAGTTGGATGCTCAGCAGATAGAGTGCATAGTCCACCCCGATGCCCACCCCCAGTGCCACAACCGGCAAGGTGGCGACCTTCAGGCCAATACCAAGCTTGACCATGAGTGCCTCTGCCAGAACCGACGTCAGCACCAGTGGCAATACCGCCACTACCACCGCGCGCCAGGTGCGGAAGGTGACGGCGCACAGCAGGATGACCGCTGCGTACACGTAGAGAAGCATCCTGGCATTCGCGTCCCGAACCACGATATTGGTTGCCGCCTCGACGCCGGCGTTGCCCGCTGCCAGCAAGAACTGACGCCCCTGAGTGTCGTGCTCCGCCGCGAATTGCCGTGCCACCTCCGTGACCCGATTGAGGGTTTCTGCCTTGTGATCGGACAGGTAGGCGAGCACCGGCAACATCGAACAAGCGCTGTTGAGGTACTCCGAGCTCCAGTTCAAGGCATTGGAGATCTGCGTGTCGAGGATCCGTTGATCGACATCGACCGTCATCCACTTCGGATTGCCCTCGAAACTGCCCACGACATACGATCTCACCGTATCCGCCAAAGAGACGGTGCGCTGTACACCGGGAACCTGGGCCAGCGCCCAGCTCAAGCGATCCGCTTCAATCAGCGTCTCGCGGGTGCTGCACTGGTCGGGCGCCGTCTTCACCATCACCGCGAACACGTCGCTCGATACGCCGTAATGCGAGGTGATGTAGGCATTGTCCCGGTTGTAGCGCGAGTCCGCCCTCAGCTCCGGTGCCCCGGCCTCCAGGTCGCCAATCTGGACGTCCCTGCTCACCACCAGGCCAACGACGCCCATGACCAAGGCACCGGAGATGGCCACTGCCGCAAAGCGAAGCTGGGTGAACTTCTCGATCGCAATCCAAAGCCTGCCCAGTCGTCTGCCATCGACCTCGGCCGCGTCCTCGCGCAGACTGCGCAGCGCAGCCGTCTGGCTGACGCCGACATAGGACAGCAAGACAGGCAGCAGAATGAGATTGGTCAGGATGAGCATGCCCACTCCGAGACTTGCACCAAGGGCAAGATCCCGGATCGCGGGGATATCGATGACCATCAGAACCGCAAAGCCTACGGCGTCCGCCAGCAAGGCGGTCAGGCCAGGGAGAAAGAGCCGTCGAAACGTGTACCGTGCCGCCACCAGGCGATGTGTCCCCCTTCCGATGTCCTGCATCACTCCGTTCATCTTCTGTGCTCCATGGCTGACGCCAATGGCAAACACGAGAAACGGCACCAGGATCGAAAACGGGTCGAGCACCTGGCCAAAGAGCGCGATCACGCCGAGCTGCCACACGACAGCGATCAACGAGCATGTCAACACCAATGCGGTGCTTCGGATGCATCGCGTGAAGGACAGCAGGATTGCGGCGACAACCAGCGCGGCAGCCACGAAGAACCACATGACCTTGTTCAGACCATCGATGAGCGTGCCCACAAGGGCGGCAAAGCCGGTGACGTAAATGCGCGCGCCTGTCCCTGTGGATCCGGGTCCCTCGTGTTCGCTTCGGATACGCTTCAGGCCATCCCAGAACTCCTTGTATCCACCCTTTTGCGCCGACTCAGCGCTTTGCGGCAGAAGCGGCACCACGATCGTCCCCGAGCGAAAGTCGTCCGCCACGAGGCTTCCGACCACGCCGGCGCGACCGATGTTCAGGCGCAGCTCGTCGATCGCCTTCGGCGTCCCATCGAATCGGGCCGGCATGACAGGGCCACCCACGAAGCCCTCCTCGGTCACCTCAGTCCACCTCACGACGGGTGTCCAGATGGATTTCATCCATGCCCGATCGACCCCGGGGAGCAGGAAGACTTCATCATTGATCTTGGCAAACTGCTCGAGAAACCCCTTGTCGAACAGATCACCACTGGGGTTCTCAACGACGATGCGCACCGAATCACCGAGGCCGCGCAGCTCGGCTCGGTTCTTCAGATAATTCTGGATGTACGGATGGGACTGCGGCAGCATCCTCTCGAAGCTCGCCCCGAGCATCAGCCCTCTGAACTGCAGCGCGAGAACCGCGCTCAACATCAGGCACGCCAGCATGACCCACGCGCGGTGGTTGAAGATCAACCTCTCCAAGCGATTGCCGGATCCAGGGTCGAAGTCCGCCAGGTTGGCGGTGACCGGCATTTGAGCCGCATTTCCGGTGACTGCTTCCATAATCCCTTTCCAATCGAGATCGAATCCAAATCCGAATCCGGCTTAATGCGACATCTGAGCGGTCACGCCCAAGACGCCCACAGAAAACACCCGGCCTCCTTCGACTTGTGTGAGGCCGAACACTGGAATGTGGGTGTCGCCGCCGAACGACGTGAACGTCCGACCACCATCTCTGCTCCGCACGAGCCCGCCGCTCTGATCAGCAAGCACGATGTCCCCATTCGCAAGGCGCAGCCCCGCCGTGATCCCCGCCGCGCGCTGAGTGGCGACAGCCGTCCAGCTCTTGCCGCCGTTCTCGCTGAGAAAGGCGCTTCCTCTCATTCCGAAGGCCACCACCTTCGGGCCGTCGACAACGAGGCCGAACAAGGTTCCAGAGTAACCCGTTGGCAGCGAAACCCACCTTTTCGACTCACGGTCGAATCGCCAGACATTTCCCTTCTCGCCAGCGATGTACAGGAAATCAGCGTCACCCTTTACTGCGTAAAAATGCAGCTTCTCGGGGTTGTCGACCCGGTCCATCTGTGAGGACCATGTTTTTCCTCCGTCCTCGGTCCTGAAGACCGTACCGAACGTGCCAACGATGGTCCCCTTCATCGGCGATTCGAACCATACGTCCAACAGCGACGGAATGGACTGCTCTGACTCATCCGGCTTGCCCTGCGAGTGGCGATCGGTCAGTTCATCCAACTCCCGGCCGGAAAACCGCTTGGTCCAGCTCTTGCCGCCGTCCGCGGTGGCGAGGACTATGCCGCCGTGACCGACGGCCCACCCGACAGTTGGAGTCGGGAAGCACACCGAGACAAGGTCCGTCTCGACCGGAACCTTGGCTTGCACCCTTGTCCTTCCGCCGTCGTCCGAGTACACGATGTGGCCACGCAGCCCGACAGCGACGATGCGCGAACCCGCAGCCGCCACAGCCAGCAACGGAGTGCGCACCTCGAATGCGCTAGGTGCCGCCGGCGTATCGGCTAGCGGCCGGTAAGCTCCCGCCGGCGCCGGAGGCCGGGTATCACCACCTTCAGGCGTCGGCGCAGCCACGCCATGCCTGAAGACAGCGCAGCATAGGAGAAGGCCAATCGTGGCAATGCTTGCTGAATGACGTGAGCTCTTCATGAGTAGTTGCCTCGGGTCCGCGCAGCGGTCGCGATTTGGCGCATCGATCAGGCCTACCGTATGCCCTCTCCGGCCATGGCTTCAGGCGAGAACGCACGATCGTCCAGTGGCTTCACCGGGGACATGCCCCCTTCGGGGAAACCAGCCAAACCCTGCACGAACCAGGTTCCGGACTGCAAGTCGAGTTGCATCGTGGAGTCGGTGTATACGCCAAGCTGTCCCTCATAGAAAGGAACGGCAACAGTGTTGGCAACGCGATAGAGCTTGTTCGCTGCGTCATAGCTCTCGGTGGAACCCGCACCGGGTGCATCCTCGTCCCAATAGAACACGCGTCGCGGGTACACGTGCCGGAAGCCGCTCTTCAGAGTAGCCTCGACGACCCAGACCCGGTGCAACTCCCACCGAACGCACTCCGGATTGGGAAAGTTCTTGAACTCGACGACCTTCTGATCAGTACAAGTCTTGTGGTTCACCAAGCCGAAGGTGTTGTACATGATGTACTTCTCCTTCTTGCCAATCAGTTTGAAGTCGTACCGATCCAGGGCACCAAGAAATCCCTTGGCATCGTCCATCGTCGATGTTCCACCTGAATTGGGACTGGGTGTGTCGTAAGCAAGGTTCGGTGCGAGCTTGACGCGACGCTGACCAGGGATGTATTGATAGACGCGGCGCCCCTTGTCGACCATGTCCAGCGAGTCGAGTATGACCAGCTTGTTGCCCACCTTTCTGGCGGGCGCCACGTCGTTGTTCGCGATCTTCCAGTAGAGCATGTCCGAAGGATTCGGGTTCGAGTTCTTCGGGTCGAAGTAGTCGAACTGCTGATGCTGCTCCACCTTTGTCTGCAGCACGGCCTGTCCGTCCGGCGTGGTCACCCACGAACTCGTCTTCCCACCGTAGGCATGCGCTCCATACTGAAGCAGATGATTCCACATGACCTGATTCCCCGTTTTCGGGATCGGAAACGGAACCCCCCCGTAGCAGCCTTCCAACCGAAGTTCGTTCTGCGCTCCCTTGCAAGAGGTTGCGTTCTTTGCCGTGTTCTCGAGGACGTATTTTGGATACTCGATGTCGCGCCGGGTCGGATAGATATCCATCCGGAACTCCGGATAGCGCACGAACACTTCTCGCATCGCGTCGAGCTTGTCCGCGTACTTCTCGGCATTCTTCGCCGTGATGGTGTAAAGCGGCTTGTCGTTGTAGGGATCCGGGCGCTGGCCAGGGTCCTTCAGGTCATAAGCAGCTGGAGCCCTTGGCGCTTTGCCGCCGTAGGGGGGAATGCTCCCTTCCTTGTTACCGGCCGCCTCGGCACCGATCAGCGTGAGCTTCTCGCCGCCGAGTTGCCTGGCCTCCTCTGGCGAAGTCGCTCCGTGGGCTATGGCGCCGACGAGGACGAAAGTGAGCCCAAAAGCGATGTGTGTCCTGCGAAACATGTGCTGTCTCCTGAAGTGGTAAGCGCCTAGAAGGTGGTCTTGAGGGTCAAGGACACCCAGTCTCGATCCCAATACTTGCCGAGCGGAGAGTTGCTCAATGATTGGAAGCCTGCTGAGTCATTGGTGTGCTTGGCAAGGTAGCCGATGTACTTGAGAGTGACCGTGTATTGGTTCTTGACGTCGGCAGAGAGCCCGATGCTGTAGTTCCCCTGCCCCTTTCGGTCGCCGAACGGCACCGGTGAATTGCCCTTTAGTCCTACGCCGACGAACATCGGGAGAGATAGGTCGACACCGTTGAGGACTTGAAACCATTTCGGCTCGAACTGCGCAGCGAGGCCGACGGAATTCGTCGTCGCGCACCCGTAGGGGAAACCACCGGAGGCCGCAGATGGGCAGTTGAAGCCTTCGCCGGAGAAGGACTGCGGATTGCTGACGACACGGATCAGATGCGCAAAGTTCAATTCGGTAGTCAAGGTCGCCGAGTCGAACAGGGGACTTCGTCCGAAGTAGGAGATAGCGTTGATGACCCCAGCGAAAACATCGCCTGTTGGGAGCAGGCTGTTGCCAACGGGTCCGGCGCCCAGGTTCGCATTTCCGGCCGGAGTCGTAAAGGGTCTAGCCGGCAGTTGCGCATCCCTGCGGTAAGTCAGATCCGAACCGACCGACACGTCACCCACCTGCTTCGACAGACTGAAGCCCAACATCTTCTGCCTCGGCGTGGTGTAGTCGAGTCCAAACTGGGTCGGCAGCACGGAAGATCCCCTCAGCGTACTGCCGCTCATCACCAACTGTGGAAGCTTATCGGTGTACTCACGCAGATAGAAGCCCACTGTGCCATCGAGCCATTCAGGACGTAGCTTCAGGGCCAGGCCCCAATCGCCGTGCTTGCGCGCCGGCATCCCGGTCACTCCCCCGAACGGGACACCCAGGATATTTCCACCACCACCCAAACTCAAGCCGTCCGCAGCGCCGAAGTACGTTCCACCATCGGGAAGAGGAGACGCATCCCAGTCCAGGAAGTATTGACCGGCGAGCGTGACGCGATCGCTCATGTCTGCCGAGAAGGACAACTGATTCAGCGGCTTGAAGAGTTCCTTCGCCTCAGCACCGGGATTCGCCACCGCCTTGCGAATGTCCACGGGTCCCTGCGCGTACGCGACGCCTCCCACAAATGAGAAGACGGACTCGCCCCAATAGATGTTGTGCTGGCCCAGCTTGATATTCAGCGGGACATCGCCGAGATCGAATTTGCCGAACAAGAACGCATCGAGAAACTCGCCCGATGGCCCGATATTCCATCGCTGCGTGTAGCTCGTGTACGGCCCGCCCGTGCGTCCAGCCCCCTGCCCCGCACCGCGAGGAGCCTGACTCAGGACTGGATCGCCTTCGATCCGGTTCGAGTACGCTGCGTCGTACCACGCCGTTGCGCTGACGCGAAAGCCATATCGACTTTTGTATGCGACATCGAGCTCGGACAAAAGATCGAGACGACTTGCCATCACATTGCCCACCTTCGCAAACTTGTTGTCCGACTGGTGGGCCGTGACATCGCCAGCTCCGGCGCCATTGCCACAGATGTTTGGATCGCAGTCTTTCGCACGAATGCCGATGTCATAGCGAACGGTATTGTCGAACCGCACCTTGAGTTCATGATTCCCGACATCGATCTCGGACGCCCAGGCCGCCCCGGACAGTGCAAACACTGGAGCGACCGCCATGCCAAGGAGGGCCGGACGGATTGCGGGAACCCGCGATGCGATAGTGTGGTTCAAAACAGCTTTCTTCTCGTGGTTTGGGGGCGTCAGGGTTTGCGCCGTTATGACGACATTAAGTCGCACATGCTCTGTCCAGAACAAGTACGCACGCAAAGGTGCGGTACACACATGCGCGTAAGCAAGTCGCATCGCTTCGGGCGCGTGATCCATTCTTTCAATGAGCGGAGTCCGGTGTGACTCGCCACCTGCGTCACCCACGTTGACATGGGCAGCGCACTTTTGCGTGCGTACTTGTGAGGCGAGTGCTCGTGACCTTAATCTGGCGCGACGCCGACATTCGGCAGAAGACGATTCGCCACACCCAAGGAGCACCATTCATGCAACCAAGTCAACCGGTCATCGATCCGGAGTTCCGCAGAATTGCATTCATCGGCGCAGGACAGATGGGGGGCCGACTCGCGCGTCTGCTCATGCGGGAAGGTCACGAACTGATCATCTGCGATCCGGCAGCTTCGGTGCAGAAGGCCTTCGCCGCAGATGGAGCGGCCATTGCCGCGACACCTGCAGAGTGCGCCTCGGCCGATGTCGTGATCATCTTCGTGATGAATGGCACCGAGGCACTGAGTGCGACCCTTGGTCCGTCTGGGTTGCTCTCGGCCATCGACCCCTCCACCCCGCCGCTCGTCCTGATCATGAGCACCATCATGCCGGATGAGGCGCGCCAGATCGCGGCCGGCTTGTCCCAGAAAGGCGTCCACACCGTCGACGCTCCGGTAACCGGCGGACCGATTCTCGCCGAGCAGGGCAAACTGCTGATTCTGGCCGGCGGCGATCCCGCAGATGTAGCGCATGCTGAAACGGTGCTGCGACTGATGGGTCGTGAAGTCGTCAGATGTGGCGCACTCGGAGGAGGCCTGACTGCCAAGATCCTCAACAACATGCTCGGGATCGCGAACATGTATCTGATGCAGGAGTGCTACCGCCTGGGCGTGGCCTACGGCATGCCCCCATCGAGTGTCGCCGCCATACTCGAGAAAGGAGCCGGCCAGAATTTCTGGACACACGACGTCGGTGAAACGGTCGCCAACATGGACGTGTTGTCCAGTGACCCCGATTACTTCGTCAGGATGGTGAAGGCGTGCCTGAAGGATTGGGGTTGTGCTGTCGAGCTTGCCGAGAAGGTCGAAATGCAGTTGCCGTTCCTGGGCGGGATGATGGCCACCGTCAGCGATATCGATAGCCAGGCACTGCACTCTCAATGGCGCCGATTTGTCGACCTGCACGCCAGGGCATGAGGAATATCATGAATCAGGATTCACCTGGCGCCGACCAGTGCGAGACTTCGACACTGTCGCAACGGGTCGCAGAACTGTACGACCGGATGCAGATCGAGCAGCTTGTCGTGCGCTACGCACACGCCGTTCGAGACAAGAATGCAGACCTCGTCATGTCACTCTTTGCGGACAATGGCGCCTCAGTCGACTTCGAACGCTCGGTGATTGCGGATGGCAATGAGAAACAGGGGCTGTCCGCAGTCCGCAAGGTCTACGCAGACGGATTCGAGTTGCTCGATCCGTGGCCACACTTATGCAATCACCTGATCGATCTGCAGGACTCGGACCACGGGACGGGCATCGTGAGCCTGGAACTCAGAACAGGCAAGAAGAACTATCAGGTTGCATGGATCGGCGTATATCGGGATGTCTATGAAAAGGTCGATGGCGTCTGGAAATTCAAGACACGGGCTGCAACCGTGAAGAAGACACCTCTCATGAGCACCTGGCCCGAAGCGGATATCCCTGGGTAGGCGCACACCATCGGCAGTCTCGACCTCAGCAAGAAAGATGGACTCGATCATGAAGCTCCCCACGCACCAACCGATGACCACCCTTGAAGGCCCCTACCAGGGCGTTTTCCAGCCTCAGCTGCTGGTACATGCCCTGAGCTACGACCCGAGCCGACCGTTTCTGTACTACGACGATGGCCAGATGCTTACTGCGGGCGGCTACGCCGAACTGGTCAGCCAGTATCTTCAGGCGCTGCGGTCGCTCGGTCTCCGGCGTGGCGCGCGAATTGGCGTGCTATCAGCGAATCGGCCCGAAGTGCTTGCGATCACGGGTGCCTGCCTTTTGGGCGAATACGTCATCGTACCGATGCATCCTCTGGGTTCGCTTGACGACTATGTTTACGTCGTCAACGATTCGAAGATGGAGGCGCTGATAGTCGATCCCTCGCGCTACATGGAGCGCGGCATGGCGCTGGCAGAACGGGTCGAAGGCCTACTCATCGTTTCGCTCGGGCCCTCAGGAGTCGGACACGATCTGTGCGAGCTGGCGCGCGGGATGCGACCCACAGCCCTGACAGCGCCGAGCTCCAGTGCCGATGATCTGTATCGCCTTGCCTATTCCGGCGGCACAACGGGCAAGCCGAAGGCGGTTTCCGGCACGCATCGAGTTGGCAGCGCCATGCTGAGCATCATGCTCTCGGAGTGGGAGTGGCCCTCCGAGATGCGGCAGCTGATGTGCGCGCATCTCAGCCACGCAGGCTCCGCGATGTTCCTGCCTACCCTGCTGAGAGGCGGCTCGATGGTGATCATGCCATCGTTCGATCCACTGATGGTGCTTCAAGCCATTGAGAAGTACCGGATCAATTGCGTCCTCCTCGTGCCGACGATGATCTACGCTCTGTTGGATCACCCCCGCTTTTCGGAGTTCGACCTGTCGAGCCTCGAGACGATCTTCTATGGCGCCTCCATGATGTCACCCACGCGATTGCGCGAGGGCATTGCCCGGCTCGGGCCCGTCTTCTTCCAGTTCTACGGTCAGGTCGAAGCGCCCATGACGATTTGCGTCATGCGCCGAGACGATCATGTCGCGGACGACCCTCAACGCCTCGCGTCCTGCGGACGCCCCGTTCCCTGGGTGCACGTTTCCCTCCTCGATGAGCAGATGCGCCCAGTGCCGGATGGCATGCCGGGTGAGATCTGCGTCCGAGGCCCGCTCGTCATGGCTGGCTACCACGACCGCCCGGAGCAGAGCGCCGAAGCCCTTGCCGGCGGCTGGCTGCACACGGGCGACGTCGCGATCCGCGATGAGAGTGGATTCATGCGAATCGTCGATCGCAAGAAGGACGTGATCGTCACTGGCGGCTTCAACGTGTACCCGCGTGAAGTCGAGGACGTTCTTGGCGGTCATCCGGCCGTGGCCAGCTGCGCGGTGATCGGCGTGCCCGACGCATATTGGGGCGAAGCCGTCACCGCAATCGTCGTATTGCGCGCCGGCGAGAAGCCTTCTGCTGACTCGCTGCGGACACTGGTTCGCGAGAAAAAGGGCGCCGCGCAGGTACCGAAGTCGATCGAGTTCGTCGATTCATTGCCGCTCACCGCGGCGGGCAAGATCGACAAGAAGGCGCTGCGCGCCGCCTACTTTTCGAAGGCCGAGACTTCCGCAATTCAGTGACACAGCCTTGTGGCAAGCTTGCTGAGCGCCTGGCCGAACGTCTGTGCATCGAGAAGCAGGTAGTCGCGTCGGTGGAAGTTCGTCGCTTGAGACGCCCGAAATTGGAGTGCCAGCGTCGCACGTTTGCTGAGAGCATCCATGCCCTGGCAGGACGTGACGAGGGGCGAAGGCGGTCCTGCTCCAGAGCGCGTCGCTCGCTCGGCCAAGCGCTCGGTGTAGCCGCAGCCGCGCGGCTGGCGGTAGAGTTGGGATCGCACCGATGCGGATACCGTCCCGCTGGAACTGCGGAGATTCGTGCCTGGAAGCCTTCTTGAACGCGAGCTCACCTGCCCCGAAACCAGTGCGTCAGTGACATAGTCCCGCACTGACACGCTTGACCCGCAATGCCCTGGAAGCGCGCGAGTTCGGTTCGCGCCCGAGCGCATGGCTGATATAGACCCCCGCATCAATCAACTTGTCGAGGTCGATGCCGGTTTCAACGCCGACGCTCTGCAACGTGTAGACGACGTCTTCTGTCGCGACGTTGCCCGTTGCACCCTTGGCACAGGGACAGCCGCCCAGCCCTGCAACAGACGTGTCGAACTGCCATATGCCCAGTTCCATGCTTGCCAGCACGTTGGACAGGGCAAGGCCATAGGTGTCGTGAAAATGTCCTGAAACGTCATCGATGGCGTAGGTTGCAAGCACGGCCTCGAGGGCGCGCTGCACCCGTCCGGGTGTACCTACGCCGATGGTGTCGGCAACCCCTACGTGCTGCACCCCGATGTCTTTCATCGTCCTCGCAAGGCGGCCCACCGCATCCGGCACAATATCGCCCTCGTAAGGGCAGCCGACCGCACATGACATCGCCCCACGCACATGAATGCCGTTCTCGCGCGCGGCGGCGACGACTGGAGCGAATCTTTCAATGCTCTCGGCGATGGAACAGTTGATGTTCTTGTGACTGAAGGTCTCGCTCGCTGAACCGAAAACGACGATTTCATCGGGCCACTTTGGGCGTTCCGCAGCAAGCGCCGCTTCAAGGCCTTTCATGTTGGGCGCGAGGACAGAGTAGCGCACTCCGGGGGCGCGTCGAATGCCGCACATCACTTGCGAGTTATCGGCCATTTGGGGCATCCATTTCCGGCTGACGTAGCTGGTGACCTCGATGTCTTTCAGGCCGGCATTCTGCAGACGATGCACAAGTTCGATCTTGACGCCCGCCGAAACGGGTTGTGCTTCGTTCTGCAAGCCGTCGCGTGGTCCGACATCCACGAGCTTGACGCGTTTGGGATATGCCATGTTCTTTTCGGTTGATACGACGATTCAACCTACGTTGCCGGCGCTGCACCTGCCAGCCGAAGCAGCTCCGCGCCCTCGGCCACCTGGTCCCCCGGCGCGAACAACAGCTCCTCCACGGTCCCATCCGACGGCGCTGTGATGGTGTGCTCCATCTTCATGGCCTCCATCACCGCGAGCGGCTGGCCGCGGCTGACCTTGTCGCCGGCCCGGACCGCGAAGGACGCGACCTTGCCGGGCATCGGCGCGGTCAGGCGGCCGCCTTCGGCATGGGTGTCGCCGGCATGGGCCAGGCGGTCGACCGTGGTGATCTTCGTCGCGCCGTCCGCCGCGAAGACATGAACCGCGGACGGGTCCTCGTACACATTGAGCGTGTGCCGCTGGCCGTTGAACTGCAGCTCGATCTCGCCCGAGGGAAAGCTGCCGATCTCCAGCGGGCCCGCCACGTCGCCGACCTTCAGCGAGAGCGCGCCGTCGTGCAGATAGCGCAGCTCGGCGGTCTTCGTCTCGCTGCGGAACTCGAATTCGAACGGCCGCACGGTGACACCCTGCACCTGCCAGCCATCGCGACGGCTGAACGGGTCGGCGGTGGCGGTCGCGGCTTCGGCCAGCAGCGTGCGCGCAATCGACGCGGCGGCGGCCAGCGGCAGGCCGAGCGGCTCCCGGTCGAAGAGCACGTCGCGCTCGCGCTCGATCAGCGCGGTGTCGAGCTTCGCGTGGGCGAAGGAATCGGTGCGCAGGATGCCGCACAGGAACTGCACGTTGGTCGCGACGCCGACGATGTGCGTCTGCGCGAGCGCCTGGTCGAGCCGCGCCAGCGCCTCCTCGCGCGTGCTGCCGTGCACGATGAGCTTGGCGATCATCGAGTCGTAGAAGGGCGAGATCACGCCGCCCTCGCGCACGCCGTCGTCGATGCGCACGCGGCTGCGCTGGAAGGCGGTGTGCTGCGCCGGCTTGCGATAGACGTGCAGCGTGCCGGTCGCGGGCAGGAAGTTGTTGTCGGGGTTTTCCGCGCAGATGCGGGCCTCGATCGCGTGGCCGTGGATCTGGAGCTGCTCCTGCTTCAGCGGCAGGCTCTCGCCGGCGGCCACGCGCAGTTGCCATTCGACCAGGTCGAGGCCGGTGATCGCTTCGGTCACCGGGTGCTCGACCTGCAGGCGGGTGTTCATCTCCATGAAGAAAAAGTTCATGTGTCCGTCGTCGCGCTGCTCGACGATGAACTCGACGGTGCCTGCGCCGACGTAGTTCACTGCACGCGCTGCCGCCACCGCGGCTTCGCCCATCTGCTTGCGCATCGCTTCGGTCATGCCCGGCGCGGGCGCTTCTTCGAGCACCTTCTGATGGCGGCGCTGCACCGAGCAGTCGCGCTCGAACAGGTAGACGTAGTGGCCCTGGGTGTCGCCGAACACCTGGATCTCGATGTGGCGCGGGCGCTGCACGTATCTCTCGATCAGCACCGCATCGTCGCCGAAGCTGTTGATCGCCTCGCGCTGGCACGAGGCCAATGCCGCCGCGAAGTCGCCCTTCTTCTCGACGACCCGCATGCCCTTGCCGCCGCCGCCCGCACTGGCCTTGATGAGCACCGGGTAGCCGATGCGGTCGGCTTCGCGCTGGAGCAGCTCGGGGTGCTGGTCGCTGCCGTGGTAGCCGGGCACCAGCGGCACGCCGGCCTTCTCCATCAATTGCTTGGATTCGGCCTTCAGGCCCATCGCCTTGATCGCCGAGGGCGGGGGGCCGATGAACGCCAGGCCGGCGTCGGCGCAGGCCTGCGCGAACTCCTCGTTCTCGCTGAGGAAGCCGTAGCCGGGGTGCACGGCCTCCGCGCCGGTCGCCTTCGCGGCTGCCAGGATCTTCTCCCAGCGCAGGTAGCTGTCCTTGGGCGCGCTGCCGCCGATGTGGACCGATTCTTCGCAGGCGCGGACATGGTTGGCATGCGCATCGGCATCCGAGTACACCGCAACGGTGCGCACCGCCATGCGGCGCGCGGTCGCGGCCACACGGCAGGCAATCTCTCCACGGTTCGCGATCAGGATCTTCTTGAACACAATACGAAGCTTTCAAATTGGCGGCGTGCAGGACTCAGATGCTGGCTCGCATCAGGCGGCCCACACAGGTTTGCGTTTTTCGAGGAAGGCCCGCAGGCCCTCCTGCCCTTCGTCGCTCGCGCGGATGGCGGCGATGCGGCGCACGGTCTCATCGGAAAGCGCGGAATCGATCGGCCGACCCGTGACATCGCGCAGCAATTGCTTGCATTCGCCGACGGCCGAGGGGCCCGCGGCGACGATGTTTTTGAGCACCTCGTCCACCTTGAGGTCCAGCGCATCGGCTGTCACCACCTCGTGCACGAGCCCCATGCGACGCGCCTCATCGGCCGGAAAGCGCTCCCCTGTCAGGAAGTAGCGCTGGGCCGCACGCGCTCCCATTGCTCGAATCACGTAGGGACTGATGGTGGCGGGAATCAGGCCGATCTTCACCTCGCTCAGGCAGAAGTGCGCGCCTTCCACCGCAATGGCTACATCGGCCGCGGCCACAAGCCCCACGCCGCCCGCATACACGTCGCCCTGGATGCGCGCGATCACCGGCAGCCGGCTTTCGGACAAGGTGCGCAGCATGCGCGGCAGGCCCGCCGCATCCTGCAGGTTCTGTTCAGGCGTGAACTCGGCGGCCCTTCGCATCCAATTGAGATTCGCGCCAGCACACAACGAGGGCCCACGGGCGCCCAGCACCACGGCGCGCACGCCAGGCACCGCTTCGATCTCGGCAAAGGCGACACACAGTTCGCGGATGAACACTTCGTCAATGGCGTTGCGCATTTCCGGGCGGTTCAACCAGATCCTCGCCACCGCGTCATCGATGGTCAGTTCGAGCGTCGTGAATTCCATTCGGGCTTCCTTCCTTTTTGATCATTGCGCACTACATGCGGAAGACGCCGAACTTCGGCCCGGGGATCGGCGCATTGCGCGCAGCGGCCAGGCCCAGCGCCAGCACGCGGCGCGTGTCGGCGGGGTCGATGATGCCGTCGTCCCACAAGCGCGCGGTGGCGTAGTAGGGATGGCCCTGCAGCTCGTACTGCTGGCGGATCGGCGCCTTGAAGGCTTCTTCCTCCTCCGCGCTCCATTGGCCGCCCTTGGCCTCGATGCCGTCGCGCTTGACGGTGGCGAGCACGCTCGCGGCCTGCTCGCCGCCCATCACGCTGATGCGCGCGTTCGGCCACATCCAGAGGAAGCGCGGCGAGTAGGCGCGGCCGCACATGCCGTAGTTGCCCGCGCCGAAGCTGCCGCCGATGATGATCGTGAACTTGGGCACGCTGGCGGTGGCCACCGCCGTCACCATCTTGGCGCCGTGGCGTGCGATGCCTTCGTTCTCGTACTTGCGCCCGACCATGAAGCCGGTGATGTTCTGCAGGAAGACCAGCGGGATCTTGCGCTGGCAGCACAGCTCGATGAAGTGCGCGCCCTTCTGCGCCGATTCGGAGAACAGGATGCCGTTGTTGGCGACGATGCCCACCGGCATGCCCTCGATCTCGGCGAAGCCGCAGACCAGCGTGTTGCCGTAGCGCGCCTTGAACTCGTGGAACTCGCTGCCGTCGACGATGCGCGCGATGATCTCGCGCACATCGAAGGGCTTGCGGGTGTCGACGGGGATCACGCCATAGAGTTCCTCCGCGGGGTAGGCGGGGGCGCTGACCACAGAAGGACCGGGCGCTTGCGCCCGGTTGGCACCCAGATTCGCGATCGCGGTGCGCGCCAGCGCCAGCGCATGCAGGTCGTTCTGCGCCAGGTGGTCGGCCACGCCCGACAGTCGCGTGTGCACGTCGCCGCCGCCCAGGTCTTCGGCCGTCACCACCTCGCCGGTCGCCGCCTTCACCAGCGGCGGGCCACCCAGGAAGATGGTGCCCTGGTTCTTGACGATGATGCTTTCGTCGCTCATCGCCGGCACATACGCGCCGCCCGCGGTGCACGAACCCATCACCACCGCGATCTGCGCGATGCCCTGCGCGCTCATGTTCGCCTGGTTGTAGAAGATGCGGCCGAAGTGCTCGCGGTCCGGAAACACCTCATCCTGGTTCGGCAGGTTCGCGCCGCCGGAGTCGACGAGGTAGATGCACGGCAGGCGGTTCTGCTCGGCGATCTCCTGCGCGCGCAGGTGCTTCTTGACGGTCATCGGGTAGTAGGTGCCGCCCTTCACCGTCGCGTCGTTGCACACGATCATGCAGTCCACGCCGCTCACGCGGCCGATGCCGGCAATCAGGCCCGCGCCGGGCGCCGCGCCGTGGTACATCGCGTGCGCGGCGAGCGGGGAGATTTCCAGGAAGGGCGTGCCGGGGTCGAGCAGTTGCGCGACGCGCTCGCGCGGCAGCAGCTTGCCGCGTGCGGTGTGCTTGCTGCGCGCGGCCTCGCCGCCGCCGGCTTCCACTTTGGCGAACTGGGCGTGCAGGTCGTCGACCAGGGCGCGCATGGCTTGCGCATTGGCCTGGAATTCCTCAGAGCGTGTGTTCAGTTTCGTTGTCAGTGCCGTCATGCCGGGATTCAAGAGTGTCTCAGGAAGGGAAGGTCGCGCGGCTCACTCGAGTTTCATTCCGACGCTCTTGATGAGAGGTCCCCACTTCTCCCGTTCGCTGCGCGCGAAGCGGTCCAGACCGTCCGGCGTTCCACCGGCGGTTTCGTGGCCAAGTTCCAGGAGTCGCTGCCGCGCTTCGGGCAGCGCCAGGATCTTGACGATCTCCGCATTGAGTTTCTGAACGATCGCCGCAGGCGTCCCATGGGGCGCATAGAGTCCGTTCCACGCGACGACCTCGAATCCCTCCAACCCCTGGCTGGCCGCGGGCCGCGCGCCCGGCAGAAGCGCCGAGTCCTTGAGCGACGTCACCGCCAGCGCCTTGAGCTTGCCGTTCGCGACGAAGGGACGCGCCGCGCTCGCCGTATCGATGCCGACCAGCACCTGTCCACCCATGAGATCGGTCATGGACGTGCCGGATCCCTTGTACGGAACGGACCGCATGACAACGCCGCTCTGCTTCTGGATGAGCTCCAGCACCAGTCGCGACGTCGTGCTCGGCAGGCCGACGTTGACGACATCGGGCCGCGCCTTCGCGTCCGCCAGCAGGTCAGCCATGTTCTTGTAGGGCGCGTTCGGATTCGCGAGGATGACCATGGGGAAGGTGCTCACCAGTGCCACCGGCTCGAAGTCTTTCTCCGGATCAAACGGAATGGATGGATAGAGAAACTGGTTGAGCACATGGGTTCCGTTGGTTCCCATGAGCAGGGTATAGCCGTCGGGAGCGGCGCGCGCCACCTCGGCGGCGCCGATGTTTCCGCCCGCGCCCGCGCGGTTCTCGATCACCAGGGGTTGGCCGAGTCCGCGGCCCAAATGCTCGGCCAGGTAGCGGGTTGCAACATCAGTGCCCTGCCCGGCCTGATAGGGAACAATGATCCGTATTGGTTTGGTGGGATAGGCCTGGGCCGAGACGAGGGATGAGCTCAAGAGCGCGACCAGCGCAATCAAGATGCTAACGATCCGTTCCATTGCATAGTCTCCTTATATTGGCTGTTTGCGCGGTCGCCCTTGCTTCAGGGCGCCGCTTCCGGGCAGACGTTGATGGCCATCAGGTGGCTGATCCGTCGTTGATCGAATCCCGCCTCTTCAAGAACCTCTTGCACGTGCTGGCCGAAGCGCGGCGGAGTTCGACCGGGCCGGCCCGGTGTTCGCGAAAGTCGAACCGGTACACCGATGCCCTTGTAGCCATCGATGCTCAGGCTCATGCCGCGATGCACCGCGTGCGCCTGCGAGAAGGCTTCGGGCACGGTGTGCACGGGGCCGACCGGCACGCCGCTTCGCATCAGCGCGCCGCACACCGCTTCCCGCTTCCATCCAGCAAGCACAGCTTCGATCTGCCGCTGCAGTTCGTCACGATGCTGGAGGCGCGCGGCATTGGTCGCGAAACGCGGATCGCCCACAAGCCCTTGAAGGTCCACGACTGCGCAGAATTTGGCGAACTGGCGGTCATTGAGAATCCCGAGAAAGACCTGCCCGTCCTCGCACTGGAACTTGTCGTAAGGCGCGATGTTCGGATGCGCGCTGCCGAGCAGGCCGGGAACCTGGTTCGAGTGCATCCAGTTCGCGCCATGCGGCACCAGCAAGCTCAACGCGGTGTCGAACAGCGTCGCTTCCACCCGTTGGCCAAGGCCCGTTCGATCGCGGTGGTGCAACGCGAGCAGGATGCCGGTCAGCGCCGCGTAGCCCGTCAGGTGATCGACGATCGGAACGCCCATGCGGGTCGGGCCCGACGCGGGGTCGCCATTGACGCTCATGAGGCCGCACATGGCTTGCAGCACGGCGTCGTAGCCAGGCAGACCGCCGAGCGGACCATCGGCCCCGAACCCGGAGATCGAGCAGTAGATGAGGCCGGGGAACCTCGGCTTCAGCTCGTCCTCGAAGTCCATCCCCCAGCGCTGCATGGTGCCGGGAACGAAGTTCTCGATGAGCACGTCGGCGTCCTGCAGAAGGCTCAGGAGCGTCTCGCGGCCTTCGAGGTGCGCGAGGTTCAACGCGATTCCGCGCTTGCCCCGGTTGACCGCCGTGAAGTAGGCCGCGTCGCCGTCGTCGTTAAACGGCGGTCCGAGTGTCCGCGTCTCGTCGCCTGTGGGCGGCTCGATCTTGATCACATTGGCGCCATGATCGGAAAGCATCTGGGTGCACAAAGGACCCGCCAGGACCCTAGACAGGTCGATGACCCGCAGTCCTGCTAGCGCACCGTGCACGCTGGCGCTTCGCCTTAAAGTATTTGGCATAGCTAATCCGGAAGGAACCGCCTTGGCGAATTTACGCGGGCCAAGCGCCAGGCGGTGCCGATGTGCTGCCCAGCCTGCGCCCCGGTGGGGCGAGGCGACTCAACCGCGCGCGGGCAACTCCACGATGCCCGAGCCGATCGCCGACAGTTCGTCGTCCTGGTTGTGCGCCTCCTGGGAAATTTCCACGAGGTGGCGGCCGTTCTCGACGAACTTGCGCTTGACGTAGCCCTTGATGAACAGCATGTCGCCCTCGGGGTTGTGGCGGCGGATCTTGCAGTGCGCCTTGCGCAGGAAGCCGTCGTCGCCCATCCAGTTGGTCAGGTGATGCGTGAGCCACGAAGTGCGCTCCGGCCCATAGTCGTACGCGCCGGGAGCGCCGACTTCGAGCGCGAAGTCCTCTTCCCAGTGCACGCGTTCCGGCACGTCCGAAATGCCGAAGCGGTTCGTGATGCCGACACCGGGGTGCGCGTCGATGAGCTTCCACGCCAGCTTGTTGGCCCGGATGTAGAGCCCGCCCCAGCCTTGGGCATAGGCGATGAAGCCGGTCACCGTCATCGGGCCCTTGAACATCACCGGGAGCGCCTCGCCTTCCTTCACGTCTTCCCAGTAGCGAGGCGTGCTGCCGCGAACTTCTTCCTTGGCGTAGAGCTTGTAGGCCTCCTGGATCTCCTCGGTCGAGTAGCGGCGCGGCGCACGGGCACGCACTTCCTTGTACTTGCTGCCCTGCTCGCGCGCATGATCGCGCTCGGTGCGGAAGCACCAGCTGTCCGCCTCGGCCACCTTGTCGCCTTCCTGGTTGAAGAAGTCGACGTGATAGATCTGCTGCACCGCGCGGCCGGCAAAGCGGGTCTCGTGCTCGATCAGGTCCTTCAGGTAGGCCTCGGTCCGGATGGTGTCGTTGCGATGGACCGGTTTGTGCCATTCCCAGTCGGCGCCCGACCACATGGCGTGCACGCCCGGCAGGCCGCCCACATAGCCCGAGACGATCCGGCTCGTCGAGAACAGAAAGCTCGGCAGCGCGACGATGCCGCCGTACTTCGTCTTCGCGGCGTAGTCCGGATCACACCACAGCGGGTTGTCGTCGCCGATACCGTGCGCATAGTGGCGGATGTTGTCGCGCGTCGCCTCGTAGCACCATGGCTCGGCCGTCGCGCCAATCTTCAGGCCGATGCGCTCACGCAGCTCGTCCAGGCCGTTGTCGGTGATCTTCGGGAAGGTTCTTTCGGTGGTGGTGGACATGCCGTCTCCTGTTGAAAAAAATTGGGGGATTACGAATGGGCGGAAGCGACGGCGGCTTCTTGCTCGCGCAGCTTCTTCCGGTGGATCTTTCCGGCGGGCGTCTTCGGCAGTTCGGCGACGAACGCGACCTGCCGCGGGTACTCGTGCTGGCTCAGGCGCGTGCGGACCGCGTCCTGGATCTCCTCGATGAATTTCTCGCCCGCGGGCCGGTCCGAGACCACGAAGGCCTTGACGATCAGTCCGCGCAGCGCGTCCGGCACGCCGATGGCTGCGGCTTCCTTCACGTCGGGGTGCTTGAGGATCGCGTCCTCGACTTCCACCGCACCGATCGTCCAGCCGGCCGAGATGATCACGTCGTCCGCGCGGCCTCCGTGCCAGAAATACCCGTCCTCGTCGACGCGTCCAAGGTCCTTCGTCGGGACCCATTCGCCACGGCGCCAGAGCTTTAGCTCGCCGGTCACGCCGGGGGCGCAAGGGTTGCCGTCGATGTCGTGCACCTCGACGCGAAGGCCGGGGATCGGCTTTCCGAGCGATCCCGACTTGACCGGGAAGTCCGGTGCACCGGGATAGGACACCAGGCACACGCCGATCTCGGTCGTGCCGTACATGCTGCAGGCCTTGTGACCGAAGGTCGCCTCGATGAACGCGGCGGTCTCGCTGTCGATCGGCTCGCCGGTGAACGACACCTTGTCGAGGACGTAGCGGTGCTTCGATGCGGCACCCGAGTTGCGCATCATCCGGTAGTGTGTCGCCGCGGCCGAGAGATTGTTGAATCGGTGCGTCTCCAGCGCCTGCAACAGCCGCTCGCCGTTGAACCTGCCGGCGTAGGCGCCGATCGTGACGCCCATCGCGAGCGGCGCCAGCGTTCCGTGCCAGAGCCCATGCCCCCAGGCCGGTGACGAAGGACACATGAAGCGGTCGCCCGGCCGCACGCCCGTTCCGTACAACGCCGCAAGCATCAGCGTGACGATTGCGCGATGCGTGTGTTTGACCGCGTCCGGCAATTCCCTCGTGGTTCCGGATGTGTACTGAAAGATCGCAAGGTCGTCGGCCCGGGTGTTGACCTCGAACCGCGGCGCAAGGCGATCGAGCGAAGCAATGAACGCCTCATCCGCGACGACCACCTTGAGGTCATCGCCCGCCGGTACGACCTCTGCCTTCTCGTGGTTCGTCACGAGCAGCCTGGGCTTGCAGTCCTGCACCCGAAGGCGGATGCCGTCCGGACCGAAGAGCGTGAAGAGCGGGACCGCGATGGCACCCATCTTCATCGCGCCGAAGATCGCCACGTAGAACGCCAGCGACGGCTCGAGCATCACGGCGACGCGGTCGCCGGGCTGGATGCCCAGCTCCACGAGGAAGTGGGCGAAGCGCGACGAGCCCTCCGAGATCTGCCGGAAGCTCAGCGCTTCGTCCCCGCCGTTGGCCCGCACGAGGACAACCGCTTCGTTGTCTCCCTCCACATGGCGATCGATGCACTCGTGCGCAATGTTCATGCGCTGCGCGTCGCCATCGAACAGCTCCCACAGGCCCGCGGTGCTGCAGTGCGCTTGCGCATTCGCGTAGGAGGTGAACTGCGTCAGTTTCGTCATCGCTGTCTCTCGTTGCTCGTGATGGAGAGACTTTGCGCGTCCGCGTTGTAATTGTCAATAGCGTCTATAACTTGTCTATATACAATTTCGACAGCCAGGTCTCACTCGCATGCCAGACACCCGAAAGCCGACGCGAATGTGCGCGAGACAAAGCGTCGTATGCTTCGCCAACCTTGTGATCCGCCCTTCCCATGCCTGTCGCAGCACCCACGCCTCCGCCCGTCAAGGGTCCCCGCGTTCGCCCCGTACCCGCGGTCTCGCGCGCTCTCGCCATCCTTCGGTTGCTAGCCGCAAGCTCCGAGCCGATGTCGCTCAAGACGATCTCGGAGCAACTCGATCTGGTGACGAGCACATGCCTCCACATCCTTCGTGTCCTGGTCGAAGAAGGAATGGTCAGGCTCGAGCCAGGGACGAAGCGATACAGCCTCGATATCGGCGTGTTGTCCCTGGCGCGCAGCGTGGTCGAGAACAATCCCTTCTCTGCGCGCCTGCAAGGCGCACTCGACCGGATTGCCGAGCAATGGAACGTCACCACGATCGGGATGAAAGTCTCGGGCCTTGAGGACCTCGTGGTGCTCGCCCTGGCCAGGTCAAGAGGACCGTTTCGCCTGTATGTGGAAGTCGGCAGCAGGGTGCCCGCTCTTACCAGCGCAACAGGGCGAATCATCGCGCACTATTCCGGCCTGACCGACAGCGAACTCGCACGCCGCTTCAAGTCATTGAACTGGGAGAATCCACCTTCGTTCGAGACGTGGCTGAAGGAAGTGAAGTCGGTCCAGCGAAAGGGGTTCGCAGTCGATCGAGGCAACTACATCAGCGGCATCTCAGTGCTGGCCGTTCCCATCCTTGATGCGCAGCGTCGCGTTACTCACGCTGTAGCCGCGCTGGGCATGGCCGACACGTTGACCGCGTCGACCTTGCAAGCGCTCGCGGCAGACATGCAGGCCGAGTCCGCCGCTTTGGCACAGTGACAAAGAGTTGTCGTCGAGAGCGAGTGTGAACGATATGACCGAGCGAGTCGAGGCGCTGCAACTCGCCGGCTGGAAGCAACGCTCACTGGGCGGGTTCGCGGACCGCTTCGGTCCTCTTTGGACCAGAAAGGAGAATGACGGCTGGGCCTACGGCATCCTCGCAACACAAGAGCATCTGAATCCGGCGGGCTTCGTCCACGGCGGCGGGCTGTGCGCGCTCTTCGATCACGTCGTGAGTGCCGTCGCTTGGGAGGCCGTGGGTCGGCGTGCATGCGTGACGGTTCAGCTCAGCACGCAGTTCCTCGCTGCAGCGCGCGAAGGGCAGTTCCTGGAAGCCCGTGGTCGGGTCACGAGGACAACGAACACATTGGTGTTCGTCGATGGAACGATCGAGTCGGAGAAGACCGAACTGCTTCGTGGCTCGAGCGTACAGAAGATTGTTGTCCAGGCCGAACTTTGAGCTGCGAATGAGCGCAAGGGCTTGATCTTGCTGCGTTTATTCAGCAAGGCGCGGGGGGTTTACTGGGTACAGGCAGGCTTGACGCCGAGCAGCTTGAAGGCCTTGTCCTGCAGCGGCGTGGGCCGCGTGGTGATGACGATCTTAGTGTTGGGGCGCGTTAATTCCGCTAGCCAGGATCATTTATTGCTAGGGAGTGGCCAAATCGGAGGCGGTCGTCAGGCCGACCCGCGGGTGCGACGATCGCGCTCTTCAAACTGTTGAGCGGAGCTGCCCACGCGAATCACGATTCAGGCGGTTGTCGACCGTGGCGACCGCGCGCCACCAGTCACGGTAGTGCTCGGTGCCGTTGTGAGGAAATCTGACAGCGCGCCCTCGTCAGGGCTCGGTCTTCTTGTCCGCGAGACGCACGACGTCTTGCAAAGACTGCAGACGGTCGTGCTGCAGGAGCAGGTGGACGCCTTCCTCAAGGCGGCTGTCTGCTGCAAGGGTTGCGGCCGAAGCCATGCCGCGAAGAGCATGAGAGCGCTGGTCTACCGCACGGCCCTTCGGGAAGGTCGAGCCGGACAGCCCGCAGCTGTATTCCCGATGTGCTCGCTGCGGTTTCACGGCTTGTGATCGCGCCACATTCGACCCCTTGGCCCTTGCGTTGCCGGAACGCACTCACCTGCAGTGGGCCTGGCTCCAATGTCGGTACGCCAGCGTGCTGTCCTATCGTCTCGCCCAGATCTTCCTGCGCGATGCATTTCCAGGCGGCGCTGCACTTGCCGCGTCGAGTCTGAAGACCGTTGTGCGAACCGTCAGCGAACGGCTTGAGCAGGAAGTGCAAGACAACGTCAAGAGCACCGCCATTGCTTGCCGAGGTGCGCCAACGCCGCCAACGCCCTGCGCACGAAGCGAGGTTGCCATTCAGATTGACACCGGTTACATCAGGTCGACATCCAAGGTCGAGGGACGCCGTTGGTTATCTGTCATCGCCTCGAAGATCTACATGCGCAGACTGGCCGCAACCTCGCGCATGCCTACTCCACTGGCTACGACCCATGGGCAGGGCTGCGGCAGCAGGCCTTTCTCGGCTCTGCCGACATTCACCCAACCAACCCCTTGTTGTCTTGTCCGACGGCGGGGAGGATATCGCCTGGGCTTGCAAGTTGCCGGCAGCCAAGGAACGCATTTCTGACTGGTTTCAAATCGGCATGCGCTTTCAGCACCTGCACATCGCTGTTCAGGGCCTGCGCAACCTGAGCGTGCAGATGAGACGGTCGATCAAGCGCCGTATTGCCTCACATCGCTGTCGGACGACGTCGCGGCAACGCGCCGCACGCTGGACGCACAGACCGGCCCCGTCGTTCTGGTGGGCCATTCGTGGGGCGGCGTCGTGATCTCGGAGGCGGGCGCCGATGAGCGGGTGAAGTCGCTCGTCTACGTGGCTGCATTCGCGCCGTCGGAAGGTCGGTCCGCCGCCGAGCTGGGCAAGGACTATCCGAAGCCGCCCGGCTCGGACTTCATCGTGCAGGACAAGGAGGGCTTTCTGAGCCTGAGTGCAGAGGGCATGGCGAAGCACTTCGCCCAGGACCTGCCGCTGGCGACAACCCGGGTGATGGCCGCGACTCAAGGCCCAATCAGCGCCAGGAGCTTCGAGGAGAAGGTGAGCACCGCGGCCTGGAAGACGAAGCCCTCGTGGTTCGTCCTCACACAGCGGGACCACATGATCGACCCGGCGCTGCAGAAGGCGATGGCGGAGAAGATCTCCGCGCACGTCGTCAGCGTGCCGACGTCGCACGTTCCGCAGGTGTCCAGGCCGGCCCAGGTCGCCGACGCCATCGCCGCCGCGGCGAGCAACGCGAAGTGAGTTGCGGCGGCCTCAGGCCGTCGCAAAGACCCCCTCGAGGTAGGGCGCGATGTTCCGCAAGGCGCGAGAAACGTACTCGTCCTTCTCTCCCACAGGAGCGACGTAGTGCATCGCGCTTTTCGCCGCCTCGATGCCCTCCAGCCGAGCAATCATCCACGCGGCCAGATACTGAGACGCCAGGCAGCCGCCCGCCGTGGCGACGTTGCCTTTGGCGACGAAGGGCTGGTTCAGCACACAGACGCCGGCCTCCTCGACCCAAGGCTTCGTGATCAGATCCGTGCAGGCGGGCACGCCGTCGAGCAGCCCGAGCTTGGCAAGAACGAGCGTGCCGGAGCATTGCGCACCGAGCAGCTGCCGGGACGGGTCGAGCCGCAGTCGGGCCATCAGCGCCGGGTCGGCGAACACCTCGCGCGTTTGCCTGCCGCTGCCGACGATGACGGCATCGGCGGCGCTGGCTTCTTCCAGGCTGGCCTGGGCTTCGAGCACCACCCCGTTCATCGACCGCACGCGCGCCGTCGGGCTGGCGATCGACACCCGCCAATCCGCCTTCTTGATGCGATGGAGGATGCCGAGCGCAATGAGCGAGTCGAGCTCGTTGAAGCCTTCGAAGGTGAGGATGGCGATGTGCATGGTGGGTCTCTTGCAATGCGTCGTGGCGACAAGTCATCGTAGGCAAGCGACTCCATACAATCAAATAATTGTCATGGATACATTGCATGGCCCACGCCCGCTACAAGCAACTGGTCGACCGGCTCGCGGATGACATCCGTTCGGGCCGGCTGCGTCCTGGGACGCTGCTTCCGACGCACCGCAAGCTCGCCGCACGGGAAGGCATCGCACTGGTCACGGCCACGCGCGTCTATGCGGAGTTGCAAGCGATGGGCCTGGTCAGCGGCGAGACCGGCCGCGGCACATTCGTCAAGGAGCCTCTCCCGCGCGGGCAAGGGACCGACATGCATGCCATGAGCGCGGACATGGTGGATCTGAGCTTCAACTATCCGTCTTTGCCGGGCCAGGCCGACCTGCTCAGGGCGGCCCTGCGCCAGCTTGCCGCAACCGGGGATCTTGAGGCCTTGCTGCGATACCAGCCTCACGGCGGTCGCGCGCATGAGCGGGCGATCGTCGCGCGTCACTTGGCCCGCCAGGGTCTCCCGGCCTCTGCCGAAACGGTGCTGCTGGTGAGCGGGGCGCTGCACGGGCTGGCAACGACTGCGATGGGCCTGCTCGAGCCTGGTGATGTGGTCGCTGCAGATGCACTGACCTATCCGGGGTTCAAGCTGGTTGCCGAAACCCAGCGCCTGGAGCTCGTGCCGATTCCGTCCGCGGGCCAGGGCCCCGATCTGGACGCATTGGCGGCCTTGTGCAGGCGGCGGCGGGTGCGCGCCGTCTACACCATGCCGACGCTGCACAACCCGCTCGGCTGGGTCATAAGCGCGACGAGGCGCCGGGACCTCGTCGCCATCGCCAGGCGGCATGGACTGATCCTGATCGAGGATGCGGCCTATGCCTTCCTGGCCGAGCGCGCGCCGCCGCCGTTGGCGGCACTCGCGCCAGAGACGACGGTCCATGTATCCGGCTTGTCGAAGAGCGTCGCGACCGGTCTGCGCGTGGGCTTCGTCTGCGCGCCGGACCCATGGATCGCCAAGCTCGAACGGGTCATCCGCGCGACCACCTGGAACACCCCGGCGACCATGACGGCGATCGCCTGCGGATGGCTGGAGGATGGAACGGCGGCCCGCCTCGAAAAGGAGAAGCGACGCGATGCCGCACGACGCCAGCGCCTCGCTGCGGACGTCCTCGGCGGCCTGAAAACGATCGGCCACCCCAATTCGTACTTCCTCTGGCTCCCGCTGGCGCCCGAGGTCCGCGCAGATGCCATTGCGATGGCATTGAGCCGCGAAAGGATTTCCGTATCGACTGCCGAGCCTTTCTCGACCTCGGCCCAGGTGCCCCACGCCCTTCGATTGGCGCTCGGCTCGGTCGACTTGACGCGGCTCGAGCGGTCCCTGGAGACGGTCGCCCGCGTCGTCGCGGACCAGACCTGCTGAGCGCCGCGACAGCGCTGCAAAAAATAGCTTTCCCCTGCCCATTCGGTGAGCATCGCAAGGAAAGCCAATCAGGAAGCGGCTCCGGCGAGATGCTCATCGGGTTATCCACAGAGTCATGCACCGGCGAAGGGGAAAAAGGGGGCTTGACTGATCAAAATCGGGATAGGGGCCGGTCACGAAGACCGGACCCCTCCCACACCACCCGGCATGCGGGTCCGCACCGGGCGGTTCGAGAAGTTGAGGTCAGCATAGCCGGGGAATGCCGAAGTTGTCGAAGTACGCGTTGGTCAGCACCCGATTGACGAGGTTGGCGCTGCAATACCACCAGCGACGGGCGTGGGCAGCCACTTGCGCGGCCAGATCGACAGAAGCGCCCAAGGCGCGAAGTTCCCGGAATACGGTCGTTCCACGGCACCAGAACTTCAACTGGATCGCTCTGAGCCGATGGCGCAGCCAACTGTCCAGTTCGCGGAACGTGCTGGGCGTCTGCGTCAACCGGAAGTAGGCCTTCCAGCCGGGCATGAATGCCTGCAAGTCCTTGGCGATCTGATCAAAGCTGCGGCCGGTCTGCCGCCGGGTGAGGCAACTCACCCGCTGACGGTAGCGCTGTAGCGCTGCCGCCGCCACATCCCTATGGACTTTGCCTGTGGTCTTCGAGAGCCAGAAGCAGTAGCCCAGAAACTTGCGTTTCCAAACCAGCGCCACTGCCGTCTTGGCCTCGTTGACCGACAGGCGCAGTTTCGCGTAGCAGCGCCGCAGTCCTGCCAGCACCCGCTTACCCGCCGCGATGCTCTTGACGTAGACATTGCAGTCGTCGGCATAGCGCACGAAGTTGTGCCCCCTGCGTTCGAGTTCGCGGTCCACTTCGTCGAGCATCACGTTGGCCAGCAGAGGCGACAGAGGCCCGCCTTGCGGCGTGCCCTCGTGGCGCTCCAGTTGAAGCCCGCCGTCCATGATCCCGGCCTGAAGATATTTGCGGATCAGCCACAGCACCGCCTTGTCGGCGATGCGTCGGGCCAGTCGCTCCATCAGGATGTCGTGGTTCACGCGGTCGAAGAATTTCTCTAGGTCCACGTCCACCACTACCGTGCATCCCTGCTGGACATAGCTGTGCGCCAGCAATACGGCCCCGTGCGCGCTGCGCCCGGGCCGGAACCCGAAGCTGTGCTCGCTGAATGTAGGGTCGATCACCGGTTGCAACACTTGCAGCAGGGCCTGCTGGATCAGTCGATCAACAACCGTAGGGATACCCAACTCCCTGTACTCACCGCCCAGTTTCGGAATCTGCACGCGGCGCACCGGACTGGGCCGGTACGTTCCAAGCAGAAGACTTTGCCGGATGTCAGGCCAGTGGCGCTTGAGGTACCCCTCGGTCTGCTCTACCGTGCGCCCATCGACGCCGGCGCTTCCCTTGTTGGCTTTGACGCGTTTCCACGCCGCCGCCATGTTGCGCTTCGCCAGCGCCTGCCCAAGCAGGTCCTCTGGCCCCCAGTGCGTTTGTTCATCCCGCGCCGGTCGCGATTCATCACGTGCGGGCTCACACCGGGCTTCACCCTGTGCGCGGCCTACGCGCCCCGCTGAACCAGCGGGCTTCTGATGCGATTCACTTCCGAGCGACATGTCTCGTCACTGTCCTTCTCGTTTGGCCCTTCGTCAGGTCGCCCCGACTACTACGACCGCTGCTGACTTCTCGCTCCGGACAAGCCCGTCGCCCTTTCAGGCATAAGGCGAGATCTCCCCAGGTAAGAACGCGATCCTTCACCGCACAGTCGCCCCATTTACGCCACCTCGCCTTGACCACAAGAGCTTCGCAGCCTTTTGCCTGCTCGCCCTGCTCGGCAGCGCCTCAGATGAGGTTCGTGTACCTCGACTCACGGTTTACGCTCCACGCTTCCTTTCCACGCTCGGTCGCCCTCACGCAGTTGCGCTTCGCTTGCCTCACTGTGGTCAGCTCGGCCGGGGACTTCCACCCCGAAGATCGCGCCCATGCTGGGCGCACAAAAGAAGCCGGGACATGCCCGGCTCCCTGTATCGAAACGACGCACTGCTCACAGCGGAAGCCGCTGGCCGTGGGCTGCTGCATAGGCCTGCGAACGCACTGCAGTGCGATCGACGATGCCGGACGACACCGAAGCCACGCCTTGTCCGAAGCCTTCCGCATACGGGTTCGCGCTGTGCGCGGCGGCGACTGCCTCGTTGCGCACCGTGACGCGGGGGGCCGATGCGGTCTGCAGCGGTGCGACGCGCGAAGAGACGGCTTCGTCATACGGGTTGTCGCTGTGCGCGGCGTCGACGGCCCCTGCACGCACTTCGGCACGGCTGTTGGCCGACACGAGCGGGTGCACGCCCTCATAGGTTTCGGCTTGCGCACCGGCGGCAGCCAGGAGCGCGACGGCGGCGGCGGCGGCGGCGGCGGCGGCGGCAATGATCTTCGAGGTCTTCATTTCAGTTCCTTCAGGGGTTGAGTGTTTTGAACCGGTCTCGCTTTGAAGTCGTCGTCCCGATGGACTGCCGCTCTTTCGATGCCTGTTCACGCAGATCAGTCGATGGCTGTTCTGTGAAGCGAAGTTTGCTCCAAAACGCTAGGTAGAAACCCTATGCAAACTGAACTAACGTGTTGGCAGGAACGAAACAATCGCCGCGCATGCGCGCGCATTCGATTGTTGTCATCCGACCAAAAGCGCTTTGGCATTCGCGCCCTTTTTCTGACGCGCTCCGACGCCTAGAGTGATTCACATGCAATGACGGAGGCCCGCGATGAACACCCGGAACGAAAGCGCCAGTTCACAGACCGCGAAGCGCCATGCGACGCTTCGGGAATGGCTCATTGCCGTGGCAAACGCACTGGTGGTGGCCGCAGGTATCTGTAGCGCGTACTCCCTCGCGGTGAGCCGCTACGAGTCGATGGGCAGCGAGATGCCGACCCGCGTCGCGCTGTACAAGGCCGATGCAGCGGCCGGCGACGCCCGGGCCTGCCTGCAAAGCCTGGCGGGCACGCCGGCGCAGCCGGTCAACCGCGTCGCCCTGTCGCCGATCAGATCGGATTGACCGGGAAAGGAGCCGCCAGCGCCGTATCCGGATGGTCGGCGAGTGGGTGGTCGTGCTTCAGGCGGACCAGGTGCGCGCGACGATGCCGGTCCTCAACGCGCAGAAGCGAGTGGCGCTGTACCGGCTGGCGGTGCTGACCGGACGTGCGCCCGAAGATTTCCCGCGCGCCGTCCAGTCCTGCGAAGAGGAGCCGCACCTGACACGGCCCATCCCGATCGGCGATGGCGCCAGCCTTCTGCGTCGCCGGCCGGACATCCGGCGCAGCGAATTCGAACAGCATTCGGCCACCGCCCGCATCGGCGTCGCCACGGCCGACCTCTACCCGAAGATCACGCTGGGCGCATCGATTGGCTCGGTCGGGCTCAACAAGAATTTCCTCGATCCCGACACCTTGAAGTTCTCGCTCGGGCCGCTGATCAGCTTGCAGTTTCCCGACCGGTCCCGCATCCAGGCCCGCATTCGCGCAGCCGACGCCGAACAGCAGATCGCCTTCGCCCACTTCGACGGCACCGTGCTGAATGCGCTGAAGGAAACAGAGAGCGCATTGGAGACCTATGCCCGCGGTCTCGAGCGGCGCGCGCTGCTCGAAGCGGCCCGCGAGAAGGCAAGCCGTGCGGTGCAAGACACGCAACAGCTCTTCGCGCTCGGCAGGCAAGGCTTTATGCCGGTGCTGGATGCGACACGCACGCTCACGGTCGTGGAGCAGTCCGTGGCCGCAGCCGACAGTAAGCTGGCGTCGGATCAGGTGAATGTGTTTCTTGCGCTCGGGGGTGGCTGGGAAGAAGACACGCGCCCTCGTTGACTGGAATGGCCAGTGATTGACTCGTAAAGGGCCGCGGCGTAGTCTTTCTTCAAGACACCATTTCCCTCCTTTCAAGTCATCATGAAATCCGTCGCCATCCTCGTCTTTCCCGGCTTCCAGATCCTGGACCTGGCCGCCATCGCCGCCTTCGAACTCGCAAACGCAAGCCTGGAGCGGCCGTTCTACAAGGTCGAGTTGCTCTCGGTCGACGGAGGCATGGTCCCCAGTTCATCGGGCGTGTGCGTCGCGTCGAAGCGACTCAGCACAACGATGTTTGACACGCTCGTGATGACCGGGTCATTGACGATCGGGCCGACACCGGAAAGGCTGTGTCGCTACCTGCGCTCGCGCAAGCGCAGCGCGCGCCGCATCGCCAGCATCTGTACGGGCGCATTCGGCCTGGCCGACGCCGGCATCCTCGACGGCCGCATGGTCACCACCCACTGGGCGTTTGCCAACGAACTGCAGAAGCGTCATCCGCTGGTCAAGCTGATGCCTGACCGCATCTTCATTCACGACGGACAGGTATGGACTTCGGCGGGAATGACCGCGGGCATCGACCTGATGCTCGCGCTCGTGGAAGACGATCTTGGCGTCGACGTCGCGCGCTTGGTGGCAAAGAAGATGGTGGTGTACCACCGGCGCGCAGGCGGACAGTCGCAGTTCTCCGCGCTGCTCGAACTGGAGCCGAAGTCCGATCGCATCCAGCAAACGCTGGCACATGCACGGGCGAATCTGCGCGACCCGCTGTCGGTCGAGGATCTGGCCGAAGTCGCCCATCTCAGCCCGCGCCAATTCAGCCGGGCCTTCAAGTCAGAGACCGGGCAATCGCCCGCACATGCCATCGAGAACCTGCGCGTGGAAGCAGCCCGCGAAATGATCGATGCCGGCAATCTGGCATTGAGTGTCATCGCAGAGGAATCGGGTTTCGGCGATCCCGAACGGATGCGCCGCGCCTTCCTTCGTTCGTTGGGCCATCCGCCGCAAAGCATGCGCAGGATGGCCAGGCAGAACGCTGCTGTGCAACCCGGAGCCTGAATGCCGCGCGTCCGTACCGTGGTGGCATAAAAGGTTGCTTATTCGACATTTACGCCATCGCGCGTTCGGCGGACACTTTCCTCTTCATACACCGCCAGTAGCGAAAGGAAAATGTCATGACTCACAAGCAGAACCCAGGCACCGCACTCATCACGGGCGCGTCCTCCGGCATCGGTGCCGTCTACGCCGACCGGTTGGCCCGACGCGGATTCAACCTGATCCTGGTGGCGCGCAGCGGCGATCGACTGCGTGCCCTGGCCGATCGTCTTGTCGAATCGACGGGACGCCGCGTCGACACGCTCGTGGCCGATCTCTCGGACTCGCAAGACCTTGCGCGCGTCGAGGCAACGCTCAGCAGCCGCGAGGACATCACCATGCTGGTGAACAACGCTGGCTTCGGCGCGACCGCGCCGCTGCTGTCCTCAGACATCAAGAAGATGGAGGAAATGATCACCCTGAACGTCGTCGCACTCACCCGCCTCGCCTATGCGGCAGCGCCTGCCTTTGTCAGTCGCGGCGCAGGCACGATCATCAACATTGCATCCGTCGTCGCGATCTCTCCTGAGACGCTCAATGGCGTCTACGGCGGCTCCAAGGCCTATGTCCTCGCCTTCAGCCAGTCGCTGCAACACGAGCTGTCCGACAAGGGCGTGCGCGTGCAGGCGGTCCTTCCAGGAGCCACTGCGACAGAGTTCTGGACCGTCGCCGGCCTGCCGGTCGAGCATTTGCCGAAAGAGATCGGCGTCATGAGCGCCGACGACATGGTCGATGCGGCACTGGCTGGCCTGGACCAGGGCGAAGAGGTCACCATTCCTGCCCTTCCCGACCGGGCGGAATGGGATGCGTACGACGGCGCGCGCCGCGCGATGTCGGGCAGGCTTTCGAACGTCGTCGCAGCGCCGCGCTACGGCATCAGTCGCCTGCGCGCCGCGGCAGTCGAGCCTCTCTGAATTTCCACTTCGACGAGATCAGCAAGCGTGGCCACTTCGTGGCCCGGGAAGAGCCGGAGCTCTTTGCCGCGATGCGGGCTACGTTCAGGCCGCTGCGCTGATCCCGAGATCCGAGGACTTTTCCATGTCACACACCCAGTCCCTGCCCAGACGGTCATTCCTGGGCGCCACGGCCGTCGGCATCGTGGCCACCCGGTTCGCCGCCGGAACCGCTTTCGCTAACGGCGCGGATTCGCCGACCACCCGCGATGCATCCCCCGCGAAGCGCCTTCAGCCGCTGAAGAACATCGACGCCGGGGCACTCAATGTGGAGTACTTCGAACTCGGCCCCGCCGATGGAGCGCCGGTGATCTTGCTGCACGGCTGGCCCTATGACATCCACACGTATGCCGACGTCGCGCCGTTGCTGGCCGCAGCCGGCCATCGGGTGATCGTTCCGCATCTGCGCGGGTACGGTGGAACCCGGTTCCTTTCGGACAAGACGCCTCGCAACGGTCAGCAGAGTGTTCTCGCCGTCGACTTCATCGCCCTGATGGATGCACTGGGCATCGAGACGGCAACGGTTGCAGGCTGCGACTGGGGGGCGCGGACAGCGTGCATCATGGCGGCGCTGTGGCCGAAGCGCGTGAATGCGCTGGTCTCCGTCAGCGGCTATCTGATCGGCAGCCAGGAGATCGGCAAGGTCCCTCTGCCGCCACAGGCCGAATCGCAGTGGTGGTACCAGTACTACTTCGCCACCGAACGCGGTCGTCTCGGGTACGAGAAGAATCGCAAGGAGTTCGCCAAGCTGATCTGGCAAACCGCGTCACCGAAATGGGCCTTCGATCCCGCGACATTCGAACGCAGCGCGGCCGCCCTCGACAACCCGGATCACGTGCGCATCGTGATCGACAACTATCGCTGGCGGATTGGCTTGGCGGAGGGCGAAGCGAAGTATCGCGATCTCGAAGCGCGGCTGGCGCAGGCCCCGCTGATCGGTGTACCCACCATCACGCTTGAAGGAGACGCCAACGGTGCACCACATCCCGAACCGAGCGCCTACGCGAAGAAGTTCTCGGGACCCTACGAGCACCGGCTCGTGAGTGGCGGCATCGGACACAACCTTCCTCAGGAGGCGCCCGAAGCCTTCGCGGCCGCTGTCGTCGATGTGACGCGTCTTTGATATTCCTCATCCGATCAAGGAACCAGCGATGAACAAGCTCCTGTCAGATGCCATGAAAGCCCACGGCGGACTCGACCGCTGGCACCGTTTCAACAGCGTCCAGGCCACGATCGTGAGTGGCGGGCAGCTGTTCATCCGCAAGGGGATGCCCCCGGGACCCTACGCCGCGCGAAATGACGGTCTCGTTGCACGAGCAACAGGCATCCCTCTCGCCCTTCGGGGCGCCGGACCAGCGGACGAGATTCACAGCCAATCGCGTCGCCATCGAAAAGCTGGACGGCACCGTGGTCGCCGAGCGTAGCGACCCGCGGGCATCCTTCGCCGGCCACGAACTGGCGACCCCCTGGGATCCGTTGCAGCGCGCCTACTTCAACGGCTACGCCCAGTGGATCTATCTCACTTTGCCGTTCGCCCTCGCGATGCCGGGCTTCGTCATCGAAGACATCGAACCGTGGCAGGAAGGCAAGGAGACATGGCGCGGATTGCGAGCAACCTTTCCTGCCAGCATCGCCAGTCACAGCACGAAGCAGGAGTTCTATTTCGGAGATGACGGTTTGCTGCGGCGACATGATTACCCCGTCGATGTGGCCGGCGGGTTTGCCGCGGCACAGTACGTCGACGAGGTGCAGGAATTCGACGGTCTCAAGTTCCCCACGCGGCGGCGTGCTTACATGAGAGACGCCCAGGGCCGACCGGTGCTCGACGCAGAGATGGTGTTCATCAGTTCATCAATATCAGCAACATCCGCCTCAGTTGATTCGGGCGCGCGCGGCCGCTCGACGCTCTGGGACACAGCGGCCCGGCGCCTGGGCCAATTCCGCGCTACGCCGCCTTGAGCTGATCCGGATCCACGGGCAGCTTGCGCACGCGCTTGCCTGTCGCGGCGAAGATCGCGTTGGTCAACGCTGGCGCCAGGCAGGACGTCCCGGGTTCGCCCATGCCGCCAAGTGCCTCCGTGCTCGCGACGATGTGGATCTCGATCTGCGGCGCCTCGTTGATGCGCAGCACGCGCACGTCATGGAAATTCGACTGCTCGATGCGGCCGTTCTTCAACGTGGCCTGGCCGTAGAGAGCGCCGGAAATGCCGAAGATCACCGCACTCTGGATCTGCGCGCGCACGGTGTCCGGATTCACGATCACGCCCGTGTCGAGTGCGCAGACGACACGCCGCACCGCGACGCTGCCGTCCGGGGCCACCTCCACTTCGGCCACCTGCGTCATGTAGGTTCCGAACGCGAATTGCAACGACAACCCGCGGCCTTGGCGCTCGCCCATCGCGCGGCCCCATTGGGCCTTCTCGGCCGCCACTTGCAACACAGCGCGGGCTTGCGGGTTTTCCTGAAGGAGTGCGAGGCGGTATTTCAACGAGTCGGTCTTCGCAGCGGCGGCCAACTCATCGACAAAGCTCTCGACGACGAAGATGTTGTGGGTCGGTCCGACGCCACGCCAGAACGCAGTGGGAATCGGCGGCTCGTGATCCACATACTCGATCAGCACGTTCGACAACGCGTAGGGCGGATTCACTGCACCATCGACCGTTTCGGGGTCGAATCCGTTCTGGTACATCGGAGGAGCCCACCGCTTGAGAATCGACGAGCCGGTGATGCGATGCTTCCAGGCCACGGGCCTGCCGTCGGAGCCCAGGCCGGCACTGACCCTGTCACAGAAGTAAGGGCGGTACATGTCGTGCTGGACGTCTTCCTCACGGGTCCAGATCACCTTGACCGGGCCGTCGACCTTCTGGGCGATCTGTACCGCGCGCGTCACGCTGTCTACCTCCAGGCGTCGCCCGAAGCCTCCACCCAGAAGCTGGTTGTGCACCGTGACCTTGTCGAGCGGGAGGCCCGTCACTGAGCCGCGGCGGCCTGCGCACGCGTCAGCACCTGGCTGCCGACCCACACTTCGCAGGCGTCCTTGCGCAGGCCACAGACAGGAAATCGCGCCGCGACAGGTCTGTGCGGGCGTCGTTCATCAGACGATCGAAGATCCTTTCAGCTGGCCTTCGCGTTCGTGGAAAGCGCGAGCGCCGCCTGCTCTATGCCTGCGCGAATACGCAGGTCGATGGTGTTCACGTTCGCGTCGGCCACCGCTTGCAGCGGTGTGATGCACGACCGCGTGGCCACACCGTTGACATGCACGGTGCAAGCGCCCCACAAACCCAGCCCGCATCCGAACTTCGTGCCTGTCAACCCGAGTACGTCGCGCAACACCCAGAGCACGGCAGTGTCTTCATCCACCCGTGGCCTCCACCGGCCTGTTCGTTCCGTTGACCTTCATATGCCCGCTTCCCCTTGTCATGGCGGGAGAGCGCCCGCCCGTCGTCCGATCCGGAGCGACGGGACGCGGCAAGAAGGTAGCACCGAGGCCGGACGGCGGCTAGGACAATAAGACCTCGTTTTCGGTCAGCCGTGCAGGCCTCAAGCGCGCAACGATTTGAACCCCGCGCGCAGCTCTGTCGCGAAGACCTCCGGTTGTTCCCACGCTGCGAAGTGCCCTCCCTTGTCGCGCCTGCCGTAGTGGACCAACTTGGGATACGCCCGCTCCGTCCAACTGCGCGGTGCCGTGTAGATCTCGTCAGGGAAGGCGCTGACCGCAACCGGCAGGGCGACACCCTTGGGCGCGAAGAAAGCCAGCTTGCTTTCCCAGTAAAGGCGAGCCGAGGAAACGCCCGTTTTCGTCAGCCAGTACAGCGTGATGTTGTCGAGAATGTCGTTTCGCGTCAGGCCTTCGGACTTGCCCGCGAAGACGCGCGAGATGAGCGCGTAGCTACGCGCGTCGTGATCGAGCATCCAGGCCGCGAGTCCGATCGGCGAGTCCTCGATCCCGTAGAGCGTCTGGGGACGCTTGCTCATCTCCAGGGCATAGGACAGACCGTTCTTGTAGAAGAAGTCGAGCTGGCCGTATGCGTACTCCTCTTCCGCCGAAAGCCCTGCCGGTTGCGCACCGCCTGCCTGCAGCGCACTCGCAATGTCATCAGGGATCGTGGCAGGCATGTTGGTGTGAATGCCGACCAGGCCCGGAGGCGTCAGCAGCGCCATCTGCTCGGTGACCGCATTGCCCCAATCGCCGCCCTGCGCGACATAGCGCGAGTAGCCCAGGCGCTTCATCAGCACAGCCCAGGCACGGGCGATGCGGATGGGGTCCCAGCCGAGCATGGTGGGCTTTCCCGAAAAGCCATGGCCGGGCAGCGAAGGAATCACGACGTCGAAAGCATCCGATGCGGCCCCGCCGTGGGCCGTCGGGTTGGTCAGCGGATCGATGATCTTCATCTGCTCGACGATCGAACCCGGCCACCCGTGCGTGACGATCACCGGCAGTGCATTGGGATGCTTTGAACGAACGTGGATGAAGTGGATGTCCACGCCGTCGATCGTCGTCATGAATTGAGGCAACCCGTTCAGCCTCGTCTCGAACTTGCGCCAGTCGTAGTCCGTCTGCCAGGTGCGCGCCAGTTCGCGCATCGTTGCGAGTTGCACGCCTTGCGATGCATCCGTCACCAATTCGCGCGAAGGCCATCGGGTCGCGGCGATGCGCCGGTGCAGGTCTGCCAGCTCGCTCTGGGGCACATGGACGGCAAACGGACGGATCCGGGCATCGTCGCGTGGCAGGTCCGCAGCGACAAGGTCGCTGCGGACATCGGCAAGAGCGAACACCGGCTGGGTGGCAAGAAGCGCTGCAGCCGAACCGCCTAGAAAGTGGCGTCGGGACAGCGGCGAGGGCTTTGGATTCTCGAGGGAGCTCATGTGAATGGCCTTTCAATCGGAGATGAACTGTGAAGCCGAAGCGGCGCTCAATCGGCGGCCGCTTCTTCGATCAGCGCGGCGACATCGTCGGCATGCGATGCCAGCACGGCGTGCGACGCGCCCTGAACCACAACGGTGTGCTTCGAGCCCGCGCGTTGCGCCATGAACGCGAGCAGCGGCGGCGCGATGGCCTTGTCGGCCGTGCCGTAGATGAACCTGGAGGGCACTTCCTTCCACGCAGGGGCACCCGCCTTCTCGGTGAACGCAGCCTCGGCGACGGGTCTTTGCGTGGCCGCGAGGAGAGCTGCGACGATTTCGGGAACGTCGCCCGCAACCTGCTCGCGGTACTTGGCTTGCTCGACGTAAAGGTCCTTGCCACCGCTGGGCAAGGCCACCGGCACCAGCGCCGAGCCCAACGTGCTGCCAGGGAACCGTGCCCCCAGTTCACCGAGCGCCTCGCCGCTGTCTGGCGCGAACGCGGCCACGAACACGAGGCTCTTGACGTTGGGCTTGCCCTCGGCGGCGTTCGAGATCACGGCGCCGCCGTACGAGTGGCCCACCATCACGACAGGACCGGGGATGGTATCCACCAGATTGGCAACATAGGCTGAATCGCTACGCAGTCCGCGCAAGGGATTGGCCACTGCAACCACGGGGTAGCCCTTCGCGAGAAGGCGCTCGATGACGGATTCCCAACTCAGGGACTCGGCGAAAGCGCCGTGAACGAGGACGATGGTCGGCTTGCCCGAGGGCGAAGCGGCTTGCGCTTGCGTTTGAAGCAGAGCGGCGCAGACGACCAGAAGCGCGAGAAAGGCGTTCTGGAGGGTTCGGAGCGTAGTCTTGGTCGTGGTCATGACGTTCTTCCTGTCGGTCAATGGAGTCATCCAGCGGCTCAGATGACGTTGAAGGCCACGTCGATGTTTCCGCGGGTCGCTCTCGAGTACGGGCAGGTCTGGTGTGCCTCGCGGACCAGGGCCTCGACAAGCGCGCGATCCAGCCCCGGCACATGGACGTTGAGTCGCGCCCGCAGCGAAAAGATGTTGTCCGTGAGGCCCAGGTCCACTTCGGCGTCGACGGCCGCATCGGCGGGCAAGGAGATGTTTCTCGCCTTTGCCGCCAGGCCCAGGGCGCCGATGAAGCAGGCCGACCATCCGACGGCGAACAGCTGCTCCGGGTTCGTGCCCGGCCTGTTGCTGCCTGGGCTGCTCAGCTTCACATTGAGTGCGCCATCGCTGGACTTTCCAGCGCCATCGCGTCCACCAGTGGTGTGGGTCTTGGCGGTGTACAAAACCTTGTCGATTTCATTGATCATGATCATTCCTTCAAGATGGTTTGGAGATTGGGAAAAAAGAGCCGCAGCGATTCGCACTTGGTTAGCTTCGACGGAAACGCGGTCGAAGCGATGAAGCCGTCGAGCCGCCAAGCATTCGCATTGGAAAGATAAGCGTCTTCGCGGCTTCTTAAATGCCGTATTTCCCTCTTATTCAGACATCGTGTCGCTGGAGGTTCAGGACCCCTTGGACAGACTGCGGCTTTACCGTGGCAGCGGGCGCGTGCCGGCTTTCGATGGCCTTGATGGTGTTGGCGAACGCCTTCTTCAGAACGCTTGCCGATGGTCCCGAGCACAAAGCCGAGCACCCATCCCTTGATGTTCTTGCCTTCGCGCACCACGACGGCGTCCACGGTGGTCGTTCCATCGGGCATCCGCGTGCAGGTGTAGGCATGACTCGACCGACCTCCCCACACATTGGAGTCAATGGTGGTCATGACGACGCGGAGCGGGTCGGACCAATCGTAGGCGCTCCCAGATGCCGCTTGAGCCTCCCGTGACATCGGCCTCGGTCGGGCCGCGGCGATGCACCTTGAGGTACTCGTCGGCGCTGTTGCCAAAGAGCTTCGAGCGACCGGGCCCGAAGTCCGTGAGCGCGGCGACAAACTCCTCGGGCGTCGAAGTGGTCGCATAGACGAAGTGAATCGTAGACATGGAGTGCCCTCACGCTCGGGCATCGGCGGTGGTGAACGACACCAATGCCTACCTCGCCGATTGCGGTTAGGGGCTCCGGATCATCCAGGCCCCCACATATGGCGTGGGGCCGGCGCTCGGCGATGGTGGCCCAGTCACGCTGTTCGAGGATTGCACGATCGACAACATCCCGGTCAGCGTGATCTATCTGCCGAACCGCCATCTCAGCGCCAAGGTGCGGGTGTTCATCGACTGATCGTCGAGCTGTTCGAGTCGAAGGCCACCAGTTCCTCGGGCCGGCCCGACATGGGTCCGCTAAGAGGAAGTTCGGCGCGTCGCCATCAGCTTGGCAGTCGATACCTGGACGACGTCGCCGCGCCGGGTGACGGTCTTGGAGCGCAGCACGACCCCGCCCCGTTCAGGCCTCGAGCGCGATGGGATCAGTTCGAGGACCTCGCTCTCGACATGCAGCACATCACCGGGCCGCGTCGACGCCTTCCACTCGACAACGCCGCCGGCGCCAACGATGCCGTTGGCGAGGTGAGGCTCGCCGGCCACGAACAGCCGCATCGTGATCGCGGCGGTATGCCAGCCACTGGCTGTTAGGCTGCCGAAGAAGGTGTCGCGCGCCGCATCGTCGTCGAGATGAATAGGCTGGCGTCGAACTCCCTCGCGAATCGATTGATGTCCTCGGTCTTCACTTCGTAGCTGCTGGTCTTGAACGTATCGCCGACCTTCAGATCGTCGAGTAGAGCGGGGACTGGGCCATGACTTGCTCCTCGTTGAGTCGGCGCCCAATGAGGCGCTGTCGTAACCAGGTGGGAATCACACTCCATCCATTGCTGGCATCAGCCCCCCAGCGGACGTCAGCCACCGGCATTCTGGAAGGGCCGGCTTGATAAATGATCCGTTACAAACGGTCGCGCATTTTCTGCTTGACATCGACCAACTGGGGGGCCATCATTCGTTCCATCGGATCCGATGTAATCGCATTCGATGCACAAGACCCTCCTTGACATCATCCAGCCCCTTGAAGGAAATTGAAATGAAGACCTCGAAGTTCATCGCTGCCGCCGCTCTCTCGCTCGTAGGCATCGTCGGCGCTCAGGCGGAAACCTACGAAGGCGTGCAAGCGCCTGTGTCAGCCAACCATCGCGTCGACGTCCGTGCCCAGGCTGTCATCGCAGCGCACAGCGAGAACCCGTACGCCGATGCCGTCTCCTCGCGCGTTACGCCCCGGTTGGTCGCATCGACCGATCGCCTTGGGGTGCGCTCCGAGGCAGTGGTAAGCGCCCACAGCGCGAACCCCTACGCGGAAGGCTACGGCCAGGGCGTCGCTTCCACGTCCGTTGGCGTCGTGGATCGCGCCGCGGTTCGAGCGCAAGCCTTCGCCGCTGCGCATGGTGATCAGCTCCCGCTGTAAGCACTTGACAGATCGCCTTCCAGTGTCATCGTACTCGGATGCGATACAAACGCATCCGAGTAATCTTCCAGCCCCTTGCAGTTGTCGTGGCGTCGGCAGCCTGCGCGGCATTACCGTCTTGGTTGAAACCATTGCCGCAAGCCTTACGCTGCGGAGAACGATGCGGGCACCGCTGAGGTGATGACCGGGATGGAGAAGGACATCCGCATCTCTCATTCCCAGGCCGGATTCCTGACGACAGCACCTCCGGATCGCCGCGAAGCCCGGAACACCACCTGATTTTAGATCCATCGCGATACGATCGTATGCGACCTATAATCGATCATGCACGGAATCGATCCCTGGCAAAGAGGACACAAATGAAATCCACCGACAAAGCAGCTCCCGCGAGGCGGAATCTTTCGGAATTTCTGTGTTTTGCAGTCTATTCTGCGAACCTGGCCTTCGGCAAGGCGTACAAGCCGATCCTCGATCAGCTGGGGCTTACCTATACGCAATACATCACCATCATTGCGCTATCAGAGGAAGACGACCAGACAGTCGGCCAATTGGGCGAGAAACTGTTTCTCGAATCGAACACGCTCACGCCGATCCTGAAGAAGCTCGAAGCCATGGGCTATCTGGAGAGGCAGCGCGATCCCGAGGACGAGCGCCAAGTACGGGTCAGTCTGACGAAGGATGGTCGACAACTTCGCGAACGATTTCTGAAAATCAGTCTTGTCGGCGCCACTGGCCTGGGTCCGGACGAATTTGCGCAAATACAGAAAGCGATCGTGGCGCTGCGCAGCAATCTCATCGAGTCCCAGTCCGCGAATGGCAAGAAATAGGCCCTTACCCGGCCTGCCCCGATCGACTGTTGCGAAGACCCCGGGCGAGAGCAAACCGGTTGACCCAGCTTGAGCCAACCTTGCGGCGATATACGGCTAGGGCGGAAGCGCGTGGACAGTCCACCAATCCCGTTCGAACGAAGATCATCTCAGCGCGCGCTCTGGATAACGAGGCGGCGGCAGAACTAGTCAACGGCTTTCAGTCGGGACGAAGCGTTCGACAGCTACAACAATACAAGCCTCGCGGTCCGTGCTGCGTTTCTGGAACGCATCGCGGATGGCCTCGACGCCCACGCCACGGCATTGGCCCAGCGTGCAGCACTGGAAACCGGCCTGCCGGCCGCGCAACTCGAAGCGGAAGCCGCCAAGGCCGCCACCCAGTTCCGGCAGCGCGGCGGTTGCGTGCCTCTTCACCCCGCTGGTGGCGGTCATCGTCTCGGGGCTCCCGCCCTCGAAGATCGCGTCGGCCACGGGCCTCAGCAACTTCGTGCGCATCACGGCCGGCGCTTTCGGCACCTCGATCACGACCACGCTCTGGGACAACCGCGCGACCCTGCACCATGCGCACCTGACCGAGTTCTTCACCTACGCGAGCCCCGATGCCGCGGATGGTTTCGCCGCGCTCGGGAAACTGGGGCTCGATGCACAGCAGGCCGCCGCCCAGCTCAACCGCTTCATCGACCAGCAGGCCTTCACGCGGGCCGCGGACGACATCTTCCTGGGCTCGGCTCTTCTGTTCGCGCTGCTGATCGGGGTGGTCTGGATGACCCGGCCGTCGCGGTCGTCGGCGCCGATGGATGCCGGTGGCGCGCATTAAAGCCTAACGAGGCTAGTGCAAAGTCTTCTCTGGGGCCACCCGCTCCCACACGGCACGCGCACGATCACGAAAACCTGGTTAGGCGGCGGCTCACCGCGTCACAGCAAAGCGTGCACGACGCGGGAAAAGGGAAGGCAAAGCTCGTGCGCGACAGCTTCACGATGCCCGAGTCGGATTTCGGTCTGATTGCAGTACTCAAGGACCGCGCGCTAGACTTCAAGCGCCCCGCCAAGAAGAGCGAGCTTCTGCGCGCAGTACTGCATGCGCTTCAACAGCTCACCGACGCCCCTCACACGACGCCTATCCCGCGCGCAGGTCTGACCCCAAGGGTGCGGGACGTTGGCTTGAATGCAAGAGGCTTGAGTAGCCCTCCCAGCTGTGCCTGCTCGCGTGTAGAGAGCAGTCGCGGCCAAGCGCAAAGTGCCGGCGCTCGGCATCCCGGGCTTCGACCGTCTCGAGCTCGCGCCTTACCTGCCTCACTGAATCGTCGTCTTCCCCGTAACGGGCCTTCAGGTCCTGCAAGAGAGTCGTCAATTCGCAGTGGTATCGGCACATGTTCTTGCTCCTGGTGGACGGACGAGAGGGCGGCGCCGGCAGGCGTGCAACATACTCGATGCACTGCTCGGAGACCAGACCGCTCTGTGACAAAAGTGTGTCAGTTCGCGTCCGAGGATGCCGCTTGGCGTCGTGAACATGGTAGCGCGAGAATTGCTGCATTGCAGCAAACCCGGATTGCGCGATGAAACGAAAGGCACCCACCGAACGCATCCCCGTGACAGACCAAGTCGGAAAGCGTCATGTCATCTTGCGATACGTGGAGGTGGAGACGAGTCCTCCCCCGGGGGAGCAGCAGACGGAAGTCATCGAGTACCGTCTCGAGGTCGGCCGCAGCGTCATGCGGACCAGCATCGACACTTTTCAGACGGCCGATGGCTTGCTCGTGCTGAAGGTACTGGAGCCGTGAGCATCGTCCTCGCGCTCACTTCGCAGTGGCGCAAACGCCGATTCAGACCTCAGCGCTCATGGAGCGGTTCAGGCGCTGGAGCTCCTGGGCCAAGCGCAGCGCCTCAAGGCGCGCTGCCTTGTCACCGCGGTGCATTAAAAAGAACTGCTTGGCGTACGCGTCGGTCAGCTGGGTCCAGCGTTCGAACAACGGGCTGAGGCAGTTTGCGAACTGATTCAAGGTCTCTATGGCTGGCATCCAGGCCGCTTCAGCTCTCGCGCGAGCAAAGTTGATCCAGATGCTCACATGCGCTCATGAAACTGTCATGAAATCGGCGCAGCATTCCACGAAGGGTCAGGTCCGAAGGTCTACCGGAGCAACCCGCCATGTCCGACGACACGCGCGCAACCCTCATATAACTGTCGCCGCGCCTTGCTGCTAGCCCTCGCCGTGGCTCTGGTGCTCTCTTACTTGTTGCCCAACTGATAGGTCGCGTCTGGCCGCGAAGCGGTCCCCCGCTCATTGCTGAGCGGCCATCGCAGGCGATCGAGGATCGTACCTAGATCACGCCGCCGGCCATCTGGTGGGTGACAGCGACCAGGTCCGCGATCTGCATTTCCGACTCGGCTCCTCCGGACGTCGCCGCGCGATCGGCGCCGCCTCCCCCTCCTCCTCCAGATCCCCCGCCGCCGCTCCGCCATCACCGGTGGCGAGTTCAAACTCGAATGAGAAAACTTCCAACTCGAGTGAGAAGAACCGACAGCTCGAGTGAGAACCGACAGCAAATTCCAACTCGAATGAATGTCGATGTGCATTCGGGCTGGAATCTGACGCCATGGCGGATCAACGGTGAGGGCTCGATCTCATCAGGCGACTTCAAACTGGCGGGTGGCATCACCCTTCCTGCTCCCCAACTTGCAGCGGCTGGTGCGAAATGGTAAGCTATAGGTCGACCACTAACCAAGGAATGAACATGACAGTCAAGAAGGACGACGCCGCCCGCCGCGCTGCTGCCCGGCACACCCTGGCCGAGCACCTGCGCCTCACCGCCGCAGGACGCGTCGACGAATGGGTGAAGCTGTTCGCCGCGGGCGCGGTGCTCGAGTTCCCGTACGCGCCGGTCGGCGTGCCCAAACGGGTCACGGGGCGAGACGCACTGTTCGCGCATATGAGCAACTTTCCCAAGACCTTTGACGTGGAATTCGTCGACCTGGTGTTTCACGACACGGTCGACCCGAGTCTGGTCATCGCCGAATTCCGCTCGACGGGCACTGCGCTGCCAACCGGCAAGCCGTACGAGCAGACGTGCATCTCCGTCGTCAGGACCAATGACGACGCGCTCATCACCCACTATCTGGACTACTGGAACCCGCTGGTCGCGATAGAGGCGCTCACACCCCGCGATGTGCCGTCCGACCCAGGCCTCAACGTGCCTTTTGGGAGCTGAGGAGCGCCATGTTTCTTGCTGATCCCCATGCCCGCCCCCGGCACTAGCACGAAGAGCGACGAGCGACGTCGGACCATCATGGCCGCCGCGGTCGATTGCTTCGCGCAAAAGGGCTTCTACGGTACAACGACGCACGAAATCGCAGCTTGGGTCGGCATCTCTCAGCCGTATCTCTATCGCCTGTACCCGAATAAGGAAGCGCTGTTCGCGGCGGCGGTCGACCACGTGTCCGTCGTCATGACCGAAACGCTGTTCGCTCACTCGTTGGCATCGGGTGAGGCCGGGCTGGCGCCGGAGGCGGCGTTTGATGCGGCGCGCGGTGCCTACGCCGCGCTCGTCACGGACCGGAACATCCTGCGTTTCCTCATGCACGCGAACTGTGCCGCCGGCGAGCCGCTAGTGGGGCAGGCCGTGCGCCGGTGCTACGCCAAGCAGGTCGACACCGTTCGGCAGTTGCTAGGCGATGACGATGCCGTGCGGCGCTGGTTCGGCGCCGGAATGCTCGACAACGTGGTCGCCGTGCTGGGTCTGGTCGACATCGATGAGCCATGGGCGCGCGTTCTCGCCGCTCGATGACCCGACACGGCAGGATTCTCCGCCCCCCAAGCTTTCAGTTGATGATGACATGAAGGGTTCGATTGCACCCGTACATTCGGACTTTGGCTGCGGCTTCTCGCCGCTGTCCCTGATGGGGTCTGCTGGTCGGCTCCTCTATCGGTTCTCCGCACTCCAAGTGCTTCGGCCATTCTGGGCTTCGCCAACCATGGTCCAACCTGTCCTGCCATTACTGCGTGATTGCCTGAGCAATCGGTGGTTCGGTCTCCTCGCCTTCCTTGTTGATGCGTATCAGTGCTTTGCAGCGAGCTGTGGCGGCACGTAGCTGGGACGGAACTCGCGCCCGTGAGCCAGCAGCGCCCAAACGGGTCGCACGTTCTTGTTGGCCAGCGCGACCGCGGCCACGTTCGGATGTCGTCGGTTCAGCAGGCTCGCTAGCCACACGTTGGTGTTCACGGCCTCGTTCTGCGCTGCGACGATAGCCGAGCGAGCACCGTGAATCAGAAGCGTGCGCAGGTATACGTCGCCACGCTTGCTGATGCCCAGGAGCGTGGGCTTGCCTCCGCTCGAGTGCTGCCTCGGCACCATCCCGAGCCAGGCCGAGAGCTGTCGGCCGTTGTCGAAGCTGTTCGCATCGGCGATGGAGGCGACAAGAGCGCTGGCACCCAGAGGGCCGATGCCCGGAATCTTTTCTAGCTTCAAGCTCAGCTCGCTACTGCGATGCCAAGCCTTGATTTGTTCTTCGAACTCGCGAACCAGCTTGTCCAGCTCCTTGAGGTGCTCGGTCAGGCGAGCGATGAGTCGGCGGAACGACCCCGGCGCAGGCTGACCGTGGCCCGCGTGTATCCCACGGCGACGAGACGGATGAGCAGCACGAACACCGTGGCCGTGTCGAGCGTCTCGAGACGGCTGCCGTCCAGGATGCAGGGCTGCTGCGGCGACAGCGGCAGCGACTCGATCTCGTCGGTCACGGCATGCAGGTACGGCAGCCGCCAGGCACCTTGCAGGTACAGCACGGTCGCTCCATCCTCGCGCGTGCCGTCGATCCAGCGGCCTGCCGCCACCACACTCGAGTGCCTGCTTCGATTGTCCATGGTGCAGTGTCTCGCCATGCCGGCAGGGGCCGCATCCGTCTTTCGGGGGGCAAGGGCTATATCTTTGTATCGACTATGCGCGGCTCGAACGCGTGATCGCTGACATCACGGGCGGTCGCCGTTAGCCGGTTGGCCGTGTGCCGCGACCACGGCGAAGCTCGTTGCCACTTGCAAATGAAGCTTCCATGCGGCCGGTGGCGCCGAGGGCCGACAGCGTCAGTGCCTCGACGACACCGGCCACGGCAGTGGGTGTCTCCAGGACCTCGGCCAGCTCGCTCGGCATCTCGAACGAGTGCAGGAGGCCGCCTACTGCGCATGCAAGTTGGGATCGTCGCTGATCCTGCCGTGCCGAAGCATGGCCGGCAGCAGTGCAGGGATCATGACCTTCAGGCGTTGTGAGCAGACGAGCGCTCCCAGCGCATCCCGCAGGCCATATCGAACGCAGGGGCGACGTCCCTTCGGCGGCGAGGCGGCTTGGACAGCAGACGGATGTAGTGCTTGCGTTTTCTCGCCAGACAACCTGGGCTTCCTCGGTCGACCCCAGCATCGACAGCACTCCGCGCAGGTTCAATTTCGCATGGCCGGCCTGGTCCGGCAGCGAGCCGCAGGTATGCGAACTGCGCCCTGGAGATGTAGCAGTAGACGGGATCAGTCCCTTCGAAATCGGGACTATCACGTCGCGTTACCCTCGCGAATGCGATCATCGCGACCGGACCAAAGCACCTTCGCGCAAGATCGCGCGGTGAAGCGACCAAGGCACGAACAACAAGTCTTCGCGGAACATGGAGGTATCGAACAACCAACACCTAAAACGGCCCGTGATTTCATGATAGAGCTCTTCGCAAAATGGCCCCAGGATAGGGTTCACGGCAAGGGCGTCCTCGAGAATTCGCAAGCCATCGAACGCGGAGTGTCGCAATTGCGCCGAGGCGATCGCGTCTGAACGCGCAAGCACGATGACCAAGGCTTCGTAAGCACTAAAGTCCCCAAGGCGCGCGATGAGACGAGCGTCCTCGTCACAAAATCCCAGAAGCCCTTCTCCCGCAAAGGTGCGGGTCTCCCGACTGTTGGACATGATGCTGAGAACCCGGGCATCACATTTCAGCAGGAGGTCGTTACTTTCCTGCTGGTTTGGCGTCCAGCCTGCCAGGATCAGCCAAATTGGACTGCGAAAGTAGCGTGCCGTGCCGCTAAACGCACACTCCGCCAAGTCGACGGCACTTGGCCTCCCCCCAGTGGCAGTGGGGATCCTGATGCCATCACGATAGTGCGCCCACTTGTTGGTTCGACGAATGCCGTCGCCGGTTTCGCGCCCGGGCTTGGGCTCAATCAATTGCTCCAAGGAATGAGCCGAGCGAGCACCACTGCTTTGCAGAACGACGCTGAACCACAGCCGCGTGCGAAGCGAGTCAAGGGGATCTCTCGTTGGGCGCCCCACAGTCGCTCGTCGAGGCTCGAGCCACCCATTGGCACGGAGATCCGCTTGTCGTGACATGGAACAAGGGTACAGAAACTCCGCCTTTCAGTGCAGGTGTTCAAGCTTGCGACGCTCATACAAACTGGCCGGAATTTACCGCCCAATGCCCTTTGCAGCCATTGCGGAGCCCTCGATGGAACGATCAGAACAACTGTCGGCGTTACTAATTGATGCGAATAAGGCCGCGTCGCGCAGGGCGGCGCGTGACGTACGACGGGTCTGCTCGTTTATGCCCGAGAGCGGGCACACCCATTTGTGCTTGTTGTCGAGCTCGCCTGGCAGGCATCCAGCTCGCCGATTTGAGGTCTCTGCCCGAGTCCGTAGCGATAGGCGCGCTCCGTGTTTCCCGCGCAAGGGAGCGCGACGGACACACGCTTGGACCAGCGCCAACCAGGTGCCGGAAGCCGATACAAGTGTCGTCCAATGACAAAGTGCCCGGAAATCGCCCGGCTTGAGGGCCCACTACGTACCGTTCTATTGGCGCGTGAATTGCACGAGCAAAACGGTGCGTGGTCAGGGTTCAGGCCGTCCGCGGCACCCGCCGGGTTGGTTCAGCCTTACAGAACTGTAATGACGAAAAAGCGGCTCTTTGCGTTGATCGACGGCGGCGTTGGCTGTGGGATTGGAGAATCGTATTGCTCTTGGATCCGCGTGCGACGTCGCCTCAGCTCGCCGATCAGCACGATCTTCGTAAGTCACACGCCGCTCTATCGCTACCGCTCTCTCCACCTCCTTTCAACTGGGGAAGAGAGGGCAAGTCGAATCGCAACGTGGCTCGGCGCTACAGAAATTCGAGAACAGATGCCCATGTGGCCAGGCGAGCACGAGCACCCCCTGACAGGTTGGGACATCGACCGGGATGCATTTCTACCCCCTCTACGCGGGATGCTCGAGATCGCCCACGACTTGGGGATAAAGCATGGCGTGTATCCGGGCACGGACATTCCCTTTGTTGCGACCACCGATCTGATGATTCGCCACGGTACGCCCCCAAAGGACCGCTTAGCACTCTGGCAATGTAAGCCGGCAACGCAACGCCAATCCCCACGCAGCCGGCGAGTGGTCCAGCGGTTGGCGCTCGAAGAAAGATACGCGATAGAGGCTGGCGCCTTTTCGAAGATTATGTACAGCGACTCTCTCCCTGAGCGCTTTCACGAAAATCTGCTTTGGCTCGAACCACTACGTTCCGAAATTGAAGCCTTTGGCAGGTCAAATCAGCTGATTGACTTTGCCCATGAATTTATGCGTCTCGCCAACAGCGATTCGATCGAGGTGTGCAGGATCAAGGCGGCAAAGAAGACCGGCTTGGATCTGGAGTACAGCCACACATTCTTCCGCATGGCCGCTTGGGGCGGTCTCATTGACATCGACTTGACCCAGCCGATCTACATGAACAAGATGCTCAACCGTTCCTCGGAAGCATTTCGCGACCGCTTGCGGCGAGAACTACTGGACGCCTGATGGCCATCGATTCAGATGTTCTAGGCTCTGTTTTGCGCTCGCATACAACAGGCTTACCCGTTCACGAAGGGCGAGTCGTTTGTGTCTTGCCAGACGGATCCGCGCTCTGGTGGATTCCGTTTCCAAAGCAAGGAGAAAAAAATAAACGCCTTGCCCACCACATCAAATCCCCACGGCGAATCGATGAAGCCGAACTTGAACGACTTATAAAATCTGGCGAATTCTCGTTGATTGGAGCGGGCTTCCCCGCTGAGTGGGAGCTCTCGGACGAAGACCTGGAACATGGCGTCACAATTGATCACTTGATTAGAAAATCGCGCGCGCACCCCGCAAAATGGTTGAAACGCAGAAACCAGCACGATGCACTGATTGCAGGAATCGTCAATGAATACGATGCATTTGCCCTCCTAGAAGCCGGCCTAGCCTCAGAACTCGCTGCGCAACAGGCGGGTATTAAAAACGTATCGCCACCAAAGATCGTCCAACTGTTGCGGCGATATATGCTAGGACTTGGTCATCGAAATTCTCTTTTGCCCTACTTTGGATGTTGTGGCGGGCTTGGGCAATCCAAGCAGTTTAAGACGAAGCCTGGTCGACCCAACATAGAAGCCAAGGCCCTGTCAGGCGCTGCGCGCAAACGGAAGCTCGGTCTCAATCTCACTGAGCGCGACAAGGAAAATCTCCGAGCGGGGTACCAGAAATACAAATCTTCCGACGCCACCTTGGAATATGCATATCACAAAACGATGAGTGAATATTATGCAGCCAAGCTCGAATACACTGCCTCCTCGAAAGATCCTGAAGTAGTTTATCTACCGCCAGAAAGACGCCCGACTCTCGCACAATTTGAACTGCACGGCCCCGCCTCAAAAAGGGATCGCCCACAGCAGATTAATCTGGGCGTCGCTCACTACGAGGGACATCAGCAGCCGATCAGGCATTCCGGCTACGAGAGGGCCAACATATTCGGCCTGCGCGCATATCTTGACAGCACCAGTGAAGACCAGACGCCGGTTAGCGAAGCATCCAGACTCATCGTGCTTCCGACGAGCTGGAGGACGCTTGTTGTAGAAGACTCTACCGACTACATCTTGGGTGTCGCGTCAGGACATCAGCACTCAAGCCAATACACTGGAATGCGGGCCCTTCTCAATTGTGCCGAAGGACACGTTGAATACGCCGCACAATTTAGCGTCCAAATAGAAAAAGACGACTGGATCAACTGGATGCCGAAACAGGTGACGGGAGACAACGGCGACATAAAAGCCCATAACAGCATCAAGACTCTTTCCAAAAGTGAGCTCTCGATCGCCTTTACAAAGCTATTCAGCCCAAACAGCAAAGCCAAAGTCGAAGCCGGGCATAAGACGTTGCATAGTCTGGTTGACTCACGAAATATCGGGGCAACACATGGCCGACGGCGAAAGCGGGGAGATCCGTTTCGTGAAGATGTCGCCTGTCGAACGCATTCCGAAAACATGCCTCATCTGATTGAAGGGATCTTGTATCACAACAATGTAGAACAAGTTCCTCAGTATTTGACGCTCGAGATGCGAAACGACGGCGTCAAGCCAACGCGAAAAGAAATCGTTCTGTGGAAAATAAGAAAAGGATACATCGCGAGCGAACCAATAAACCTTGACTTGCTCCGGGCCCAGTGTCTACCTCGAATAGCGGCTGTCGTGCACGGAGACGGGGTTCACTTGCGCGATCCGCGAGGCACCCGTGGGGAGCTGATCCCGGGCTTGGTTTATTCGGCTGAATGGCTTTATCAGACCGACATTTTAACACGTGCGCGAAAGAAGGCTATTGAATATGAGGCGTTCGTCGATCCATCGAATCTGAGCCAAATATTCATTCAGCTCAATGGCATGAAGTCGTTAGATCTAAAGGCGCGAGATGCTGAGTTAAACAAGGTAACGCTTGTGGACTGGCTAACGATCGCCTCGAGCGACAAGCTCGCAGCATTCATCGCCACGCGTGTTGTCCAAAACGCGGAAGGATCACGTATTGCCAAGAATGATCGAGCCAATCAGCACACAATGCGAGAAAAGCAGGCTGAATTGAATGCCCTAGCGAAACGCCCGAGCCGAGCAGCCAGACGAAGCGGAAAAAGGTCTGGCCTTGCCAAAGAGTTGAATTCGGCAAAGAAAAGGGACCTCGGCTTACCTGGAAATGCCACGATCGCACCAATGGATTACGAGTCGGCGTTACCGGCCAAGAGCACTACTTCTAGCCAGACCGCGCGTATGGAGGCGATCCGCAAATCATGGCACAGGTAGATAGCAACAGCGATTCCTTTGCGTGGGCCGATGGTAATCCGCTGCTCCCCGGCGTAACTCCGCTGATGGGAGCCATCGATTGGGCAAACGCTCTTTTTTTTGATCCCTGCCGCAAGTGGCCAACGAAGGTGGCCGCGGAGAGACGGCTCCTCGCCATCGAGCAGATTAGCAACGTCTACGTACCGCGTTTTGACGACGTGGAGGCAGCCATAAGACTCCATCTGATGCTCATCAACAGTCTTGTTCAAAGAGACCCCAGGCTGCAATCGAACAAGGAATGGGCGTTCCATGCCTTTGCTGCGCTCGATAAGACCATTGACGACATTCCCGACCCCCCGTACGAACAAATGAGGGCTCAAGGGGCGATTCTCCAAGGGCCGAGTCAGAGTGGCAAAACGGCCTTTCGACAACGCTTCACGGCGCAGTTTGTGCAGCGCATCGATCGGGGACGAAATGAAGAGTGCGGTTGGGCAGAGCTTAAACAGCTGGTTTGGCTATGTGCGGAAATGCCAGCCGATGGCAGTAGGTCGACTTTGTGCGAATCTATCGCTCGCGAGATGGACAAGGTTCTGTGTACCAACTATGCCACCCAACTGGCAAAGCTAAAAAGCGTCGACACTAAGTTGGTGCATATAGTTCACTGGTTAGGCCTCCATCGATGTAGCATGCTGTTTATAGAAGAATCACAAGATGGGGACCTGAACACCCCCGTGATCGGCAAGATATTTCGCAAATTTTTTCTGCGCCTTCTGAATTCTGGAACGCCCGTAGTTCTCATGGGAAATCCGCTTGCGTTTGACGATCTTATGGCAGACAGCCAAGATCTAAATCGTTTCACCGAGGGCGGAGATTGGAAGTTCTTTCCTGAAATTTCGTGGCTCACTGATCGCTGGACGAAAGACATAATTCCGCATCTGTGGGGATTCACGGTCTTCGGTCCAAATTCTGATTCCCACATCGAAGATCTGCCCAAGGTAATCTGGTGTCTGACGGGTGGCCTGCCGGCGTACGTGCGCCGATTGCGCAGGGAAACACTCTTGTGCACCCTGCTAGCAGGAAAAGAGCGCGTCGATTCGGAAGCTTTGATTGAAGCTGTGCACAGTAGTCCCATGGTTGGAGTGAGGCCAATCATCTCGGCTTATGTGCGGCGAGATATTGAGGCGCTATCGAAATTCAAAGACCAACCTGTCGCGGCCTTCGCAGAGCGCTGGGCGGCCCTATCCGCTGAGGAGCGAGTGGAATTTTTCCCCGATGTCCAAGACTTTTCACTTTCTTCTATATATCCGAACGCGATAGCAGGCTCAGGAGCAGATCAGGCGCGAAAAAGATCGGCATCAGCTTCTAAGTTAGGGCGAAAAGTTGTCGACATCAACCGAAAGATTGCCCCACTTTAGCGAGATGGATCCAGCATGACTCCTCTGGTACCCCTAGATGCGACAGTTCGATCGATATTGACTGCGTATGGCGCATGTGGGTGCTTCCGTGCAAAGGACATTAGCAAGGATTTCGAAGGCGGCCAGGCCAGATTGGAGAACCCTTTTGCGTTGCGAGCAAACCGAATTTCCGAGGATCTGCTCGGTGGAAGCATCGCAGCCGCAACCCTGATGGCTTCGCACTCACAAGCGGGCTTATGGGGGGCATTTTTTACCGAGGAGGAAGAATTGCTTTGGCTTGCCTCCTTGGCGGCAGGCGATGCTCGCGGTCGCCACTCCATCATGACACTTGCCTTCGATGGGACGTCCTCGCCCTCCATGTGCCGGGTCTGCCCAGACTGCGTCGCAGACGATTTGGCGCGGTATGGGTTTGGGCACTGGCATCTTTTTCATCAGCTGGGGTTCATCCAAAGGTGTCCTCTTCACGGTCGGCAGCTCAGGTTTAGATGCGAAGCCTGCAGAAGTAGCCGGAGCTTTATACCAGCGCATACAAAATGTAAGAGGTGCGAAGACAGCGTTGAATACGAACTCCCTCGAACACGCTTTCAATTTTCAGAGGGCTACCAGAAGACGTGCGAATTGCTTCAAAATGTTTATCGGGGGACGGCGCCGATACTTAGGCCTTATCAGCGGCATCGCCTCTGTCATGCAGCCTTCAGTGAATCTCACGATCTCTCTTCGCCTGGAAGTTTGCTCGCCGAATTCGTCACGTGGTTTGGGGTTGATTCTTTCGAGGCAGTCCAACGAACGCTTCATTGCTTTGCTTCACGCGAAAGAGTCAAAACGGCGCTTATCGGCTTGCCGAGCAGGGTGCCCGTAGTGCTTCAAGCGGCGCTGTGTGCGTTCGCTCTGGAACGAGCACCGGCTAGTTGGCTAAAGAGCGCCTCACAGAAATTCCGCGGAAGCTCGATTCCTCTGCCTTCGGATGACGAGCAACACGCGGTCGAGATAAGTGTGGAGCAAGGATTTTCGCCGGACATCGTGTCGATGCTAATGCGGGGCCATTCGAGACAGGAGGTCGCTCGCAGGGCGTGTGTTGGCGAAAATGTCTTGGCGCTTCTTGAAAACAAATTTTCCAGGGAGGTGCAATCCAAAATTTGGGAATTAAGAACCAACGCCGGCTCGAGGGGTGTTGGCTGGTTGACTCGCGGGAGAGCCGAGGATCTGGAGAAGCGGAGGGCACAAAGCGGGATACGGACGGAAATCCTGGCAGAACGCATGCAGCAGCGCATTATCGCCGCGAGGGAAATGGCTTTAAATATGACATCAGCAGGCCTTTGTCGGTCCCAGATCTCCAATGCTCGACCAGGCTTGTACCAATTTCTTTTGAGAAATGATCGAAAGTGGTTTGAAGCGCACGTCCCTCGAATCATTAGAGTACTTAAACCGCGAGAAGCGACACGCGTCCGATATAGATCAATTCTCGTAAAGATGCGCAACAAAGACCCGGGCTTCAAAATGCGTGACCTTCCGTCTGGGGTTTCGGACTGGCTTAGAAAAAACGACCGAGACTGGTTGAAGACTCAGTGCCCTTCGGGGAAATATAAAGACTTATCTGAAAGGATAGCGCAGTTGCGTGAAATCGCAATGATTTCGTTAGACAAAGGAGAGCTCTCGCCAACCGGAATTCCGATTTCTTTCGTGAAGACCTGGTGGAGCTGGATGATGTCTTATGATCGCCAGTGGATTGAGAATGTCTATAACAAATTGCGACGCCAAGCCAATCTCCGTCCGAAGCTGACTAGCTGAAGGATCCTGAAACTCACTGCTTTCACGAAATAGCTCGGACCGTAGAAGGGCACCGTCAGGCGACAAGATTTCACCTGCTCAGCCCTTTCGCGACAACATTGCAGTACCTGAGTTCGTCGTCTTGCGACCCCGCTTTTGATCTCTACAAGGCAGCTGCGCGTGAGCCTCTGAGGCTACTCGGACACCGAGGAAATGGCGTCCTCCACCCTATCCCCAAGCCTCGTCCCGCGAATCCGGGGCTTCGGTTCGAAGTACGTCTACTCGCGATGGCGCCAGGCCCGTTTGGCGGACATTCGCTCTTCGAGCAGCACTTCGTCTGTGAAGTGCAGCAGGGTGTAGACACCTTCGGCAAACCTGATTGAATGTTCCTGAACATCGTATCGATCCTCCGGGACCGACTCGAACCAGAGTTCCGCAGGCATCTTGCCCTGCTTCTTTGTACCGGCACCAGCTTCCAGCAAGTCACTCGCGTAGCTGTCGCTGTTGACCTCCCGCTTTAGCCATAAATGCTCAGGAACGCGACTGGAGCGAGCGGACCACCATCTGCCATTGTCGGCGCCGTTGAAGATCAGAACGACTGGTTCTCCGGACAACTCCGCGAAGCGGATGGCAGCCGCCGGAAAGCTGGCCTGGAACGCTGCGCCCAGGTCACTCACGAGTGCCAACGACACCTCGCTCTTACCGGCCTTGATGGCTTCCTTGAACATGCCGGTGGGCATCATGAGCGATGAAGCGTAGTCGTCGGCTTCACGCTCCTTGCTTTTTTCGGCCTTATCCAGCGCCCGTTCCTCGACTCGGCAGGAGAAACTCTGGCCGCGGTGCTGCTCCCAATGCCCGATTTCGTGCGCGATCGAGAAACGCCGGCTCTCGGGCGATATGCCGGTCGTCACAGTGACGATCCCCCTATCCCCGAGACCTACGAGGCTGGCCTCGCAACCAGTCATCGCTCGATCACGTACTTGCAGGCCAGCTTCGAAGGCGATCAGTTCGGCTCGTCGCGCGACGAACTCCTTCCGCCTCAATCAAAACATCAGGCCGACGTTCCAATTCGCGGACGGTTGAGGCTGTTGTCGCTGGCGACGCTGGGGGCCAAGCTCCACGCCCAAGTGGACTTATCAGGGCATGCCGGTCATGGCGGGGACAGATGGCCTCCCTTCGATGCGACGCGTGACTCGATCAACCCCGTTCATTGTTCTGGCGCCGGCGCCAGAACACGGATTCGGGCCAACGCTTCTCATGGGCGTAGTAGGCGTTGCGCAGGGCCATCGCTAGGTCAAAATCGGCGAGGATCTTGGTGTCGTAAACCTGAAGTGCCGAGTGATCTCCGGCCAGGTTCGCGCTGATGGCATCTGCCGCAAGCCGCCCGCTCGAGAGCGCCTTGAAGATGCCCTGACCCGACA